>NZ_JACSOG010000007.1:0-153061 GCF_014349195.1 Pseudoalteromonas sp. BZK2 | reverse complement strand
CAAGTTACCAAGTTACCAAGTTACCAAGTTACCAAGTTACCAAGTTACCAAGTTACCAAGTTACCAAGTTACCAAGTTACCAAGTTACCAAGTTACCAACACTAGACTGCCTACCACTTGTGTCAAGCCGTTGTTTTTTAAATCTGACTTCTAACGACTGATATCTAATATCTCCATTTTTGTTCGGCGTTAAAACGCCTCCTACGTCTCTAACTCGCAAACTTTACTCTTTCCCCTAGCAACTCGCTAACTTTTGAATTTAAATCTGACAGCTGACGGCTGACGGCTGACGGCTGATAGTTAAATATTAAAACCAAAAAAGCCAAGCGTTTCGCAACGGTTGGCTTTTTCAGATTTAGTTTTAAGTCTAGCCGCTTAGGCTAGCGCTCTGTAATTAGCTCAGGTTCATTTCCTGAATGATTTCGTGGGCAATTTCCGGTGTAGTACTTACCGGCTTTTCGTGTAGTTTGGCTTTCATTTGCCCTTTACGATGTTTAAGTGATGCATCTAGTTTTTTAGCAGCACCTGCGATAGCTGGGTACATCACATCATCTTCAGCTTTTACTGATAAACGTGCGCCTTCATAGGTTGTACTAATCTCAGCCTGATACTTATTATGTTCTTTTGAAAGAATAATATCGAGTGATATTAATGATGGAAAATGGCTAGCAATTTTCGAGAACTTCTCGTTGATATGAGCTCTAACAGCCTCAGTAACGTCAACATGATGACCAGAAATATTAATCTTCATAGGGTATCCTTTTTTCTTGTTACCTCACAGTTAGTATTGGGGGCGAATTGAATTAACACAAGCGAAAATTGCAGATAATTAGTAATTGATTGTAACCACAGATGATTTAGATCATGCGTTGCGGATAAAATATGCAAAAGCCCGCAGAACACGGGCTTTTCAGAGAGGTTAACAACTGCTCATTAACTATACGAGCAACAGTAATCAGCAAATTCGCTGACCTTTACTAGAAAGGTAACATTTGCATCAACGGTAAATGACTCTCCAGCTTGCATTGTTTGCCATTCGCTCTCACCGGGTAATAGCACTTGCCAACTGCCACCGTTAAGCTCCATCAACTCTTTTTTACTCGTAGCAAATTCAAACTCACCCGGTTGCATAAAGCCTAACGTTTTCGTGCTGCCATCAGCAAATACCACAGTACGGCTAGACACTTTACCGTCAAAATACACATTGGCTTTTTTCAGCACACTTACATTATCAAACTGAGACATCCTCACTCCTGTTGTTTTGTTATTAAGCTACAGACAGTGCCAGTTGTCGGTTTAGCATTCAAGGGGGACTGAGTGAGAAATAATCAAGTCGGGTTAGCTGTAAGCTGTCAGTTTTGAGCAGCTCGTGCAATTGTGGTAGATCGTGCTTTAGCGCGAGAATCTCAATATTATTGCTTTAGTTTAAGTTCAAAAATATGGCTTGAACGCTTTGTTACACACCTTGCATCCAAGTTCAATAGATACCACAAATAGGTATCTATTGGTATTAAGAGCCATATCATGGCTAAAAACACTAGCATTACTTTGGGTGACCATTTTGACAGTTTTATAGCAAATCAAATTCAAAGTGGTCGCTATGGATCAGCGAGTGAAGTCATACGCTCCGCTTTACGTTTACTTGAAAGCCAAGAAACAAACATGAACATTTTACGCCAATTACTTGTTGAAGGTGAAAATAGTGGAGTTGCGGATTATGAACTTGATTCGTTTATCAATGAGTTAGATAACGAAGAAAGAAAATGAAGCCCTTTCAATTAACTAACAAGGCAAAATCTGACTTCTGGTATTCAACCAAAAAGCATAACTTTTCACGCGAAATAAATTTCACGCCTACGGTGAGGGGTTTTTAAAGCTGATGGCTGACGGCTGAGAGCTAAAACCGTTGGGTTTCACTCCGTTCTACCCAACCTACCAGTCAAACACAAAAAAGCCCGCGCTGTGGTTTTACAGGGCGGGCTTTTAAATTTTAGCGGCTTAAGCTTAGAACAAAGCGTTTGCTTTGTTTACGATGTTTTCAACAGTGAAACCAAAGTGCTTGAATAGCTCGCCTGCAGGTGCTGACTCACCGAAAGTCGTCATACCAACTACTGCGCCGTTTAGGCCTACATATTTGTACCAGTAGTCTGCGATGCCCGCTTCGATTGCTACGCGGCGTGTTACGCTTGCTGGTAGTACGCTTTCTTTATACGCAGCGTCTTGCTCATCAAATAAATCAGTTGAAGGCATAGATACCACACGTACTTTTTTACCTTGTGAACGAAGTTCTGCAGCAGCATCTTGTGCAAGCTGTACTTCAGAACCTGTTGCAATAAGGATAAGCTCAGGCTCACCGTCACAGCTAAGTACGTAACCACCTTTTTTCACATCGGCTAACTGCTGTGCAGTACGCGTTTGTTGCTCTAGGCCTTGGCGAGTGAAAATCAGTGACGTTGGGCCGTCTTTACGCTCAATAGCTTGTTGCCATGCAATCGCAGACTCAACTTGGTCACATGGGCGCCAGTTCACTAGATTAGGCGTTAATCGCATGCTTGCGATTTGCTCTACCGGTTGGTGCGTTGGACCATCTTCACCTAAACCAATCGAATCATGCGTGTAAACGAAGATGCTTGGCTGCTTCATTAATGCGGCCATACGTACTGCGTTACGTGCGTATTCCATGAACATTAAGAATGTAGCACCGTAAGGAATAAAGCCTTTATGTAATGCAATACCATTCATAATCGCTGACATACCAAATTCACGTACACCGTAGAAAATGTAGTTACCGCTAGCATCGTTAGCTTCTAGGCCTTTTGAGCCGTCCCAAAGTGTTAAGTTAGAACCCGCAAGGTCAGCAGAGCCACCCATGAATTCTGGTAGTAACGGACCAAACGCGTTTAATGCATTTTGTGATGCTTTACGTGTTGCTGGGTTTGCTGGGTTTGCTTGTAGCTCTTCGATGTAAGCTTGTGACTTTTCAGCCCAATCAGCTGGTAACTCACCATTTGTACGGCGTTTAAATTCAGCAGCAAGTTCAGGGTGTGCACTTTCATAAGCTGCAAACTTTTCGTCCCAGCTTGCTTCTAGTTGCTTACCTTTTTCTTTGCCATCCCACTCGCTGTAGATATCAGCTGGGATTTCAAATGCATCGCCAGTCCAACCTAGGAATTCACGAGATGCTTTAATTTCGTCTTCACCTAGTGGTGCACCGTGACAATCATGGCTGCCTGATTTGTTAGGTGAACCGTAACCAATCACTGTTTTACAACAAATTAATGATGGCTTATCAGTGATGCTACGCGCTTCTTCGATAGCGGCGCGAATTGCATCAGGGTTATGACCATCAACATCGCTTACTACGTGCCAGCCGTATGCTTTGAAGCGCGCTGGTGTGTCATCGCTGAACCAACCTTCTACTTCACCATCAATTGAGATGCCGTTGTCATCCCAAAACGCAACTAGTTTACCTAGGCCTAATGTACCGGCTAATGAACAGGCTTCGTGTGAAATACCTTCCATTAAACAGCCATCGCCCATGAATGCATACGTGAAGTGATCAACAATATCGTGGCCTTCACGGTTAAACTGTGCAGCTAGCGCTTTTTCGGCAATTGCCATGCCCACTGCATTTGTGATCCCTTGACCTAATGGACCCGTAGTAGTCTCAATACCTGGTGCATATCCATACTCTGGGTGACCTGGTGTTTTTGAGTGCATTTGACGGAAGTTTTTAATTTCCTCTAGTGGTAAGTCATAGCCACTTAAGTGCAGTAGAGAATAGATCAGCATTGAACCGTGGCCGTTAGAAAGAATAAATCGATCTCGGTCTGCCCACTCTGGATTCGTTGGATTGTGCTTTAGATAATCGCGCCATAGTACTTCTGCGATATCTGCCATGCCCATAGGGGCGCCAGGGTGACCAGATTTGGCCTGTTGTACTGCGTCCATTGATAAGACGCGAATAGCATTTGCAAGTTCTTTGCGTGATGGCATGAATTCTCCTACCTTTATGTATTTGCGCTGGTTGTTTATGAAGCCCCATTCTTACTTATTGTAAGGGTACAGTGCAATTAAAAATCCGCATTAAATGCACCAATTATGGGCGTTTGTTAAGAACAATACGTTATTAGTAATTTTAAATAGACGTCTAGGCGTAAAATTACTATGCAAACATATTTGTTTTAGATAAAATACGCCCCTTAATTTTTTAGCGCTATTACCGACGTTTGTGAAGCGCAATATTTGTGAGCAGAAATACAATGGCAAAACATTTATTTACTTCTGAATCTGTTTCTGAAGGTCATCCGGATAAAATCGCGGACCAAATCTCTGACGCGGTTCTAGATGCTATCCTTGAGCAAGATTCTCATGCCCGTGTTGCATGTGAGACTTACGTTAAAACCGGTATGGTGATGGTTGGTGGTGAAATCACAACTAGCGCTTGGGTTGATATCGAAGAAATCACACGTAAAACAGTACGTGAAATCGGTTACACGCACTCAGACATGGGTTTCGATGCTGACTCTTGTGCAATCCTAAACACTATCGGTAAACAATCTCCAGACATCAACCAAGGTGTTGACCGTGCTCGCCCTGAAGAGCAAGGCGCTGGTGACCAAGGTCTAATGTTCGGTTACGCATGTAATGAAACTGACGTTTTAATGCCTGCGCCAATCACTTATTCGCACCGTCTTGTTCAGCGCCAAGCTGAAGTTCGTAAAAGCGGTGAGCTTAACTGGTTACGCCCAGATGCAAAATCTCAAGTAACGTTTGCATACGAAAATGGCAAGCCAGTTGGTATTGATGCAGTTGTTCTTTCAACTCAACACTGTGATTCAATCTCACAAAACGACTTAGTTGAAGCGGTAATGGAAACTATCATTAAGCCAGTTCTTCCAGCTGAGCTTATCTCTAGCGCAACTAAGTTCTTCATTAACCCAACTGGCCGTTTCGTAATCGGTGGCCCAATGGGTGATTGTGGTCTTACAGGTCGTAAAATCATCGTTGATACATACGGTGGTATGGCTCGTCACGGTGGTGGTGCTTTCTCAGGTAAAGATCCATCAAAAGTTGACCGTTCAGCTGCATATGCTGCTCGTTACGTTGCTAAAAACGTGGTTGCTGCAGGCCTTGCTGACAAATGTGAGCTACAAGTTTCTTACGCTATCGGTGTTGCAGAGCCAACATCTATCAGCATCGAGACATTTGGAACAGGTAAATTAGAAGAAGCGCGTCTAATCGAATTAGTACGTGAGCACTTCGACCTACGTCCTTACGGCTTAATCCAAATGCTTGATCTTGAGCGTCCTATCTATCAACCGACTGCGGCATACGGTCACTTCGGTCGTGATGAGTTCCCTTGGGAGCGTACAGACAAAGCAGACGCACTTCGCGCAGCTGCTGGCCTGTAATAGGTTAGATAAAATGAAAAAAGCGCCTTTTGGCGCTTTTTTTATGAACACGAACCTAACTGACTTATTAAGTTATCTCGCGAGAACTGATTATTGGTTAATTGCTCTGTCAGTGCTTGTAGCGTTTTATAAACGCTCTTTAGCGATACCTTATTGCTCAACCAATGCGGGATTGAGCCACCCGGATCAGCATAGGCCTGATGGCTTACCAATAAATTACTTTGCTGCTCTTCTAAACGCCAATAAGCCCTGAGCTCTTTAATACGCACAACCCCAGAGACTTCTGCTTTAGCGTATGGCTGACTGATAATTTTTAGCTCTGTTTTATGTTCACCTAAGGCATGATAACAAGAGTAACTCACCAAATCGCGATCTAACACCGGCCAAGGCGAATTAAAGTGAGTGTAAACAAGGGTTTCTGAGGGGCTTAAGCGCTCCATTAAAGTCACGCTTTTAACATTTTCGAGCCAATTGGGCGCGTTGTCGGTATCACTTAACAGCGCCATAAAGTCACTGGCCTTAGCATTTTTTACCAGCACAGAAGCATTAATTTCTATAATGCCAGTTTCGTGCTTTTTATAGCTAACCTTTATATCGTCTTGCTGTTTGTAGGTTTGCCATTCAATAGGGTTAGCCACTGCCGAGAGACTCAAACATGCTAACCCTATCCATAGGCACAAGCGCATTTATTTAAAACCAATAAGGGTCTGTATTAAATGACGCGTGGCGACTTTGCTCCATTGCACTGACCAAAAACTCTGACTTTTGATCAAGCCATGATTGAATTTTTGTTAGCTCTAAGTCGTCTTGCCCTGCACATAACTGCTTTAAGTACTCAAGGGTGCTTAACTCATAAATACCATGAGAGATATCAACCCACGGCATACGAAACTCGTTTCGATCTTCTTTATCGAACAAAGCGCCTAAGCAGTTGCCGCTGAGTAATGAGTTTTCAAGGCGGGTGCGCAGTGCCAAATAGTCTTTATCTGTAAACACTTGCTGCTCAGGAATAAGTTCGTGCATATCGTGCCAATCTTTAGCAAATAAACGCTTAGCAATATCGGCAACAGGTTTTTCAGCAGCTTGAAACTCAGTTTGCCCCCATGACTTACGCCATTGTTTTTCAATCAACCATGTTGTTAATTGTAATAATAAGCGATTGTATCGGGTGCTATGGAAAAGTTTTTCGATATCTTCAATGCTTGGCTGCAACTCTTTTAAGTCATTAATAACTTGAGTGAGCTCAGGCGCACTGTTGATTTTTTTGTAGTACGCGTGGCGCTTAGATGTGTAGGTTTTTAGCTGAATAGCATTTTCAACCCATGCTAATTCGCTTAATAACCACTTTAATTCTGTACGTAATGAGTCGGTATCGTCTTTACTAACAATATCGTCAAACAGCCAAAATGTATGGCGAATTAAACGAATACCGTCGGTGACACGCTTAAGGGTTTTTAAGCTTGGTTTTATGAAGTAGCAGGCTTCATGTTTTTGTACAAAGCGAATCGCGTAGTTAATACTTTCTACTAAGGCTTGTTCTTGGGTTGCACCACGTTTTAGTGGTACAAAACCAATTGATTTACTTGCTTTTAATGGTTTGTCATCTGCAAGACGATAACCTCGAGCAGCTTTAGAATAAAGCCCTAAGCGAACATGGCTTTCACTTACCAGTTTATCTGCCAAAGCAAACAACTCATTGCGACTACCTTCAATCAGTTCGATTTCAAGTTCAGAGATTGGCTCAACTTGGCCCGATGCCGCCACTTCACCTTTATCTAATACCACTTCAATTTTTGCGCCATTTTCGGTTTCGAGTAACCAAGTACGGCGTATAAAGTTAGTGCTAAAAATTGGGTATAGGTTTTCTGCGATGGCAGGCACTTGCATACCATGCGGCCAAATAGAAGCATCAAATGCAAGTAAATCAGGGCGGTTACCTGACAGTGGCAAATTGTATTCAGGGCGCTGATGTAAGCCACCAACCACTTCGCCAGCAAGCTTGATGGTTTGCTCACACTCACCATCACAACAGCGAGTACGAAGGCCAATATCTAAAGCACGTAATTCTCGGCTTGGCGTATCGTAATAAGCATTTTGTAAGTTGCGTGACGGTTTATTGGTAACGGTTTTTGCAAATTGGGTAATTAATGCGGGGATCAGTGGAACAACGGCATCTGACACCAAAAACTTCAGTTCTATCTCAGTATCCATTCGCTTTGCGGAGTACATTTAAAATAAATAAGTGATCAAAATAAACAAAGCAGACTGTTAATGCAAATTTTTTCCTGTTTTTTGCGGTTAAGCCCACGCACGGATTACAATATCAGCCTTGCTATTAATAGTTGAAATCCCTACTATCTCTATACATAAAGAAATTATAAATTTAGCCACTTCTAGGCAAGATCACATTAACAAGGTAGATTGATGTTAAAACAGTGTATTTTTGGGTTGCTCCTTGCGGCCACCTCTTTTATTAGCTACGCAGAAGAAGCACCAAGCAGCGACAGCCAAAACACCGCCTACATAGTCGATAACCTGTACACCTTTATGCACTCAGGTCCAAGCAAAAACTACCGCATTTTAGGTTCAGTCGATGCAGGCACACAAATAGTGTTATTGTCGGGTGAAGATAACGGCTACTTTAAAATTCGTGATGATAAAGATCGTGAAGGTTGGGTAGAGTCAAAATTTGTTACTGAAAATGCAGGTATTCAACAACAGTTTCAAGCGCTGAATAACGACATGACGGTAATGCAAGAACAGCTTCGCCAAGCTGAAATTGAACTACCACAACTACAAGAGCAGAACAAATCACTAACAGAGCAAAACCTAGCGCTTAGCAAGCAAATTGAAGCACTTAAAAGTACTATTGAGTCTGAGCGTAATGCTAAGCAAACAGCCAGTGCCAAAGAGAAACGTCAGTTATTAACTTATGGCGGCGCAATTGCGTTCATCGGCTTACTACTTGGTATTATCCTAACCGTGGTGTTATCTCGTCGTAAACGTTACGACGGCTGGGCATAAACCTCCTCCCCATTTTGACAAAAATAACCCCTGCATTTTGCAGGGGTTATTTTTTAAACTTATCCACTTTTTACTCAAGAGCATTTTTGTCTAAGAGTATTAAACACTTCTTGCTTTAACACTAAAAACCCCTCTTTGTAACCTAAGATAAGCAATAACAATATCAAGCCTCCAGGCAATAGCACTGCAATAAGCAGAGGGCCTAAGATAAAGCTATAAAAGCAAATACCAGGTACGAATAATACATAACCAATTAAGCGTTTTAATTTATTCATAGTGCAACCATCCATTCAATTGAGCGCGCTCATTTTAATATTGAGCGCGCTCAATTTGCAACACCTTTGATTGAGTTTTTTTTAATTTCTGGTTAAATAGCATAAAAATTGGAGTGTTCAGTGACCAAAAAAGAGCAAACAAAACAACAGATACTTACAGCCTCATGGCAGCTTTTTTCAGAGCTCGGCTACCACCAGACCAGCACACGAGATATTGCAAGAGCAGCTAATGTCGCCAATGGCACAGTATTTAGTCACTTTGCGACTAAAGTTGAGATTCTTAAATACAGTTTTGAGAGTGAACTAGAAGATATTCTAAGCCGCGCTAAACATTCAGATTCGAGTACTACAGCGACAGATAGAATGTACCATTACGCTTGTTTTCTTTATGAGTTTTACCTTGCAAAAAAGGAGTTTAGCCGAGAGTTATTTAAAGAAATTATGTGGCAACAGAACGAGCTTGAACCGCAGCTTAAAGCATTCAAAAAGCGCCTGATCAATGACAATGAAGCAACCCCTTTAGATGCAGATATCATTATTGATATTTACTTTATGACGCTCATGGAAGGGCTTAATCAGGAAGACAGTTCTGTCGATTCGATGCTGGCAACACTCAAAGCAAAACTATCAAAAATTAACATCAATTAGGTTAGTTGTATAAACTGTAGCGCCGTTCGTTCAGTGCTACAGAAAGATAGGAAACCACTCGGTTTCCTTACGTTAAATATCGAATCTAAGGCCTGTGTCCTGTTTTATTTTTTCGATCACCATATAGGTGTGATGCGTACCCACTCCGGGAATATCAACTAAATCACCCAGTACTTGGCGATATTCATCCATATCTGAGACCCGTACTTTTAATAGGTAGTCATAGCCACCAGCGACCATGTCGCATTCAACCACTTGCGGAATATTCAATATATATTCGCGAAACACTTTAAATACCGATGTATTCGAGGTCACCAATGATACCTGTACATGTGCTAACAAGCTCTGGTTAAGTTTTGCTTCGCTAAGCTTTGCGTAATAGCCTTCGATGTAGCCTTCTTGCTCTAAACGTTTTACACGATCTAGACACGGGCTTGGGCTCAGATTTACCTGTTTTGCGAGGTTTACGTTCGATATTCTGCCATTTTTTTGCAGAGCGTCTAAAATTGCTAAATCGATGCGATCTAACATGCGTAATCTATTCGGACTGGTCATAACAGAATTTTATGCGGCTAAGTTAACGGTATGCCCTGTAAATTATCGTAAATCGAAAAATTTAACCAGCATATTCTGCTGGATTTTAATTAGAATGCACGAATTATATCAATGGTAAGAAATGCAATAAGTTCATTTCTAGACTCCACATACCAGAGGGTTACATATGCTATTTAATGGCGATTTGACAACTGAATGTCCAATTAGACAAAAGATCCGTGATTTCTACCGTATTGACGAAAATGCGGTTATTGATCATATTTTGCCTTTGGCTGAAGTAGGCGTGAAAGCGCGTAGCCGAGCGTGGGAACGTGCTCGTCAAATGGTTTTAAATATCCGTCGCGATCAGGATGGTCAAAGCGGTGTAGATGCATTACTAAATGAATTCTCACTTTCGAGTGAAGAAGGCGTTGTATTAATGTGTCTTGCAGAAGCACTATTACGTGTTCCAGATAAAGCAACGCAAGAGTCACTAATTCGTGACAAACTTGCTAAAGGTGACTGGAGCTCGCATTTAGGTAGCAGCGATTCTTTATTTGTAAACGCCTCTTCTTGGGGTCTGTTAGTAACCGGTAAAATGGTTAACTACAGCGACAAATCAAAAGAGCAGCAATTCGGTGTTCTTAAAAAAACAATTGGTCGTTTAGGTGAACCTGTTATTCGTAAATCTGTGAACTTCGCGATGAAGATCATGGGTAAGCAATTCGTTATGGGTCGTACTATCAACGAAGCGATTGAACGTGCAGCCGATAAAGAGCAAAAAGGCTACGTATACTCATACGATATGCTAGGTGAAGGCGCACGCACAATGAAAGATGCAGAGCGTTACTTCAACAGCTACATGACAGCTATCCATGCAATTGGTAAAGCAGCAAATGGCCGTGGTCCAATCAAGAGCCCTGGTATCTCAGTTAAAATTTCTGCGATTCACCCACGCTATGAGTTCACACATCGTGAACGTGTTATTGCTGAAATCGTACCTAAGTTAAAAGAACTTGCACTTGCAGCGAAAAGCTACGATATCGGCTTTACTGTTGATGCTGAAGAAGCTGACCGCTTAGATATCTCTTTAGATGTTATTGAAGCGGTATTCAGTGATGACGATTTAGGCAACTGGAACGGCTTTGGTTTAGCAGTTCAAGCATACCAAAAACGCGCTATTTTTGTGGTTGAATGGGTTGCAGAGCTAGCTCGTCGCGTTGGTCGTAAACTAATGGTTCGTCTGGTAAAAGGCGCATACTGGGATACAGAAATCAAAACCACTCAACAAGATGGTTTAGATCACTACCCGGTATTCACGCGTAAAGCGACCACAGACGTTTCTTACAAAGCCTGTGCTATTAAACTACTTGAAGCACGTGATGTACTGTACCCGCAATTTGCTACACACAACGCCTACACTGCGGCAACTATTTTAGAAGTTGCAAAAGGTGACAACGAAGGTTTTGAATTCCAACGCCTACACGGTATGGGTGAGTCGTTATTCGACCAAATCGTAAGCCAAGAAAAAATTCAATGTCGTGTTTACGCGCCTGTAGGTCAACATGAAGACTTACTTGCCTACTTAGTACGTCGTTTATTAGAAAACGGTGCTAACTCATCATTCGTAAATGCGATTGTTGATACCACTAAGCCTGTTGAATCACTGTTACCTGACCCTGTAGAAACACTGCAAGGTTTACGTAACAAGTACAACACGCAAATTAAGATGCCAATTGATTTATACGGTGAAGAACGTGCTAATTCAAAAGGCATGGACTTAACTGATATCAATGTAATCACACCATTTAAAGAAAACCTTGATACCTGGTTTGCTGAGCACCGCATTGAATTAAGCGATGTGCCAGAAGGCTCTCTTCCGGTGAAGAACCCTGCGAATCACAAAGAAATCATTGGTCATGTGAAGCTACAATCTTCAGACGAAATGACTGCACTTTTAGAAAATGCAGAAAAAGCATTTGAGTCATGGTCACAAACGCCAGTAAAAGAGCGCGCAAACTTATTACGCCGTGTTGCTGATATCTTAGAGCGTCACCACGATGAGTTAGTGGCACTGTGTATCAAAGAAGCGGGTAAAGTAACTCAAGATGGTATCGATGAAGTTCGTGAAGCAGTGGATTTCTGCCGCTACTACGCTGCACGCGCAGAGGAACTTTCTGAAGACGAGCGTTTTGAAGCACGTGGTGTGATCTTATGTATCAGCCCATGGAACTTCCCACTTGCAATCTTCCTAGGTCAAGTTGCTGCGGCAATCGTGACAGGTAACACAGTTATTGCTAAACCTGCTGAGCAAACAAGCTTAATTGCACTTCGTACCATTGAACTTATGCTATCTGTTGGCTTACCAGAGCACGTTGTACAACCTGTTATTGCTCGTGGTAGCGAAGTAGGTAAAACCATCGTTCCTGATGAGCGTATTCAAGCAGTTATGTTCACAGGTTCTACAGAAACCGGTACTGTTATTTCGCAAACATTGGCTGCGCGTAATGATATTCAAGTACCGCTTATTGCTGAAACGGGTGGTCAAAACTGTATGATCGTTGACTCAACTGCTCTACCAGAGCAAGTTGTTGATGATGTAATCAGTTCAGGTTTCCAAAGTGCTGGTCAACGCTGTTCTGCACTACGTGTATTATTCTTACAAGAAGACGTTGCCGATGGCATCATTGAGATGATCAAAGGCGCTTTAAAAGAACTTCACGTTGGCGACCCTTCATTACTTTCAACAGATATCGGCCCAGTTATCGACGAAAAAGCACTTAAAAACTTAAGTGACCACGTTGAATACTTAAAAGGTAATGCAACACTTCACTATGAGTGTGCTATTCCTGATAACAGTGAAAATGGTGCTTACTTCTTTGCGCCTCGTTTATACGAAATCAAAGATTTATCTGTACTTAAGCGCGAAGTATTTGGTCCTTGTGTACATATCATCCGCTTTAAAGGCACAGAGCTTGATAACGTGATTGACCAAATCAATGGCACTGGCTTTGGCTTAACGATGGGTGTGCATTCACGTATCGAAGAGCGCTGTGAGTACCTAGCGAAAATGTCACGTGCGGGTAACGTTTACATCAACCGTAATATGATCGGTGCGATTGTTGGCGTACAACCTTTCGGTGGCCGTGGTTTATCTGGTACTGGTCCTAAAGCGGGTGGCCCTAACTACCTACAACGTCTAGTGAAAGAAAAAGCATCACCAGATAACGTACAAATGACTAACCTAACACCTGATGAGTTAGATACTCACCACTATTCAGGTGCAGCTGAGCAAGTTGCTAAGCTAATGGATAACTCATTACGCGATGAGAAGATCTGGCGTGCGACACCACTAAATGACCGAGTTTCTGCTGTACGTCAATTACTTGCAAAAGTAGCGACTGTAGAAATTATTGACGAGCTTGCCGATGACTTAGCATTAACGCTAGCTGATGCACGTGCGCAACTTAACCGTCTTGAAAAACACATGCGTAAGCACACTGTGTTGCCTGGGCCAACGGGTGAGTCAAACACACTTCACTTAGAGCCTCGCGGTTGTGTGGTTTGTTATGCAGATAAGAGTACGTCATTTAACTTCTGGGCAATTTCGGTTATCACAGCACTTGCTGCTGGTAACACGGTAATCACGGTCGCTTCTGAGTTATTCTTTGACGAAGCGGTTGCATTCAGAGACAAGTTTATCTCTACAGGTATCGCTGAAGGTGTATTCCAAGTTGCTAAACCTAATCAGTTACAAGCTATCTTAGCGCACCCTCACCTTGCAGGTGCGGTTGTTGCAGCTCGTTCATCACGTTTAGGCTACTTTAGCCAGCAGCTAGCACAACGTAAAGGTGCAATCCTGCCAGTGATCAGCTCTGAGTACTACGACACGCTAATCAAGCGCTTACTGACTGAGAAAACAATCAGCGTTGATACAACCGCATCAGGTGGTAACACATCACTAATGACCTTGGTTGAAGACGACGAGTAAGTTGTATTGCAATAACTAAATGAGAAAGCCCTCGCTAGTCGAGGGCTTTTTGTTTACAGCCATAAAAACCCCTCCTTTTTACTATTATTATTTACTGATACACGAACTTTCTGCTAATTTTATATTATTGTAGTCGTTTAGAAGTAAAGGTCTTGAAAACACTTCCTATCAATCAACTTAAGCCGGGCATGTTTGTACAGAGCGTGACAAAACAAACAGGCAAGATCCGTATAAAAAACCAAGGTTGGGTTAAAACACAGGGAAGTATAGACAAGCTGATCAAAGCTGGCATATTAGAAATTGCGATCGATCCAGACAAAACACTGACCTTAGACAGTGACAATAAAGTGGTTGAGCAGCAACACAATCCGCAACCAGTAGGAGACGCTGCCGCTTTCGATCCTTGGCACACCACTCACAGTGTGTCGGCAGAAATGACTAAAGCCAATAACTTATATAACGAAGCAAGATCATTACAAAGTAAAGCCTTTGACGATATTCGTAATGGCAACAAAATTGATATTGCCCCTTTTCAAGAGCTCGCGACTGGATTTATTGACTCGGTTTTTCGTAACCAAGATGCGCTTGCTTGTATCACCCGTATGCGTGACAAAGATACTTATCTACTTGAACATTCAATCAATGTTTCGATTTTAATTAGTATCTTTGCTAAACACTTAGGTATCGAAAAAACCATTATTGAGGAGCTTGCGACCGGTGCTTTACTGCACGATATTGGAAAAATAAATATTCCCGATGAAATACTCAATAAACCCGGCAAATTAACCGATGCCGAATACCAAACTATTCAAGACCATGCTCGTTTTAGTAAAGAAATTTTAGAACAAGCAGGCTTGAGCGGAATTGCTGTTGATATAGCAGGCTTCCATCACGAACGCTTAGACGGCAGTGGCTACCCATTTGGTAAAAGTGCTGAAGAGATTAGCTTGTACGTACGTATGGCTTCGATTGTTGATGTTTATGATGCATTAACCGCAGAGCGGGTCTATAAAGCTGGTATGGAGCCAATTAAGGCATTTAAGATACTCAAAGATGGCTGCCCCGATAGCTTTGACGGAGACCTAGTCACTAAGTTTATTCAGTGCATCGGTGTTCACCCAGTCGGCACCTTAGTGAAACTTGAAAGCCAAAAATTAGGTGTGGTCACTCACAGTAACCCTACTAGCCCTTTAAAACCTCAAGTTAAAGTGTTCTATAACGCTAAACATGCACGCTATACCGAAATACAGGATATAAACTTAGCAAATAGTCGCTGTCACGACAGTTTAGAAGCCGCCGTCAGGCCGACTGAGTTCAACATCGACCTGATCCGCTTTTTTAAGAACTCAATTTTACCTTAATCCCTTAAGCTCAGGACTGGCTATTCAGGCCAGTCTTGTAATGCTTTTAAGGTAAACTCATAGCCATCGTAACTTAATAAGCTCTGCTCTGGGGTAATTTCAATTACTGATAACACGCCGATGTTATCGCCTTCATATAACTCACGACCATTTAACTTAATCCAGCGCTTCGATGTTTCTGAAGCATAAATGTGAGCTTGATATTTTATGGTAGGAATAAGGCTTTGTAATGCATCTGGCAAAAGCTCAATAGGCTCTGCATAAGACGTGTTTTTAGTGCTACGGGTAATATCAACACTATGTTTGTTATCAACATCTTCAACTGCTTTAGCAAAGGCATCTTTCAATATATCTGGCACATCTCTTAATTCATCATTTGTTGATGGTTGAGAAGCCGGTTGACTTGGCTGACCATCAAGCGGCTTGCCTAGCACCTTATATTTACTTAAATCAATGCCATTACTGCTCATTTGCTGCGGATTGATTTGCTGCATTGGCTGCGAAAACTGTGGCTGTGATTGATACACTGGCTGATTTTGATATATTGCTTGCTGCTGGTACTGAGGCTGAACTTGATAACCTTGATTAGCATACACAGGGGCTGAATTGACAGGTACTTGCACCCACTGAAATTGCTGACCTTGCACTGGAGTCTGCTGCATCATTTGTTGCGGTAAAGATTGTTGCACTTGCCCTTGTGGCATGGCAGCTGATTGCCCTGAGTTATTGGTCACTTGCGGGGTTTGGCTTTGTGCTACTTGCTGTTGCATCGTTGGTTGTTGTGTTTCAGGGTTTGCCTCAACTTCAGTCGCAACGCTTTCTGCGGCTTCATTGCTGTTATTAACAACCTTTGGCTGCTCGGCAACTTTAGTTTGCTGTAACCATTTACCAATCGAAAAACCTGCCATAAGGGTTAATATCGCCGCCAGTAATAGGCCAAATGAAAAGGCCAAACGGCGATAGCGCGTTAATTCTTGCTGTTGTTTGAGCGCAAGAGCGGCTTGGTCATGATCTACAGCAGTTTGTGCATGCTGATCAGACTGTTTAATTGCATCTAATAATAGGGACATAAATGAACACTCGTTATATTAGGTAGGATAAACCAATACCCATTCCTAATACGGCTAAAAATGAAACTGGGTAAAGCCAAACATAACTCGGCTCTTTATTTGTTACTGTTGCAACAGGGATACTGGTTGGAGGAAGAGCCTCAGCAGCAGAGAGCATTACAAGCTCACTGTCGATACTTAGCTTTTGCTGTGAAAATGCACCAACGAGGCACCGCTCACACAACAAATTGATTAATCTCGGCACCCCTTGAGTAACCTGATAAATCGCTTTTAACGCATCCCCTGAGAACAAGGCTTGCTCTGTCCCCGCTTTGAATAAACGATGCTTAACATAGGCAAACACCTGCCCTTCAGTAAGTGGCAATAAGTGATAACGAGCCGTAATGCGCTGGGCAAGCTGCCTTAATTCAGTGCGTTTTAATAACTCTTGCAGTTCAGGTTGCCCTACTAACACAATTTGCAGTAGCTTTTTATGATCTGTTTCGATATTGGTTAACAGGCGCAATTGCTCTAGCACATCAGGAGCGAGTAATTGAGCTTCATCAATAATTAAAATGGTATGACCGCCCGCTTGATTATTTGCCTCAAGGTGCTTTTTAATCACATCAGTAAGTGTCTTCAGAGTCGCATTCGCGCTGTCATACTCAATCTTTAATTCGTCACAAATACTGGCAAGCAGCTCAAGCTGTGACAAAGCTGGGTTATGAATTTGTGCCACTTGCGTGTTTTCAGGTAACTGCTCTTGCAGGCTTCTTGTTAGTGTTGTTTTACCTGTACCCACTTCGCCTGTTAATAATACGAAGCCTCCCGCTTCACCTAATCCATAGGTAAGGTGCGCTAATGCCTCTTTGTGGCGCTCACTAAGAAATAAATACTCAGGATTTGGGGCAATCGAAAAGGGTTTTTCTGACAAGCCAAAATAGCTTAAATACACCGTGTTATTCCTTGCGTTTAAAATCACGGTCTATAATGGCAAAAAACATCGCTACTTAAAACCTTGTTTACATTTTATTGGCTAAATAACGTAAAATAGCGAAAAGGTAAAATTATAGGTGTTTTATGCAGGTTTATTTAGTCGGTGGCGCAGTCAGAGACGCCCTACTTGGTCGTGACGTTAAAGAACGCGACTATGTGGTAGTTGGTGCCACGCCAGAACAACTGATCAGTCAAGGTTATCAACAAGTTGGTAAAGATTTTCCGGTATTTTTACACCCACAAAGTAAAGAAGAATATGCGCTGGCGCGCACCGAGCGAAAACAAGGTCAAGGTTACACTGGCTTCATTTGTGACTTCGCGCCGGATGTCACATTAGAGCAAGACTTAGTTCGTCGAGATCTCACCGTAAACGCCATAGCACAAGCCCAAGATGGCAGCTTAGTTGACCCATTTTCTGGCCAGCAGGATCTTGAAAATCGTGTCTTACGCCATGTCTCAGATGCCTTTAGTGAAGACCCTCTACGCATATTGCGAGTAGCCCGCTTTGCTGCTCGTTATCATTACCTAGGTTTTACTATTGCGCCAGAAACCCAGTCACTATTGACCGAGATGGTTAAAGCCGGTGAACTGAACACGCTAACTGCTGAACGCGTTTGGTTAGAATGCGAAAAATCCCTCAGTGATGGCGCATTTAGCGAGTTTCTGAATGTACTTGCCAGCATCCATGGTCTGTATGTAATTAGCCCTGAGCTTGAAAGTAAATGGTGTGATGAGCTTTACCGTACCTTACAAGCTCGCTTTGCCTATGCGAATGAAAAACAAATTAGTGACACTGCGTTATTATTCAGCCAAGTTACCTTAGCGCTTTCAAGCAATGAGATAAAAGCGATAGCTAGCAACATACGCTTACCTAATGAAGTGCGCGATTTAGCGCTGTTTAGCCAAACTCATCAAACAAGTTTAAGTGCAGAAAAGCCGACTAGCGAGACCGTTTTTGCTTGCTTTAATCAACTTGATTTATGGCGTCGCCCTGAACGTTTTGAGCAAGTACTCAAAACATTAGAAGTTAGTCACCAACAGCCTGTAGTTTGTTATGACTCTCTCAAAAACGCAGCCACCCAAGCACGAGCTGTTAACCCGCAACAGTTTATTGCGCAAGGTATTAAAGGCGCAGAAATAAAAACCGCGCTTGAGCAAGCGCGGTTAAAGATTATTAAAGGTTACTTTTCGTAGCGCACTAAACGCAAATAAACATCGGACGTTTTTGCGTGAAGACTGTTGATGCCTTTATCAAATTGATACACCCAAGCTAGATCAGTGCGACTGATCCCTGAAGTGCTACTCCAGTAGTTTTGCAGCTTAGTCGATAAAAATGCGTTTTCGTTAATGCTAGGCTGCACACAACTATGCTCTAAAATACTGGCTAACTCTTTAACATTTGGCACATGCCAATCGCTGTAATCAGCAAAGGTTGCATTTTCAGCCCCGCGTAAAGCTTCGCCCCAAGTAAGCTGCTGACTATTACCTTCACACGTATCCGTTTCAGCGTTGTAGCTTTGACCAAACGTACAACGTTGCCACATTAGACCTGTTTCGCTGTCGCTCACTGTGCCATCTTCGTTAATAACAAAGCGGCTATCAGGAGTCGTTTCATTGACAGCGCTATAACATACTTGCGCAGCGGCATAACCCGATTGAAGAGCAATAACTGTAAGTGCTGTAATTAATGGTAACTTTCGCATATTACTCTCCTGGCGTTCTAACTAAGCGCACAAAGGCGGTGTTACTTTTCGGATAGGCTAAATCATTAGCACTACTCATATCGATAATATAAGCTTGCGATAAACTTGTACCGTCTGCCGCGGTTTGCGAAGTCCAATAAGGCATAAATGAACTGCTACCAGTGCTTAACTGAGTATCACTTGGTTGATTTGGGAAGAAGTCACTGTTAAGTAACGTAGACTCACCTTGCTTGGCATAATCTAATAACCCTAATAATTCCGTGTAAGTTGGCACACGCCAGTTTGTACCACCGCAAAAGTCGCTGCTGTTCACATCATTAATGTAAGTTTGTAGGCCACAGTCACTGGTGCTTGGACAGGTAGAGCCCGCAGCCCCTTGTATACTACCCGTTTGCACACCGCTTGAACCATTTAAATACCAAGTATAATGATTTGATGCTGCACGCTCGGAGGTTGCCGGTGGCAATGTTGAACTTGCTTCTTTTACTTCCCAAATAAGCCCAGTTACATTATCGCGTACGCAACTAAAGCTAGTCGCATCATCTGGAAGTTCGTCAGCAAACTCATTCATCTTAGTAAAATCAAATGCCAAATCACCTAGGCCGACTTTATCGAGCTGATTTGCGACGCTGTCACGACCTATATCTGCGTCTTGGCTTGGGAAGTCTTCGCTGTCACAGTTAATTTTTTGCGAATTGTTGTAGCAATCACTCATCCCGGTATCGTTAATTAACCCCAGTGGTTTTGGGCTAATATCAATAATCACTGTATCTGTGTCGCTACGCGATTTACTGTCTGTCACGGTAACTTCAAAACTAAGCTCTGAATCGGTATCAACATCAGGGGCTACAAACGTCGTGATACATTGGTTCTGGTTTGCCAAGGTCACGGTTTCGCCTGTTAATTGCTGCCAAAAACATGATTTTGTTGCCGTCACAATTTCACTATTGCTGGCATCAAGGGTTACGGTATCAAACTCGATAACCTGCTGATCAACACCTGCATCAGCAATAATTACCTCAACCGTTTTGTTTAAGGTGAACGACGCCTCTGTACTTGCTGAGCCACCTTCATCATCCGTTACAGTTAAACGCCATGTCATCGCTGTATTTGATTCAAGTAGTGGGTGAGTAAAGCTAATGGTTTGGTTGTTGTAGTTGTCAGCCGTTAAATCAGGGCCATCAAGTTGAGTCCATAAATAACTGTCAACTGTACCGTTTTCATCTATATCAGCAGATTCTTCGCCACTTAATGTGATCACATCATTATATTTTGACGGTAACTCTTCTGGCGCAGTTTGGGTGATCACTGCAACTGGCAGTTGATTATTCGAGGTAATAAAAATACTGACCTGATCGGAAACAAGTTGCCCATCGTCGGTTTGGTAATTTACTTTTAAAACAAGTTCTGAGTTAAGTTTAATATCAGGAGCTGTAATGGTTTGTTCAGCACCTTCGGCAGGAAAACCTTCTACTGCGGGGCCACTGACACGCTCCCAGGTAAAGGTACCATCTGCAGGAGAGCCTTTAGCTGAGACAGTAAATTCACTTTTTTCAATAATTTGTTGATCTGAACCAGCATTAACTGTCGCTGCGATTGTATTCGAATCACTCGAACCGCCACCACCACAAGCTGTTAATGTTGTTAATGCTATTAGGCTAAGAGGCACTAATCTCATGAATACCACCTTAAAATACAAAGCCGGCAATAACCGGCTGCCAAATAAACTAACAACTAGCAATTAAAATGCCAAACTTGGGGTTATAAATAACTTTCTTGGTGGATACGTACGAAGAGCTTGGTGCCTATTTTACTGTAATCAACTTTGTATTCTCTGCCATCTAGGGCTTGGATAAACAACAAACGTTTTTCTTCTGCAAATACATCTGGGCTTGATACATACACCATTTCTAAATAACGCTCTTTAGCCTCGCGACGATTTTTTGGCAGGTCTTCTTTAAACGGCTCTAAACCATTTTGAGTAACTTTAATGCGCGGATGGTTCTCACCATTCACAACCACTAAATCGAGTTTCTTATCTTTATGTATAATTGTGTTTCGACCGCTTTTAATAAAAGAACGTTCTTGACTCATAGTCTTTTCCTACTACATAACTGCCGCCTATAGCTTACTTTTCTGTAAGCGAGTCTCTAAAAACTCTTTAGGGTTCAGTTTCCAACGATTCAAATCAGCACTGAATTGCCAAATATCAACATCAAGAACATTGGCAGGTAATAGTAAATCGTATCCTGTCAACTGCCTTAAATGTTGCGTACGATTGGCAAACATGGCAATCAATCCTTTATAAATCTGACCACTAGGGGCCGTGTAGTCCGTCTCTTCTATTAACCATTCTGATGGGCAATCACCATTTTTGCAATACTTTTGAATGACTTGCATAAATAAATGACGTTGCTCTATAAGTAATCGTCCGGCAATTCTTGGGTGAATCTGTGTTAAAAATTCATCTATGTTATTGAGTTTAATACCAACTGCATTTAACTCAAGGTATTCTAAGCCCTGTTCCACTTTTGGTATACCACTATGATGAAAATTAGCACGATTTAACTGCCAATTCCCAATCTTATGATGATAAATAAGCAAATTCTGAGTAAAAGTTAAGCTAAAGTATGGTTCTTGAGTTTTTAAAAAGCCAATAAAAATTGCCGCTATGCAGGTTGTGGCTAAAAAAATCTCAACAATGCTAATTTCACCGGGTCTCAATAAGTTAACCAGCATAATAATGATTAACCCAATTCCGCCAACAATTAAAAACTCACTGCCATGGCGAGATGATTGAGCACGCACTTTTAGTGCAGGAAGATTTTTATCCATAAACAGAGAAGTAAAAAATAAACATCACAATTGTGACCAATATTATTTTTCTGAGCGTTAAACAATAATTACACTTTGGTGCTTTACTCATTCTAAACCTTTCTTAATTTGTCACAATAAAGGAACAAATTAGCATAACTTTTCACTTTTACGCTAAATGCACAAATTTATGAGATACCTGACATACGTGGCACGTACTAATTTTGTACACTACACTCAACTAAATTTCTGGTAACACGACGATGTACTCTACACAATCTGGTAAGGCACTATTCCCTTTTATTATTACCCTTTTTCTAGGGTTATGCATTTACTTATACCTTCCTTCGAGCCAAGGTGAGCAGAGCAACTTCTCAGGCGCTGCAACTCAAGTAACAGCTCACACTGTCACATCTGAAGAAAATGCTGTGCTCATAGAAGCAATAGGTAGTGCTCGTGCTAACCAAGCGATCTATATTCGCAGTGCGCAAAACGATTATGTTACAGATATATTTTTCAATGATGGCGACTTAGTCAGTAAAGGTCAAAAACTGGTTCAGTTACAGTCTCAAGAAGAAGAATTAGCAGTTAAAGAGCTAAGCATTAATTTACGCGAAGAGCGCCGTCAACTTGATCGTCTCACTGAGCTATCACGCTCACAATCAACGGCTAAATCTTTACTAGAAGAGCAGCTTTCACGTGTTGATGCAACCGAGGCGCAGCTTGAGAGCGCCAAAACCAAGCTGGCAGAAATGACAATTAAAGCACCGTTTACTGGCTTACTTGGCAAGCGCGAGATTTCAATTGGTACTTATGTTAGCAATACTACAAACATCACCACCCTTGATGATATCAGTATCATTAAAGTCGACTTTAAAGTGCCAGAAAAATACCTAGCGCAGTTACAACTGGGTATGAAAGTGATGACGCAAAATGATGCTTACCCAGAAAAAACCTTCAACGGTAAAGTGACCCACATTAGCTCGCGTATCGATTCAGTCACTCGTAGCGTTGAAGTGACAGCAAGCTTTATCAATGAAAAAGGCCTATTACGCCCAGGCATGCTGTTAAATACAGCATTAGAGCTAAGCTCAAACCAAGCGCTAATGGTACCAGAGAAAGCCGTCATTCCTCAGCAAGACAAACACTACGTGTTCCAAATTGAAGATGGCGTTGCTAACAAAGTCGAAGTACATGTGGCGGGTCGTCACAATGGCTGGGTAGCTATTGATAAAGGCCTTGAAAATGGTCAGCAAGTCGTGACTGAAGGCATCATTAAGATCCGTACTGGCAGCAAAGTAAGTATCAAGGGCTAAACCATGAAAATTACTGATACTAGCGTTAAACGCCCGGTCTTTGCGATCGTAATAAACCTGTTGTTACTTACCTTTGGTTTGGTGGCATTTTCTATGCTACCACTGCGCGAATACCCAGATATTGAAACACCGATTGTTAGTGTGAGCACTGATTACACCGGCGCCAGCGCAGAGATCATTGAAACTAAAATCACCCAAGTACTCGAAAACCGCATTTCGGGTATCGAAGGCATTAAAAGTATTAACTCGTCGAGCCGAAATGGCCGCTCAAACATCACCATTGAGTTTAATATCAGCCGCGATATTGATGCCGCATCAAACGATGTACGCGAACGTGTAGCCCGTGCCCTTGATAGCTTACCTGAGCAAGTTCGCCCGCCAGAGGTCTCTAAGTCAAACAGTGATGAAAGCCCTATTGCCTGGTTCGTACTAAACAGTACTACCATGGATTCATTACAGTTATCTGATTACGCACAGCGCTTTATTGTTGACCGATTAGCCGTTGTTGATGGTGTCTCTAACGTACGCGTGGGTGGCGAGCGTAAATACGCCATGAAAATCTGGTTAAACCGTAAAGCGATGGCAGCACGCGGTATTACCAGTAGCGATATTGAAAACACCTTACGCACTGAAAACGTTGAACTACCTGCCGGTGAAATCGAATCTATCGACCGTGATTTTACAGTACGTACCGCGCGTAGTTATAAAGATCAGCGAGATTTTAGAAACTTAGTGATCAAACGTGGTGATGATGGCTATTTAGTACGTTTAGGTGAAGTGGCCGATGTTCACCTAGAAGCTGCTGATGACGAAAGCTTATTCCGTGGTAATGGCCGTAATATGATTGGTTTGGGTATCGTCAAGCAAGCCAAAGCCAATACCCTAACCGTGGTTGATAATGCCCGCGCTGAGCTTGAAAAAATTAAGCGAAACCTGCCAGAAGGCACCACCATTCAAGACAGCTATGACTCATCAATTTTCATCAAAGAATCGATTGATGAAGTATATAGAACCCTTGGGATTTCAATGGCGCTGGTTGTATTAGTTATTTACCTATTCTTAGGCAATATTCGCGCAACCCTAGTGCCTGCTGTAACCGTACCAGTGGCGTTAGTGGGTAGCTTTATGTTCTTGCTCGCTATGGGTTACTCAATCAACTTGTTAACTCTTCTGGCACTCGTGCTTGCTATCGGTTTAGTAGTGGATGATGCGATTGTAATGCTTGAGAATATTCACCGCCGTATAGAGCTGGGTGAACCACCACTGCTTGCTGCATTTCGTGGTGCCCGTGAAGTTGGCTTTGCGATTATAGCCACCACCCTCGTACTGATTGCGGTGTTCGTGCCGCTAGTGTTTATGGATGGCCGTATTGGTGCCCTATTCACGGAATTTGCGATGGCAGTTAGCGCTGCAGTGTTCTTCTCTAGTATTACGGCATTAACACTTTCTCCAGCGCTTTGCTCTAAAGTATTGAAAGCTTCAGAAAAAGAAAGCAAGTTTAGCCAGTGGATGGATAGAACCTTTAACAAAATCGAAAACGCCTATCGTAACTCGCTGGCTTCAAATATGAGCCGTAAATGGAGCTTGCTACTGACTATGATTTTGGCTGGTGTTGCCAGCTTTATGCTGTTTCAAAAAGTGCCTTCAGAGCTTACGCCAAAAGAAGACCGCGGTACTTTCTTTATCATGATGAGTGGTCCTGAGGGCGCAAGTTATGAAAATAACGCTGCAAACATGGCAAAAATTGAAGAACGTTTAATGCCTTACTCTGAATCTGGTGAATTAAGCCGAGTGCTTGTTCGTGTACCTGGCTGGGGTGGCCAAGGTGGTGTTGCTATCATAGGTATGGCCGACTGGGATAAGCGTAAGCGCTCAACATGGGAAGTAATGGACGAAATCAGCGGCAAAATGACTGAAGTGACCGATGTGCGTGCATTTGCAATTATGCGCCGTGGTATTGGTGGCGGTGGTTCATCTCGCCCGATTGAATTTGTACTGCAAGGTAACGATTACGACCAACTAGCCGATTGGCGAGACCGTATTATTAAGCGCGCTGAGAAAAACCCAGGCTTGGTAAGAATCGATCACGATTACAAAGAAACGTTCCCGCAGTTTTTAATCAATATTGATAAAAACAAAGCCGCTGATTTAGGGGTTTCTGTATCGGATGTGGGCCGCACACTCGAAACCATGTTAGGCCAACGCCGCGTAACAACCTTTATCGACCGTGGTGAAGAATACGATGTGATTTTAAAAGGCACCAAAGAAGACTTTGCTAATCCGACTGATATCTCAAATATCTATTTAAAATCACGCAGTGGCGAATTAGTACCGCTTGATAGCTTAATTAGCTTAAAAGAAGAAGCCACAGCATCGCGTTTAAACCGTTATAACCGTATGCGCGCAATTACGTTAAGTGCGAACTTAGCAGATGGTTATACCCTAGAAGAAGCGCTTAACTTCTTAAATCAAGTTGCAGCAGAAGAAAACGACATCGACGGTGCAATTGACTACAAGGGTGAATCGCAGCTGTTCTATGAAGGCGCATCGGCAATGACCTATGTATTCATACTGGCATTGACAGTCACCTTCTTAGTACTTGCAGCCCAGTTTGAAAGCTTTATTCACCCATTTGTGATCATGCTTACTGTGCCACTTGGTTTAGTGGGAGCATTATTTGGTTTGTGGTACACCGGACTTACTCTTAATATTTACAGCCAAATTGGTATTGTAATGCTGATAGGTTTAAGTGCGAAAAACGGTATCTTGATTGTTGAGTTCGCCAACCAACTGCGCGATAAAGGCGTTGAGTTTAACGAAGCGATTAGCCAAGCTGCTACGCAGCGTTTACGCCCAATTATTATGACCTCATTGACCACAGTAATGAGCTCGGTACCGCTAGTTCTTGCAAGTGGCCCAGGTGCAGAAAGCCGCATGGTAATTGGTGTGGTGGTGTTTACTGGTGTTATTGTTGCAACCTTACTTACCTTATTCGTGGTACCTGCAGCATACAGTGCACTTGCTCGAAATACTCAGTCGCCTGAGTACTTACAAAGCAAGTTAGAACAACAAGCAAAAGACAAGCCGTTAGAAGAAATTTAAAACGCACTTTATTGATACAAAACGCCGTCTTTACGGCGTTTTGTTTTTTCGGCTATAGTCAGCAAAACGATAAGGGAGTTTAATATGGATAACAACATACAAATTGCCACTTTTGGCGGCGGCTGCTTTTGGTGTATTGATGCCGCATTTAGACGTGTGAAAGGCGTGCTTAATGTCAGCTCTGGCTATGCAGGCGGTGAGATTGAAAACCCTAGTTATCAGCAAATTTGTACTGGCTTAACGGGTCACGCTGAGGTGGTTCAGCTCGATTTTGACAGTAGTATCGTGAGCTATAACACCCTGCTTGAAATGTTCTTCACTTTACACGATGCCACACAATTAAACCGCCAAGGTAATGATGTCGGCACTCAGTATCGCAGTGTTATTTATTATCATAATGAACAGCAAAAAGCAGAATCTCAAGCCATGATTGATGCTTTACAAAAGCAAATTCGTGAGCCGATTGTCACCGAGCTGAGTCCGCTTACAAACTTTTACCCTGCAGAGCAGTACCATCAAGACTATTACAATGAAAACCCAAATCAAGGTTATTGCAGTATTCTTATTGCCCCAAAGCTTGCAAAGTTCGAACAGTATTACGCAGCTAAACTTAAATGAAAAAAGCCCGCTAAGTAGGTAGCGAGCTTTTAAACGCAGAACTAATAATTTTCCTTATTATTAGAACTGATAACGGGCACCTACAAACAAGCGACGCTCGGCCGTGTTGTAATAATAAAATTCGTCGTTGATGTAATCTCCATCTAGGTCTGTACCATAGGCATCAACGGCGTTGTACTCTTTATCGAATAGGTTTTCTACACGAAGTGACACTGTTAAGTTGTCAGTCGCTTGGTAGTGACCAACTAAATTCCATAACGTATACGATGGTAAGTGCGTTAACTTGCCATCACGATCACCACGGTATTGCATATCGATACCAGCATCAAAATCACCCCATGCTTTGTTTAATGACCAATTTACACTGTGATTTGACACATAGGTTAGTGACTGACCTGTCTCAGTATCTTCAGCTGAAAGGTAGGTAAAGTTAAAGCTGTGATCAAAGCCAAACACTTGGTTTTTAAAGCTAAATTCAACACCTTCATGGCGAGCTTCGTTTATATTAGTTGGGATCCACTGCCCTGATGCATTTGGTGCCCAAGCGATTTTGTTGTCGATTTCGCTGCGGAAAATCGCAATATCAAGGCTGATATCATTCACATTGAGTGATAAGCCAAGCTCTTGGTTATCTGATGTTTCAGGGTTTAACTCTGGGTTACCTGAGCCCGGGTAATATAGGTCATTAAATGTTGGAGATTTAAAACCTGTGCTTTGACTTACGCGGAATGTAGCGATGTCATTTAAGTGATAGCCAACAGCTGCAGTGTAAGTTGTTTCATCACCAAACTGCTGATCATCATCTTGGCGAACGGTTAGGTTTGCCAGCACGTGTTCGTCGTCATAATAAGCGCCAACAAACGCAGCGAATACTTCACGGCTGTCTTTTAAATAAGTACCTGAGTTAGTGTTCACTTCATCTTTATACCAATTCAGACCGCCACTAAGAGTCAGTGCTTGATTGAAAAAGTATTGGCCATTGTAATCAATTTGCTCACGCTCAGTTTCAAACTTATCAACCACCGTTGCACCCGTGTAATCAATGCGTGAGTCATCTGAGCTATCACTTGATATGGCAATATCAATGGCATGACTGTGTTTTTCGAAAGCCTTTTTCCAACCTAGTGAAGCTTGGTAATTTTCGAACTCGCCTTTTTCTACGGTGCTGTCTGCAGGGCTATAAGCACTATCGTATTTTGCTTCGCCTTCTGAGTATTGTGCTTGCGCTAAAAACTCACCTAACTGCTCATTTTGATAACCAAGATTAAAGCCAAGGTTTTTGTTCTCGTAGCCGTCTTCATCTGGCGCTAAGCCTTGCAGAACATCAAAACCATCTGTTTTTTCATAACCGGCATTAACGGCAACATCAACACCTGCAAACTGACCACCTGTCGCTACTTGGTACTCTTGGTAAGAGTCTGAGCCAAAAGTAACATCTAAGGTCGTGTTTTGTGCTTTACGGGTAATGATATTAATCACACCAGCTAGCGCATCAGAACCATATACAGCTGCACGTGAGCCTTTAATTACTTCAACACGCTCAATACTGTTTAAAGGAATATTGCTAATACTTTTATAGCCAAGTGTTGCAGAGCCTGTGCGTACACCATCAATTAAAATAAGTGTATGACGAGAACTTGCACCACGTAATGACACACCAGAGCTTTGCCCAAAACCACCATTGGCATTAATTTGAAAGCCTGCTTGAGTGGCTAGTAAGCTTGGTAAGTCACGAACATAGCTTGCTTCAATATCAGCGCGGTCGATGACAGTAACACTGGCTAATACATCATTAATTGATTGTTCGAATTTATTGGCAGAAACTGTGATGTGCTCGATTGATTGCTCGTCAGCAGATACAGAAAAAGACAACGCAGCAGCAACCGCTACGCCTAACGCAGATTTATTTAGCATGATATCCCCTAGCCTGTGCCCACCGCACACGCGAATAGTAAGTTACTTCAAGGCCGGTCTCCGGACTCTGTACATGCATGGCATCTACATTACCGTTGCGGGGGCAGTGTTGGCATTGTTTTCTCCCTGAAAACGCACCAACTTCCCGATTATCTTGCGACTATTTCACCCTTTGAAATAAAACGTATCTGAAGATACAGCAAGCACCTCGAAAATAGGCCGTTATTGTGATGATTTTGGGGAGGAAAGTCAATGGACGGCTATACTTCTAAACCAAAGTTTTAAGTCTAAAGCTTCAAGCTGCAAGTTAAGTGCTAAGGTGTAAGCCTAAAGTAAAAAAGCCAATCAGCATGGCTGATTGGCTTTTGAATCTCATTTATAAAATTAGAGAAAAATACTCAATATTAATCACAGTAATTCTCAACAACTTTATAGTTTGAGCTTTCAACTTTTTCATAAGTACCTTCATTCGAAAGTACAATTTCAAACAGTTTTACACCGCACGTTTCTTTCCCATTAGGCAACTCAACGTAATCATATAAAGCCTCATAGTTAGCATCTTCTTTTGGCATGAAAGTTATTATTTTTCTACACCAAGAGTACAGCACACCACCTGAATCGTTCTGACCTGGAGAAAAGCCGGTAATTCCAACCCCATTAAATTGAAATGAAAATTGCTTTTCTGCAGGAATATAAACTTCATTTTGATGCGAGTCACCAAGCTCTGTATCATAAGCTGGCATGTTTAAACGGCTGAGACTTCTTACGAGGTTTGCTTTAACACCAAGAGTGGCTATGTGATTATTTGACCCTACTTTTTTAGCAATACACTCACTTTTTTCAGGTACATTGATAAAATTATTATTGCTAGGAACAGACGCTAAACGAAGTTTGGCGCTGGGCCCATCAACCATTGGCTGCGAGTACTTATTTGATGCACATCCAGATAAAATAACAGCCCCTGCCAACACTAAAACTTTTTTCAATACATTCTCCTTAGTGAAATGAAAAGCCAGCATTCTAATTTAGAAACAAAAAAAACCAAGGCTTTTAAATAAAAGTCTTGGTTTAGTCATCATTTTACCCACAAACTTGGTGTTTGTTGGTAAAAATAAGTACTGTGTGGGCCTGTGTATTTTCTGTTTATTTTACCGTGTTTATTACGATCTATTGCTTTGTTTTTTACTGACATAAATATCCTCTAGCTGAAAATAGCTAGAAGATATCTTTTTCTCTGTAACCTAATATTTGTCTCAAAATACGCTCCTTGTAAAGTTCAAAAACTTGTAGGCTTATAGCTTAAAACTTACAGCTTAAAGCTAAAAACATAGAGTATTAATCGCGGAAGTTTTTGAACTGGAATGGTTGACCTAAATCAGCAGTACGAACAACTTGCATTGCTTCTTGTAAATCATCACGCTTTTTACCAGTTACACGTAATTCTTCACCTTGAATAGCAGCTTGTACTTTAATTTTTGAATCTTTGATTAACTTAACGATTTTCTTCGCTACGTCTTTTTCGATACCTTGCTTAAGAGCAACGTCACGCATTACGTATTTACCGCTACGCGATTCATCTTTAAGCTCAAGGCTAGATACATCTAAGCCACGCTTTGAAATTTTCGCAGCAAGAATGTCAAAAAGTTGCATTACTTGTTGCGGTGCTTCTGCTTTTAACTTGATTACTTTATCACTTAGTTCGATTGATGCATCAACACCACGAAAATCAAAGCGTGTCTCTAGTTCACGCTTTGCATTATCTACTGCATTCTGCGCTTCGTTCATTTCTACTTCAGAAACAATATCAAATGAAGGCATGGGGTTCTCCTAACATAGTCTTTTTTAAATTCATTTATGGTTGGCAATTATAACGCTTATTTGTCGATTCTTTCTATTTTTATCCGGCTTGTTCAGGTGCGATGCAAAAATTGTTTGATATACTGGCCATTCAATTTCGGCATTTTTAGGGTTTATTGTGACAAGGCGTGTTTACCAAGTTATCTTTTTAGCCAGCATTATTGGCTTTACGATTTTGTTTGCCAAAGAAATTAAAGGGGTGAGTAACCTCTTCCCACACGTAGATAAAGTGGCGCATTTTGGTATTTTCTTTGTACTGGCTTTGGTGATGGATAAAGCATTTAAATTACCACTTATGGTGCAAATTTTACTGTTAGCCGGATATGGTGCGGCCATTGAGTTTATGCAAGATATGCTGCCTTACCGTCAAGCCTCGGTTGGTGACTTTATCGCTGACTTTATTGGTGCCATCAGCTATTTTGCTATAAAACTTGGTTTTCATTTAGGTAGAAAGCAACGTAATGGCTAATGTTTTAATTGTTGGCGATGGTGCGATTGGCTTATTGTTTAGCCATTTTTTATCTGCACAACATGACATCACATTACTGACCCGAAAACCAACCTTGACCACACGTTTTTATCAAGCAAGCAATGGCAAATCACACCCTATCAAAGCCCATCTCATTAATCACAAAGAGCTTGGTCATACAGCGCCCTTTGATTTGGTGTTAATAACAGTAAAAGCATTTCAAGTTCAAGCGGCCTTTAAGCAAATAAAACCTTATCTCAGTAGAACATGCCAAATCGTTATTTCTCATAATGGCATGGGTAATGTTGATGAACTTAATGCCCAGCTTTTGAATACGCAAGGATTAGCGTTTTTAACCACGCGTTTAGCTGGTTTTAAAACAACGCCTTATAGCGTAAACCATACAGGTAATGGTGAAAGTGTGCTAGGCGCATGTAATGCAGCTGCAAGCGAAAGGCTCAACGAGCTTGAGCAGCAGTTTAGTTACTTGCCGCATTTTTCTGTGAGCGATGATATTCACTCATTGCGATGGCAAAAACTGTTAGTGAATATTGCCATTAACCCGTTAACAGCAATTCATAACGTAAAAAATGGCCAGTTACGCGCACCACAATTTAGCACGCGCATTATTAATTTACTCAATGAGGCCTGCTTGGTTGCCAATAAACAAGGGGTTAAAGTAAAACTCAGCGAGGCGCTGGATCAAGCCTACTCTGTGATGACAGCCACCGCTGAAAACTTTTCTTCTATGCAACAAGACATCAGCCATAATCGAGAATCTGAAATTGATGCAATTTGTGGTTATGTGTGCGAGCAAGGCGCTAAGTTAGGAATAAAAACCCCCTATAATCAAGCAATGCTCAGCATGATAAAAATAAAAAGTTAAGCTACAAGGAGAAAGGGGAAAGTTCTCGTAATGATTTCAGGCATTAAAAAAGCGCGAACATGTCGCGCTTTTATCAGTATCTTTTACGGACGATACACTTTTACGTTGCTAAAGCCTTCTTCGTGCAAGATCAGCGCTTGTAGCTGACTCATCACACCTTTAGCACAATATAAGTAATATTCTTTATCTTTTGGTAAGTCACCAAATTTAGTTGCTAAGCGGAAGAAAGGTAAATGTACAACTTCAATACCTTCAAGTTCTAGTGGGTTTGCGTCTTCTTCTTCAGGTGAGCGAATATCAACAACAACCGCCCCTTCAGGTAAATCAGATACAGACTCAGCTTCTTTCACCTCTTCTTTTGCTTCGGTGTCGATATCGCGAATATCCATCACACGTGCATTTTCAACAACTGTATTTAGCACGTCGAAGTCAAACTTAGCTTCTTCGGCAAGAATAGTTTTGATTTTAGCTTTAACCGTTGGCTTTTTAGAAATGACGCCACAGTATTCAGGCATGCTTTCTGCCATCTCTGCTGTGCCGATTTGACGCGCAATATTGATAATATCTTGCTTGTCGTGTTGGATTAACGGGCGAATGATTAAAGTTTCCGTCACACGGTCAATCACACTTAGATTAGCCAATGTTTGGCTTGATACCTGACCAATACTTTCGCCAGTCACTAGCGCTTGTACACCTAGTTTTTCTGCAACTTGGCTACCGGCACGCATCATCATACGCTTAAGCACAACACCCATTTGGCTGTTTTCAACATTCTCTAAAATCTCAGCAACAACAGGTTCAAAATCAACAGTAACAAACTTCACTTTGTGAGTAGAGCTGAACTGTTTCCAGATATAATAACTCGCCTGCTTAACACCGATTTCGTGCGCAGCACCACCTAAGTTAAAGAACAAGAAGTGAGTACGCGCACCTTTACGGATCATTTGGTAGCTTGCAACACCAGAGTCAAAACCGCCCGACATAAGCGATAATACATCTTCTTGTGTTGGCAACGGGAAGCCCGCCATACCTAAGTGAGTTTGAGTAACAATGTATGCTTTATCATCACGTACTTCTAAGCGAACAGTCACTTCAGGGTGAGATAATTTAACGCGCGCACCTTCAACATGCTGGTTTAAACCACCACCTACGTAGCGCTCTACATCGCTCGATGTGAAATCATGCTTACCAGAACGTTTACAACGCACACAGAAGGTTTTGCCCGCAATCGTGTGGCCGATTAGTTCAAGTGCTTTTTGGTAAATATCGTCAATTGAGTCGAAGTCTGTTTCTGTTACTTCAATAAACTGTACGATACCTGGAATGCGTTTTAAGCCATCGATAATATCTAAGCGAACTTGCTCAGATTCTAGCAAGCTAACAACAGAGATATTGTCCCAGTTGTTTCTTACCTGCACTTTTTCGTCAACACGACGCAAAACGATCTTAATGTTATTTTCTAATAACTTGGTAAAACGCTTACGAACAGATTTACTCTTGATCGCGATTTCAGGGTGTAATTTGACGATAAATTTAAGCATAGTTCACTCTTAGACTGTGGATTTCACACGCCCTAAGGTATAGCAACCTCAAGGGCGCGCGATTATAACAAAAATTATAGCGTCTAGGAAATAAACTGCTTTGCGGGGTTATTGTTCGCTTTGCTCTGTTTCAGCAAGGGCTAAATACTTGGCTCTTAATTGATTTACTTGCTCTAAGTGTTGCTCGGTGCAATGGGCTTTTAATAGCAGCAATACCTTTAAAATACCGTTATAAATATCGGCTCTGGCAAGTTCACCGCTTAAGCGGCGAGCTTTGATGTAAGGTGTCCAAAAGCTCACGGTCATTTTAAGCATATGCGCAAGCTCTGTGACATCTTCGTCTTCAATGCAGATGATACCGCCTTCTCGTAATGCAAAAAGTACCTCTTTTACTTGCTCCAAAAGCTCTGCTTGAAACGCAATGTAGCCTTTTTTCAGCTCTTCATCACGAGATAAAATATCGCCTAAGTTGTCGTAGAAAAACTGAAAACGCCACATAAGTTCAAATAGCGAATCAAGATAGCCCGCTAGGTTTTCTAGTGCATCATCGTCAGGAGTCAGTGGCTTAAAGTGGGTATGTAAATGGTCGCTATACAAAGCAAATATGTGGCGAATAATATCTTCTTTATTTTTAAAGTGATAATACAAGTTACCAGGGCTTATCCCCATATGCGAAGCGATATGGTTAGTTGTTATGGCACGCTCACCGTGGCGATTAAATAATTCGATGCTGGTGTGTATGATCTTGTCCTTTGTGCTCATAGCCTATTTACTCTGTTTTTTATGATTATTACGGTCCCCAGCCGAGCAGTATAAACAAATGCGCGACAATTAAATACTACCTTGAAAAATATTAACCTCAATCGGCTTAGTACCTTATATAGGTGAAGGTTCCTAATCCGATACGCGTATTTTCTAAGCTGCATAGTCGAGAAAACACTGTTAATATAGCAAGCAAATTTATAAATCGCTGATAGTTATGAACGTTACTGCAATCTATCCGGGCACTTTCGACCCACTTACAAATGGCCATACAGACTTAATTCATCGCGCGGCAAAAATGTTCGATAAAGTGATTGTTGCCATTGCGCATAATCCTAGTAAACAACCCTGCTTTACCCTTGATGAGCGTGTTGAACTTGCTAATAAGATTTTGGCGCACCTTGATAACGTGAGTGTAATTGGTTTTTCTGGCTTATTGGCTGATTTAGCTCGCGACCATAAAGCCGAAGTGCTTATTCGCGGTATTCGTGCTGTGTCTGACTTTGACTATGAATTTCAGTTAGCTAATATGAATCGTCGTCTAAACCCTGATCTAGAAAGTGTATTTTTAACACCAGCAGAAAAGAATTCGTTTATATCATCAACTCTAGTTAAAGAAGTTGCACGCCACAATGGCGATGTGAGCGAGTTTGTTGACCCTATTGTAGCCAAAGCCTTACAGGATAAAATTCACGGATGAAATTAAAAAAGTTCATTAGCTTAACTGCATTACTAATGATCTCTGCGCCAAGTGTTGCTGGGCCATGGATAGAAAGCGACGACCCACTGCTTCGCGCTTCAATCGAAATGCTATTTAACCAGGGCATTATTAAACAGCCTATTAATAGCTACCCATTAATGTGGCAAGGTATCGCACGGGACCTAGACGTTGCCAATACCAGCCAACTTGATGAGCAAAGCTTATTTGCGTATCAGCATGTAAAACATGCTCTTGATAATGCAAAGCAAAAAACTAGTTCAGGTATTCGCCTAAACTACAACAGCGAACCTCTCACTCAGCAAGGTTTTGGTAAACGCCACCAGCAAGAAAGCGGTGTAAATAGTTATGGTTCAATCACAGGGAAGCGTGTTAGCGCTAAAGTGAGTGTAAATTACGCCGATGACGCCCTTGATAAACAGCATGTTACTTATCAAGATAGCTATTTAGCCGTACTCCTGGGTAATTGGTCACTTAGTGCGGAGCAAGTTAGCCATTGGTGGGGGCCAAGTAACGATAATGCCCTACTACTATCAAATAATGCGGCGCCAATGAAAGGTGTTCGCTTCAGCAGAGCAAATACACAATATGTAGGCCCAAGTTGGTTGTCGTTTATCGGTAATTGGCAGTTAACAGGTATCTACGCCAAACAAAAGCCATATCTAAATAGCTCAGAGGACGGTGACTTTTGGGCGCTCCGGTTTGCAAGTACGCCATTAACAGGCCTTGAAATTGCGATTAATAGTGCAGGCTCTGATTATTTAACTAGCCTCGAAATCAACCCTGTTACACTCGAAAGCAGTGAATCAACACACCGTTTAACGAGTTTAGATGTTAAGTATTCAACCACTTTAGCGGCGCAACCAGTGGCATTTTATGCTGAAGTAATGGGTCGAAATGAAAGTGGTTTAGCACCGAGCGAGCCGTTTTATACGCTAGGCGTAGAAAGCTATTTTGGCTCGAAAGAAAGTCTATTAAAAAGCTACTTTGAATACTCAAATACAGAGCAAAACTGTGATCAAATTAGTGATTGCGTATATGGCTCTGGTAGCTATACACAACGCTCACGCTTAATTGGCAGCTCAACACCGCTACAAAGTAAATCGGCTATTCTTGGCGCCTATTACCACACTCTAAATGGTTATGGTGGCCATGCGAAGTTACGTTGGATTGAAAGCGAAACCACACACGCTGAGCTCGCATCAGATACGAGTCAGCTGCAGTTAGAGCTTGGTTATCAGCAATCTGTGTTGAATGGTCTGTGGAAAGTGACAGGGCTTATTTCAAAAGATGAAATAGGTGATGAGTCAGAAACAAACACAGCCCTTAGAACTAGCTGGGAATACCGTTTCTAACCAATTGGGGTCAAGCTGGTTCAGCTTGGCCTCGAACTTGCCTATATAGCTTCACAAGCCCTAGAAAATCTTTATTACTGAAAAGGGCGATGAGCATCATTGCATCCACAATATTGACTGTAACCGTATAAAAGCCCCATAACCACCACTCTTCTGTATTCTCAAGTATATTAATATCTATATACATACTGATAAAAAGAGAACAGTTAATTAATAAACCTAATATTACATAGAGTTTTGCAGGGTAACTATAGATCGATTTATCCTTAGTTATCAGCAGTATTGCACCAATACAAGTTAGATCTAGAACTGTCCAAACTACATAGGCAGTTGCATAACTCATCGACTCAATCTGAAAAGTAGCTGAGGTTAGTGGATCTGAGGCTAAATAAGACAAAAACATTGTTAGCGAAATCCACATTAAAGTTTTGTCACCATTGGGCACGATTGACTTACTAACCATGTTATATAGGAAAGCCATCAGAAAGCCCCACATAATAAATGTTGCTAGATAAGCACTTACATACTTGTGAAACTCAGCCAAAGCTCTTAACCTTTTCGTTTGAAAAAATTCTCCCTACTACATGATGAAGCTTTAGAAAATCCTTATTAAAAAGCAGTACGAGAATCATAATTACATCAATGGTATTTACGCCAAATGAGTACAAGGTCCAAAGAAACCACTCTGACTTGTTTTCGTAAATAAAAATATCTATGTATATCGATAACATTAGAATTGAGTTGAGAATAAGTCCTAAAAGGATGTATGTTGTTCCGAAAAAGTTTGCTACCTTGGCACAGTACATCCAATATAAGACCACTGCTATAGTTAGTAAGTCAAAGTAAAACCAGTTCAGATAACTATAAATAGAGAGCTTAACGAAGCCACTGATGAAGTATGAAATCATCATAATAAAAGATAAAACAAGAACTCTACTATCTGTTTTATTAATATTAACCGCTAAGTTAAATAAAAAGGCCATCAAGAAGCCCCACTCGATGAAGGCCCCTAATAAGTCCCCCAAAAAAGCATCTATATACATCTTTAAATTCTATAACTGCTTTTGAAGGTGTTTTGACTTACTTGTACGTAAAAAACGATTCTTTAAGGTATTTAGACCCAAGATATCTCTATCAACTATGAGTGCGATGATCATAGTAAAATCGAGTAAGTAGACAGTGAAAGAGTAAAAATCCCATAGAAACCAAGGGTTAACATTACCAGTAATATGTAAATCATAATACATCAATAATTGAAGAATTGTATTTGAGCAAAGTACAAAAATTACATAGGTAAATGCTGGTGACTTAACACCCTTAATGAAGTAGGTACAACTAAAAATTACAGCTAAGGTAATTACATCATAGATAGCCCAACTTAGGTAAACACTTGAATTATCGAACCAAGAGAATAAATGATCACTTGTAAAGTAAGATGCAAAAACCACGAGCGATAGCATTAACAGAACATTATTTCTTTTAGCATTTGCAATCCAGAGAAAGGCATTAAAGAAAAATGCCATCATTAATCCCCATACAACCATTGCAGGAAGAGATAAACCAAAATGTTCTGTTAAATACATCTTTTACTCATAGTGTAATTAATTTGGGCGTTTATCCGGATCTAATACAATGATACCACCGCGTTGGATCTCAGCACCACCAGATAAAGCCAAGGCTTCACTTGATAAAGTTACTGTATCAGATTGCAGGGTTTTATTACTAGTAGTTTGTTCCAAAGCAGGCTTTGTTTGTTGCATTTGGCTGTAAGCTTGCATTTGCAATTGGCTATTGTTTGAAACTTGCATAAGTTAATTCCTTTAAGTTAATTGTTTTTTCAGTACAGCTTACAATAGCTTGTAAGCTGAGTTAAGCGTTCTCATTTTTTTGACGCTTTTTTATACTTCATCGCGACGTTGCCACCGCATTGATAATAAAAGCAATTAACGATCCAACTTTTACAAAAGTTGATCATTTTGATCATAAAAGTCAGTAAATCTAAATTTCAGACATAAAAAAACGCACAGGGGTAACCGTGCGTTTTTCCTATCCAGGGAAAATTAAGCCACGTGTTTACACGGGATCACCGCGCTATTACTTGGCTTTAAAATATATTCCATTGCCACTTCATCGCAATTATCTTTACGAAGGCAAAGCTCACAATCTTTGATCACTTTTTCTGGCAAACTGTCTTTGCTACAAAAGCTGAAACCTTGGCTTGCAAAAAATTCTGGCACTCTTGTCAGAACAATTACCCGACTAAGCGCCAAGCTTTTGGCTTTTTTTAGCAAATGTTCAACAAGTTGACGTCCCTGCCCGGCAATTCGTGATTCGGGGTCCACCCCGAGCGAGCGAATTTCAGCAAGGCCAGTATCGTAAATATAAAGCGAGGCACAGCCTGCAACTTGGTTTTCAACTTCAGTGACAGCAAACTCATTAATTGAGTGAATCATGTCGCTTTTAGCTCGTGGTAGGTTTTCACCTACCGTAGCCCAATGCTGAATTAGCTTAGCAATAGACTCAACATCATTTAAGGTTGCGTCACGTACCGCTATTTGCTGTTTTTTTTGCGTATTTAATGGCACTTGTTACTTGCTCAAGAGAGGTGCCACCCAGAGCTTGTCTTGCTTTAATACAGGCGTCTATTTCTAATACAGGATATACATCTGATTCGAAAATGCTATGCACTGACTTAAATTGCTCTAAACTTAAATCTTCTAAGTTATTCCCTTGTGCAATAGCCATTTGCACGAGCGTACCAACAATGTGATGACCTTCCCTAAATGGAATACCTTTAGCCACTAAATAATCAGCAAGTTCAGTCGCATTTGAGTGACCACCTTTTGCAGCTGCTAATGTTTTATCTGCATTAACTTTAATGCCTTTGATACACGCTTGCGCCATATGAATACATGCCAGCCAAGTTGGCATCGCATCAAATAAGCCCTCTTTGTCCTCTTGCATATCTTTATTGTAAGCAAGTGGTAGCGCTTTTAATGTCATCATCATGGCACTGAATGCGCCAAAAACGCGGCCAGTTTTACCACGAATTAACTCTAGTGCGTCTGGGTTTTTCTTTTGCGGCATTAGTGAAGAGCCTGATGTTACCCCATCAGAAAGCTCAATAAAGCCCGCTTCACCCGAGTTATAGAAAATTAAATCTTCAGCCATGCGCGATAAGTGGATCATCGAAATCGATGCACAGCTTAATAGCTCAACCACAAAATCACGATCTGATACAGCATCAAGGCTATTGCGTGTAGCACCGGTAAAGCCTAACCCTTCGGCAAGCATTTGCCTATCAATTGGGTACGCAGTACCGGCTAATGCACCGCTACCAAGTGGGCAATAGTTCATACGGTTTTTGGCATCGCTTAAACGGCTCTCATCACGCTCAAGCATTTCAACATAAGCCATACACCAATGACTAAATAACACAGGTTGTGCACGCTGTAAGTGTGTGTAACCCGGTAAAATAGTGCCAAGCTCACGCTCAGCTAAGGCAATAAACTCACCTTTCAGCTCTGCGATTGCTTCAAGAATATGCTCAGCTGTATCACGACACCATAAACGGAAATCTGTTGCTACTTGGTCATTACGGCTACGACCAGTGTGTAACTTTTTAGCAAGGTCACCCACTTTATCAATCAGTGCTGATTCAACATAAGAATGAATATCTTCATGCCCTGCTACAGCCACTGCCTGTGGGTTCGCTTTAACCTCATCTAACAGCTTATTAAGTGCTGCAACTAAATCATCGTATTCTTGCTGGTTTAAAACGTTTACTTGTTTTAACGCTCCAGCCCAAGCAACTGAACCAATAATGTCTTGCTCTGCAAGTTGATAATCAAAAGGAAGTGAATCGTTGAATTGTTTAAACGCTTCATCTGGACCCGTAGAAAAACGTCCGCCCCATAGTGCCATTGAACTGTCTCCAAATTCGGCTATTGCCCTGCAATGCAGGGCAATAATTAAATTACTTTTTCGTTAGTGCTGAGATTCTGCTTGAAAGCGAGAATAAACGAATGAAACCTTCTGCATGAGATTGGTCATATACATCATCTTCGCCGAAGGTTGCGAAATCTTCGCTGTATAAGCTATTCGGTGATTTTTTCTGTACCGCCGTGACTTGGCCTTTATAAAGCTTAAGTACTACTTCACCCGTTGCTAACTTAGACAGTGATTCAGCACCTGCAAGAATCGAGTCTTTTAATGGCGTAAACCAACGACCATCATAGACTAAATGAGAGAACTCACCACCAAGCACTTCTTTCCATTTACGGCTTGATTTATCTAGCACTAACTCGTCAATCGCTTGAAGAGCAGCCATGATCACAGTGCCTCCTGGTGTTTCATAACAGCCACGCGACTTCATACCCACTAAACGGTTTTCTACGATATCAACACGACCCACACCATGCGGCGCAGCAATGTCATTTAATTTAACTAAGCAGTCATATGGTTTTAATGACTCACCGTTAACAGCAACCACTTCACCTTCAACAACGTTTAATGTTACATATTCTGCTTCATTAGGTGCTTGCTCAGGCGAGTTAGTCCATGTCCATACTTGATCACTTGGTTGGCACCATGGATCTTCAAGCTCACCACCTTCGTGAGAAATGTGCCAAGCATTAGCATCACGGCTATAAATTTTTGTAGCTGACGCAGAGCACGGAATATTACGCTCAGCTAAGTAATCAAGTAATGATTCACGGCTTGATAAGTCCCACTCACGCCACGGTGCAATCACTTTTAGATCTGGTGCAAGGGCTGCGAAACATGACTCAAAACGCACCTGATCGTTACCTTTACCAGTACAACCATGTGAAAGCGCATCAGCGCCTACTTTACGGGCAATTTCAACCTGCGCTTTAGCAATGATTGGACGCGCCATAGACGTACCTAGTAAATAAGTGCCTTCGTAAATAGAACCCGTTTTTAAAGTTGGGTAAATATAATCACTGACCATTTCGTCTTTTAAGTCTACGATATGGCATTCCGACGCACCTGAAGCAATGGCTTTTTCTTCAACGCCTTCAAGCTCCTCTGCGCCTTGGCCTACATCAGCAACAAACGCGATTACTTCACAGCCGTAGTTTTCTTTTAACCATGGCACGATTGCCGATGTATCAAGACCACCAGAATAGGCTAATACGACTTTTTTAATTGAACTCATTGGTGTTCCTTAAACAAAATTTGGATTTAATAATGTGACAAGTAGAGCGTTTTGCGCGTGCATACGATTCTCTGCTTGTTGAATAATTTTTGATGCTGGACCATCCATTACCTCAGAGGTAATTTCAAACTCACGATGCGCTGGCTGACAATGCAGTACAGTCTGCGCACCGGTTTTCTCTAATAGGGCTTGGTTAAGCTGATAAGGCATATATTTAGCTTTTACCTGCTCAAGCGGTGTTTTATCACCCATTGAAACCCAGGTATCAGCATAGACTGCATTTGCGCCAACTGCCGCCTCAATTCTGTCACTCACCATAACAGACGCGCCATTCATTGCTGCAATTTGCTCTGCTTGCTTGAGAATTTGCGAATCTGGCGAACTGCCTTTAGGACAAACTGCAACAAAATCAGTGCCTAAATTGGCTGCTAATAGCATTAGAGAGTGTGTGACGTTGTTACCTTCACCTAAGTAAGCAAGCTTTAGTTTGCTAACATCGCCATGCACTTCTTGCAGCGTTAGAAAGTCAGCAAGTGCTTGGCATGGGTGATATAAATCACATAAGCTATTAACAACAGGCACCGATGAATATTCAGCAAGTGTGGTCAGTGTTTTGTGCGCATTCACGCGAGCAACAATGCCATCAGCCCAAGTTGAGATATTAAGAGCAAAATCTTTAACCGATTCACGAGCGCCCATGGCACCATTTTGTGAATCTAAATAAACTGCGTGACCACCCAGTTTATTAATACCAATATCAAATGATAAACGAGTACGTAAACTTGGCTTTTCAAACAAGGTAACCACTGATTTGCCCGCTAATGCTTGGCTGAAGTCTGTTGGGTTTGCTTTAATTTTTTGCGCTAAGTTTAGTAATTTAAGTGCGCCTTTTTGGTCTAATTCAAGACCATTTAAGAAATTTTTTAACATGAAATACCTATGGTGTAATTTTCGTTCCTACATGCTCGCCTTTTAATAAAGCGACTAAGTTCTCTGGCTTCAGCCAGCTTGAGATATACACACCACGTCGTAAATGTTGGGCAGCAAGAAGGCTGGTCTTTACTTTGACCTCCATCCCGCCCTGAATAACTCCTTCAAGGATAAGTGTTTCGATTTGCTGCGTATTAAGTTGATGTAGTGGCTGCTTATTGGCATCAAGCACAGCCTCTACATCTGTCATAAAAATAAGTTCTGCATTAAGCTCTTTAGCGATAGCCGCTGCAGCTTCATCTGCATTGACGTTGTACCATTGGCCATCTTCCCCAAAACCAATAGAGCTCACTAGAGGTAAACGACCTTGTTCAAGCATGCTAGGTAGCACGCTGTCACAACTCCCTGAGCACTGACCTACTTGCGCCAATACTTTAAGTTTTTCAGATACCAGTACACCCGCTTCATAAAGGCTTAAACCAACAGGTTTGTGGCCAGCGCTGATTGCTTGGCTCATCAATTGTTTATTGGCACAACCGGCAAGAGCACCAACAATATATGGCATTTGCTCATTTGGGCTGATACGTAAACCTTGATGTTTTGCAGTTACAAAGCCGGCGTCTTTAAGCCAAGCATCAACCAAGGCACCACCACCATGAACAATAACAAAGTTATCTTGTTCAGAGGCTAAAACATCAAAAAGCGCTTTTGCGGCATCTGCGCTATTTAACACAGCACCACCGACTTTAATGACCCAAGTTTTCATTACAGCGCTCCTACCAAACCAGTGTGGTGAGGTTCACCCATGGCTAAATTAATACACTGTAATGCTTGCCCAGCTGCGCCTTTTAGAAGGTTATCAATCGCTGACATAACGATGAGTTGCTCACCTTTTTGCTGCCATGCAATATCAACAAATGGTTGTTTAGCGACGCCTTTAATGCTTGGAATTTTATTGCCAAGTAAACGAATTAACGGCTCGTTAGCTAACACTTGATACGCCGCGCTCACTTGCTCTACTGTTACGCCTGGTTTTAATTGCACATAAATAGTTTCTAAGATTCCGCGAGGGAAATTACCTAAATGTGGGGTGAATAACACAGGGTGACCAAGGTGCTGCTCAATCTCAGGTGTGTGTCTGTGGTTAAACAAGCCATAAGGAGCAAGTGACACTTCGCAAAAGTGCGTGTTAACACTGGCTTTTCTGCCAGCGCCTGTAACACCTGACACCGCATTAACAATAATGGCTTGATCAGCTAATAGCCCTGCTTCTTTAAGTGGTTTTAAAGAATTAAGAGCCGCTGTTGGGTAACAACCCGCGACAGCTACAAGGCTCGCTTTACTAATCGCATCGCTATTCCATTCGGCTAAACCATACGCTGCTTGCTCTAAAAGCGTAGGGTGTTCATGTGCGAAACCGTAATAAGTCAGGTAATCCTCATTCCCAGCTAAACGGAAACCACCAGATAGGTCGAATACTTTTTTACCCATGGCTAAAAATTTCGGAGCAAGATCAACACTGACCTTGTGATCAGTACACAGGCATACATAGTCAGCATTGCTTTCGATATCTTGGAAAGCCTCAGCTGTTAGAGGTTGTAGTGGATACTCTAACAATCCAAGGTGCTCAGGGTATAAATCGCTTAATAATTTGCCTTTATCTAAACTCCCTTCAGACACATAACATGCTTGTAGGGTCAGTTTGGGGTGCTTAGCAACTAAACTTGCTAGCTCTGCGCCGCTATAACCACTTGCGCCAATAATCACTACATTCATTGCTTACTTTTACCTATTAAATCTGTTTATCGATACGCCTAAAATTACTCGCTCAATTGCGAATAAAAACACTGTCTAAAGTAATCAAATCAGGTTATCGTCGTTTCGTGTTCATCGTACAGCTTTACTAATATTTATGCTCAAAAAGTGAATTGATATTCATCATAAATACTTTTATATTGTTATGCAATTAGATTGAATAATTATTTTTGGATTTTTTTATGTCGCTACCCTCTTTTATATCTATGTATCAGCAGCTAATTGCTGCCCCTTCAATTAGTGCGATTGAAGATTCTTTATGCATGAGCAATAAAGGAGTAATTACCTTGCTCGCAGACTGGTGCGAAAGCCTGGGTTTTACATGTGAAATCACAGAGCTTGAAAACGGCAAAGGCCGTTACAACTTATTAGCGAAACGCGGTAAAGGAGATGGCGGTTTAATGCTTGCAGGTCATACTGATACTGTGCCATTTGATGATAGCCGCTGGAACTACGATCCATTTAAACTCAGCGAGCATGACAATAAACTTTATGGCTTAGGTAGTATTGATATGAAAGGCTTTTTTGCCTTTGTACTACAGGCTATCAGCGAGCTTGATGAAACTAAGCAAACAGAGCCACTTTTAATCCTAGCCACAGCCGATGAAGAAACCACAATGGCGGGGGCACAACAAATTTGCCGCCACCCAGACTTAAAACCAGCGCGCTGCATCATTGGTGAGCCAACTGATATGACACCGGTATTTACTCATAAAGGCCATATGAGTACAGCCATTAGAGTAATTGGTCGCTCAGGCCATAGTTCCGATCCTGAACGTGGTTTAAACGCCATCGAAGTCATGCATAAAATGATTACAAAATTGTTAATCATCAAAGAAGAATTAAAGAATAAATATTCAGTTGAGCACTTTGAAATTCCGTACCCTACTTTGAACCTTGGTCATATTCATGGTGGCGATAATGCCAACCGCATTTGTGGTTGTTGTGAAATGCACATTGATATGCGGCCTTTACCTGGTTTAAGTGTGCAAGAACTACAAGCGATTTTGCTAACAGCCGCAGAAGAGATTAATGCCCAATACCCAAATGCAGTGAGCGTTATCGACATGCATGAACCTATCCCAGCATTTAGTGGTAGCACTGATACAGCACTTGTAAAGCTGGCCGAAAAAATCTCAGGTCAACCCGCTGTCGCTGTAAACTATTGTACAGAAGCCCCTTTTATTCAACAGCTTGGCTGCGAAACCATCGTCATGGGGCCCGGCTCAATTAACCAAGCCCACCAGCCAGATGAGTTTTTGGCGATGGAAAAAATTAAACCATCACAAGCGATTATCAGTAACATGATTAAAGCAAGCTGCTTTAGTGAATAACAGGAGCATCACGCTCCCTTTGTTAATCCATATACTTACTTAAATATTTTTTAAATACCGGGTCGGTTTTCGCCAGCTCTTTTTGCTCCGCTAAAATATCTTTTAGAATTGCTTTAGAGGTTAACGGGTTGGCTAATACAACACGAAAAACCACGGTGGGCTGATGGTCATATTTTGCAGGTGTTAAACGTGTACGCGATACAAAAGAGCGACCCGCTTCACGCTGACGCTTTTGCATGCTTGCAGTAAAGCGATTCAACGAAGCGTAAATATCTAATTTAGTTTCTTCGTCTGCTTCTTTCAGTTTCGCTTGGATTTCTTTTGGTACGTAACGATAGGTTAATAGGCAAAGTTCAGGCTCTGAGATTAATTCAAAATCTTCATCCTGCTTGATCATATCGGCGAAAGTGCGCGCTTTCACGATACTGCGATCAATTAGCATCTCGTAGCCTTTACGGCCAATAACACGTAAGCAAGCATGCACTAACATTGCCATACCTGGGCGGCTGCCCTCAAGGGTATGACTGCCTAAATCTTTTGAGCCTTTACGAAGAATATATTCTGCATGATGCTCAATAGCATCCGTCGCAGCAGGGTCTTTAAATAACACTAACCCCGCTCCCATTGGCACATACATTTGTTTGTGAGCATCAATGGTAATTGAATCAGCGCGTTCGATACCGCTTAAAAGGTGGCGGTAATTTGAAGAAAGTAAGGTTGCACCGCCCCATGCAGCGTCAACATGAAAATGACAACCTAGTTCTTCGCTTAAATCAGCCATTTCATTAAGTGGATCTATGCTGCCCGTTTCAGTCGTACCAGCAACACCCACAAGTGCCATTACCTTAATGCCAGACGCTTCAAGCTCATGGGCCTTTTTACGCATCGCATCGACATCGACTTTATTATTTTCGCCGGTTGCGATTGCGACAATGTTATCGCGACCAATACCCAGTAGATCAACGGTTTTGCCTAATGAGTAATGGCCTCGCTCAGAAACAAGCACAGCTAAGCCTTTGTAACCATAGTGCAGCATTCCCGCGATTAAACCCTGTGCAGCAATGCCTTTATAGTCACCATTGGCTTTTAATAAACGGTTGCGGGCAATCCATAAGGCGGTAATGTTAGCGACAGTGCCACCTGAACAGAATGCGCCTAATGACGTTTTCGCACTGTGCATCCATTTGCTATAAAAGCTGTCGTCTTCACCATAAGCAAGGTGATGCATCATGCCCAAAACTTGTCTTTCTAGAGGCGTAAATGCCTTTGAAGTTTCAATTTTTACTAGGTTTTGGTTTAGACCGACCATTAATTTAGAAAGCGGTAACACAAAATGCGGTAACGCTGAGGTCATGTGACCAATAAAGCTTGGTGCAGCAGTGTGCACTGAATGAGCAACCAACTGCTCCATAATATCTTGAGCATAATCAGAAACAAAGGTTGGCTCTTCTGGGATAGTGGCCGTTTGAAAGTCTTTTTCAATTTCGTGCAAAGGCTTTTCAATTGCAGCTATATTCTCATTTAAGAACCCAGCTAAGTTGCTAGAAATTTCAGATTCGATTTTACTTAATGTCGAGTCTGGTGCTTCTGGCACCGTAAAAATACGAATCAAGCTTTCTTTAGAGGCGACGGCACAACGCTTTTGATCCATCCTAATACCCATAATTAGCAGCTAAAAATGCACCTGATGATGGGACATCTTGGTGAACACTTTTGCGGCACTGTTGCTACGAAATTGGCTAACTTTACTGGAATATCACGAAAATGTCTCGCATAAAGCTAAAAAGGCATAATTTCGATGACAAAAAAATGATTTATTGATGAAATTTGCGGTCAAATTATACTATCAGAGAAGTATTTTTTAAGTATAATCAAACGATAACCGCAAAGGGAACGTTTATGCCCAAAGGAATGCAAAAAACTAGCTGGCTGCTATATGGTTTCGCCGTTTTTTTTATTAGTTTATTTGGCTATATCTATTATACCTATGAAACCACCCGCAGTGAGATCATGGCAAATATCGATAGCAAATTGCTAAATGCCGCGGTCAGTGTCAAGCATATCCTAGGTGATGACTACCATAATACAGTCAATGCTGGTCTACCTATTTCCAGTTCTACCTACAAAGAAAAGAGTCTTGCCCTTTCAGAATACGCAAAGCAAATGCAACTAGCTTATGTGTATGCAATGGTCCTTCGCGATGACAAAGTCTACTTTAGCGCCTCAAGTTACACTCAAAAAGATCAAAACACTGGTCGTGTCACACAGTTTTTAGATGCCTACCCCGAAGCGACAGAACTTAACAAAGAAGCCTTTTATTCGACCGAACCCGTTTTTGAAATATCGCAGGATCAATGGGGGTATTTTAAAAGTATCTTTGTTACTTTTGTCGATGATAATGGCCAAACTTATATAACTGGCGCAGACATTACTATAAGTGACTTAAACCAGCAGCTTCAGCAAAGCGTTACAAGGGCGATGGTTACCAGTAGCTTTTTCTTCTTTATTGCATTACTTATAGCAGGAATATATTTCTTACAGCTTAAACGCTCGCTATCAACAGACGCACGCACTGGCTTTGCTAATCATGTTGCCCTTGAATATCACATAAAGAAAACGACCAAACACCGTATGGAATTGGCGATTATCATCATCAACGAGCTTGAAGACATCAGCAGTTTTTATGGCAGTGAAGTGAGTGATAAAGTGATGGCTAACATACTTAGGTACTTTCAATCACGTATACCTCGTGATGGCGGTATTTACCGCTTAACAACCAATAAAATCGCATTATTACGTACTCATACTGATGAGCATAATATCGACGAAGTAATAAACGCTTTTAACAATGCGATCCCAGCACTGAAAGAACCGTTTATTTATGTCAGCTTATCCGCAGGTGTCGCTACAGGTAATAAATTATTACTGATAGAAAACGCCCACATAGCACTTCAGCAGGCCAAACTAAACAACCAGCGTTTAATACGCTATGAAAATGTTTTTAAACAAGTTGAAGAACAATTTAAAAGTAACGTTTTCCTTGCTAAAGAAGTCAAAGAAGCCTTCGATAACAATCGCATAGTGCCTTATTTTCAAGCAATTTATAACAACCAAAGTAAGGCCGTAGATCATTATCAATGCCTTGCCAGAATGGTAAGTTCAACTGGTCGTATTCACGCACCTGATTACTTTATGATGGTACTAAAGCGCTCACGCATGGATGGCCCCTTGAGACGTACTATATTTACTCGTTGTATTGAGCAATTTAGGAAAACCAATGTACGCTGGAGTATCAACATTACAGCACAGGATATCCTTGACCCAAGCTTGAGCGAGTTTTTTGAATTACAGCTAAGGCGTTATCCGCAACCCCATAATATTATCTTTCAATTCCATGAACGCGATGCGATTGCTTACTTTGGTGAAATAAAAACCTTTATTAGCACTTTAAAGAATAAAGGTGCTCAGGTTTTTATTAATGAATTTGGCGCAGGCTTTTCAAACTTACCTCACATTAGGAAGCTTGAGATCGATGGCTTGAAATTAGATAAAGGATTGGTAAGCCAAATTCATACTAATAAAGATAACTATCTGTTTATTGAAAACTTGGTGAAATACGCTCAGCAACTAAAATTAGATGTAATCGCTGAGCAAGTTGATAACGAACAAATAGCAGACGCGCTTGCTCGTGCAGGTGTTACTTTAATGCAAGGGAGTCATTTTGCACCGCCAACTCCCTATATTCATTAAAGGTTGATCACCAAGCGGTGGCTTTGTTGACCACTGGCCCAATATTTACGTTCGAATGGGGTAATTGCAGTATCGCTTTCATACAGCTCAACATCGCACTTATGCCCTGCAAGCTCTAATGAGCGAGCAAACTCTTTTACGTATATATCCCAATTGCTTCTGAGCTCTAAGCGGCCGCCTAATTTAACGATGTACGGAAAAATTGCAGCGCCGTGCCAGCGTCTTTGCAAGTGCTTTGCTTTTGGCCAAGGATTTGGATACAACAGGTAATGATGACTAGGTTGCCAGTTTGCAGCCACCGCCAAGCGCCAGAAATCGTTTAAATCAGCTTGCACTAAAATGTACTGCCCCGCATCTGTTTGCTTGTATTCGATATCATGCTTATCTAGACGATATGATGATTTATCAATGCCAATCACTAACGCATCTGGGTGGCGCTTTGCTAAGTTTGCGGTGCTTTCACCTACCCCACAACAGGAATCAAGAATAATAGGCCCTGCAAACGCTTGCACCTTTTCGTTTACCTGATCAAAAGCCGCTTGCGTATGCTCTGCAATCGGCTTTTTAAATTCAGCACTTAAGTGCTTTAAAACAATTTCGTCTAGCTTTTCATGTAAGCCAGGTTGATTCGATACAATACTTCTCGAATTTGCATCCGTCATTAGTGTCTAAGCCCCACACCACGTTTAATAAGGGTTAATGCTAAGGTAAATAACCCCACAATAAATAAACCAAGTACACCAAATGCTACCGATAAGTCGACATCAGACACACCTAAGAAGCCATATCTAAATGCATTCACCATATAAATAATTGGGTTTACTTGCGATACGCCTTGCCAAAATTCTGGCAACAAGGTGATAGAGTAAAACACCCCACCGAGATAAGTCAGCGGCGTTAAAATAAAGGTCGGGATAATACTAATATCATCAAAGCTATTAGCATAAATAGCATTGATAAGTCCGCCTAATGCAAACACAGCCGACGTTAAAATAACCGTAGCCATAATCACAAAAATATTATGAATTTGAATATCAACAAATAGCAAAGAGACACAGGTAACAATTAAACCAACCAGCATGCCTCGTGTCATACCACCGCCCATGTAGCCAAGTACAATGATGTAGTTTGGCACTGGTGCAACTAAGAGCTCTTCAATGCTTTTTTGAAATTTAGTCGAATAAAAACTCGAGGCAACATTCGAGTAAGAGTTGGTGATCACCGACATCATAATCAGACCCGGGACAATAAACTCCATATAACTAAAGCCACCCATATCACCGATACGAGAACCAATCAGATTACCAAAAATCACAAAATACAGGCTCATCGTGATTGCCGGCGGAACTAAGGTTTGCACCCAAATACGTAAAAAGCGAATACACTCTTTGATCCAAATACTTTTTAGCGCTACTCCATATTTAAACATTATTCGCCTCGCCCTTGTTCTAATAACCCTACAAACAGCTCTTCTAAACGGTTTGCTTTATTTCGCATACTCAGCACAGTATTACCTTGTTCAGTCAGCGCACTAAACACCTGGTTTAAGCCCTGAGACTTCGCCACTTCAACTTCTAAAGTGTGATCATCGGTCAGTGTGTATTTATAACCTTCAATGCTAATTGGCTGCACTGGTTGCTTTAAATCAAGTACAAAGGTTTCTTTATCAAGCTTGGCAAGTAACGCTTTAATGGTGGTGTTTTCAACAATCATACCGCTGTCGATAATCGCGATGTTTTTACATAACAGCTCAGCCTCTTCAAGGTAATGGGTAGTCAAGATGATGGTCACACCTTGCTTATTTATCTCGCGAAGAAAATCCCACATAGAGCGGCGTAGCTCAATATCAACACCCGCTGTTGGTTCATCTAAAATGAGTAATTTAGGTTCATGCATCAGTGCACGAGCAATCATTAAACGACGCTTCATACCACCTGAAAGGGTGCGCGCTTGTTTATCTTTTTTCTCAAATAAGCCTAGCTGCTTTAAGTATTTTTCAGCGCGCTCATGCGCCAGCTTTCTTGGTACACCGTAATAGCCCGCTTGGTTCACCAAAATTTGATTTAGTGTTTCAAACTGACTGAAATTAAATTCTTGCGGCACTAAGCCAAGTTCTGACTTAGCTGCTTCAAGGTCTGTATCAATGTCGTGACCAAATACCTGTACTCGACCGGCACTTTTGTTCACTAACGATGAGATAACACCAATAGTGGTTGATTTACCTGCCCCGTTTGGTCCAAGTAAGGCAAAGAAGTCGCCTTGCTGAACTTGTAAATCAATGCCTTTTACGGCTTCAACACCATTTTTATAAACCTTTTTTAGGCCTTCAATATTTAATGCGATCGTTTTTTCGCTCACTGTTTGCCCTCTCCATAACCCCAACGTTTCGTCAAAGTATGTTCAATGTTTAAATGATCTAAAATTCGCGCCACCATAAAATCAACCAAATCGGAAATCTGCTCTGGTTGATGATAAAAGCCCGGTGCCGCAGGCATAATAGTTACGCCTAGTCGTGCTAGCTTCAGCATGTTTTCAAGGTGGATTTCGCTAAATGGCGTTTCACGCGGGACTAAAATCAGCTGCCCACGCTCTTTAATGACCACGTCAGCGGCGCGTTCGAGTAAGTTATCTGATGCCCCGACCGCAATTGCAGATACTGAACCTGCACTACACGGGCATACCACCATTTTTTTCGGCGCAGCAGAGCCAGATGCAACAGGGCTAAACCAGTTGTCTTTACCAAATACTTTAAGTTGCTCAGGAGCGGCATTAAAAAGTGTACTCAGTTGCTCTGTCGCTTTGTCTTCATTACCCGAAAGTTTGATATTCGATTCTGTATCAAAGACCACTCTTGCCGCACTTGAGATCAGTACATACACCTGAAACTGCTGTTCAAGTAATACTTCTAATAACCGTAAGCCATAAGGAGCCCCAGAGGCACCACTAAAAGCTAACGTTATTTTATCTTTAAATTGCATACAGTTAAGCTCCGTATACTGGTTAGTTTTGTTCAAGAGCAGAGATTAAACGCTGATGAATGCCTTCAAAACCACCATTACTCATAATTAAAATATGTTGTGACGGCGCACTGTTGCCAACAACCTGAGTAATGATTTCCTCAGTGCTTTTCATGCAATGCATATCCGCTTTGTCTGCGTATTCTTTCAGCGACCAGCTTAAATTTTCTGGCTCAAATAAATACACATCATCTGCTGCATCGAGTGAATCAATTAAGGTTTGTTGATGCACGCCCATTTTCATAGTGTTTGAACGAGGCTCTAAAATAGCAACTATCTTATCGGTGCCTACTTTTGCACGTAGCCCTGCTAAGGTCGTTTTAATTGCTGTTGGATGATGGGCAAAGTCGTCATACACTTTTATTGAGTTAATGTCGGCTTTCAGCTCCATACGACGCTTAGGAGAGATAAACTCAGCTAAGCCTGCAATACTGACTGATACCGCGATGCCTACGTGTCTGGCTGCTGCAATGGCCATTATGGCATTTTTGACATTGTGCTCGCCCATGGCTTGCCAGCTGACAACACCTTGTACTTGTGAATCTAGTAGCACTTCAAATTCACTACCATCAGCTTTAAGTAAGCGGTAATCCCAATCACCTAACAGTGTTTCGCTTTCGCTCCAAAGGCCACGTTCAATCACATCTTGTAGTGCTTCGTCTTGGCTTGGCCAAATTACTTTGCCACTACAGGGTAATGTACGCATCAAATGATGAAATTGTTTCTTTATCGCGTTTAAATCTTCAAAAATATCAGCATGATCAAATTCAAGATTATTCAGAATTAAGGTACGCGGTAAGTAGTGTACAAATTTACTGCGTTTATCGAAAAACGCCGTGTCGTATTCGTCGGCTTCAATAACAAAAAATGGTGTTTCGCCAACACGAGCAGAGACACCAAAGTTTTGCACGATTCCACCAATCAAAAAGCCCGGTGTCATTCCAGCGTATTCAAGTAACCATGCTAGCATACTAGCAGTGGTTGTTTTGCCGTGTGTGCCTGCTACAGCCAACACCCACGAATTTTGCAGTAAATTATGCTTTAACCATTCTGGGCCAGAAGTATAAGGTAAGCCTTTATCAAGAACGTATTCAACGCAAGGATTGCCTCGACTCATAGCATTACCAATTACCACCATATCTGGCGCAGGTTCTAGTTGGGCAACGTCATATCCTTGAGTGAGCTTTATACCTAGCTCTTCTAATTGTGTGCTCATCGGTGGGTACACATTTTGATCAGAGCCTGTCACTGTGTGACCTAACGATTTAGCGATTGCGGCAATACCACCCATAAAGGTGCCACAAATTCCAAGAATATGAATATGCATCTACTGTCCTGAGCAAAATGAATAAGAGATAAGTAAGGCGCTATAATGCCAAATATAAGCTTTACTTACCATTACTACACGGCATTAGACTTTTGCCAAATAGCCAACATAAAAAAACACCTCAACGTGAGGTGTTTTTGAATTAAGTTTAAAGCCTATTTTACAACATTAAGAATGCAAACAAACCAACACCTAATAGTAAGCGATAGATAACAAATGGCATCATGCCCATGCGCTCAATCACTTTTAAGAAAAAGAAAATACACGCATACGCAGATATAAAAGATAAGCCAGCGCCTAGTAAAATTGCATGCCAATCAATCGCCTCACCTGCAGTAGCCAACTGATACACATAATATGAACCTGCTGCAGCAATAACTGGAATTGACATTAAAAATGAAAAACGCGCAGCACTTTGTTTGTTTAGGCCCAGCATTAAACCCACTGTAATAGTAATACCTGAACGGGATGTACCAGGGAATACCATAGCAAGCACTTGTGAAAAGCCCAGCAATAGCGCACTAAAAAAGTTTACTTGGTAAATATTTTTAACTTGCTTTGCTTTAGCATCGGCATACCAAAGTAGCAAACCAAATACGATGGTTGAGGTGGCAATAACCCATGCATTACGCGAGTAGCTCTCTACAAAATCTTTGAATAAGTAACCAATTAATAATGCAGGAATAGTCGCAACTATAATCCACCAGCCTAAACGACTATCATCGGTTGCACCTTGTGCACCAAACGACTTAAACCAAGCACCAAGAATATCGACCACTTCTTTTCTAAAGTACAATACAACTGCACCTAAGGTTCCAACGTGAACAGCCACATCAAATGCTAAGCCTTGATCGTGCCAACCTAAAACTTGTGAGGGTAAAATTAAATGCGCTGAGCTCGAAATAGGTAAAAACTCAGTCAATCCTTGGATCAGGGCTAAAACAATTATCTCAATAATACTCATGGGTTAGAAAACTCCACCTTCCATAGTTTTTGTTGGGGGTTGTTATAATTCTTCCATAACTCAGCCAAAGTTAGCTTAGCTACGGGGTGATAAAAATCAGGCGCTATTTCAGCAAGAGGCTGTAATACAAACGCATTTTTGGTTATTTCATCCCGCGGTAATTGCGCAGGTGTTTCACAGATAGTGTCATCATAAAACAATAAATCGAGATCTAATGTCCGCGGGCTAAACTTTTTATCTTCACGGGTGCGGCCATTATCAAGTTCAATTTTTTTCAGTAATTTACATAGTTCAGCTAATGGCATATCTGTTTTTGCTGCAACAACTGAATTATAAAAATTACTACCTGCAAACCCCACCGCTTCACTTTCGTATACTGATGAATGAATAAAATCAGGAAAGTAAGCTTTCAGCGCGATAAGCGCCTGTCGAAGATAGTGCTCTTTATTGACATTAGAACCTAGGCTTATAAAAATTTGCGCCATCTCTAATTTGCCTTACATCGGGTGATCTCAACTCCAACAGTTTGCGCTTGTGGCACTGCGGCTGGTTTACTCACGCGAATAGTGACTTGGCTGGTCGCAAACTCAGCTAAAATAATGGCAGCTAATTGCTCAACTAAAGTTTCTAGTAACTCAACAGGTTTTGCCGTTGTGTGCTCAATCACTCGCTCACTCACTTTGGCATAATCAAGAGCCAAATTTATATCATCTGTCGCCGCTGCGGCAGAAATATCACATAACATTTCGATATCAAAATACAGGCTTTGTTTACTTTCTTTTTCAAAATCATACACGCCAATGATGGTGTCTACGTGCAGTTGTGATATATATACCTTGTCCATTGATACTCCAAGCGACATAAATATTAAAAACAATACTCAGCCTTAACGCTTATTAATTTTAATAATGCGCTATATAAGCTGTCATACTGTTTTAATATGTAAAAATTACCCCTACAATAACGAATAGATGCATTGCATAGGGTGCTTACATCCGACTCGACGAGAGTGGCAAATGGTTTTGCCGCCAATGATAGCCCAAAAGTGCAGATTAAAAAATAAGGAAGCGCGTGTTAGAAGTTTTAATGTTAGTTTTGGCTTACATACTAGGTTCGGTCTCTTCCGCTATCCTTGTATCTCGGCTATTTAAACTACCAGACCCACGCAGTCATGGATCGAATAACCCGGGTGCTACAAATGTTTATCGCCTTGGTGGTAAAGTCCCCGCTGTTTTAGTTCTTGTCTTTGATATTTTAAAAGGAACCATCCCTGTTTGGGGTGCTTACTTTTTAAAGATAGAGCCACTAATGTTAGGTTTAATTGGTGTAGCTGCTTGTTTGGGTCATATGTATCCACTGTTTTTTAGCTTTAAAGGTGGTAAAGCCGTCGCGACCGCTTTTGGCACGTTATTACCCATTGGTTTATCGCTAGGGGGGATGTTGATTGCAACTTGGCTTTTAATTGTTGCTATCACGCGTTACTCATCTCTCGCGGCACTGGTTACGGTTTCATTAGCGCCTATTTATACTTGGTGGATAAAACCTTTGTATACTCTGCCAGTTACCTTTTTAACCGTACTGATAATTTTCCGCCACAGAGCAAACATTACTCGCTTGATGGCTGGGGAAGAACCTAAAGTAGGGGCTAAGAAAAAAGCCCCAGAGCAGGAATAGTGATGTAAATTAAAGCGCTTCGAGTGAATCAATAGGCCAGCGCGGCTTAGTTTTCATATCAAGGCTAGCAAACTGCCCTGCCTTTAAGCGCTGCATACCAGCGTAAGCAATCATTGCACCGTTATCTGTACAAAACTCTGTGCGCGGGTAATACACACGCCCTTTCATGCCTTGCATTACTCGTTCAAGTTGCGCACGCAATTGCACGTTTGCACTCACACCACCGGCGATCACTAAACGTTTGATACCAGTTTGCTTTAATGCACGTTTGCATTTAATGATTAAGGTATCAATTACCGCTGTTTGGAATGCATGAGCAATATCAGCTTTGGTTTGCTCATCATCATCGCTATCACGAATAGCAAGCGATGCCGCCGTTTTTAAACCACTAAAACTAAAATCTAAGCCTGGTTTATCAGTCATCGGACGTGGAAATACAAAACGCTTAGGCGTACCCTGCTCCGCAAGTTTTGCTAAACGCGGGCCACCAGGGTAATCAAGACCTAATAACTTCGCGGTTTTATCGAATGCTTCACCAGCCGCGTCATCAACTGACTCTCCCAGCACTTCGTATTCACCAATGCCAGATACTTTTACCATCATAGTATGGCCGCCAGACACCAGTAGTGCGATAAACGGAAATTCCGGTTTGTCCTCTTCAAGCATTGGCGCAAGTAGGTGACCTTCCATATGATGTACAGCAACCGCTGGAATATTCCAACCATAAGCCAGTGAGCGACCAATTGAGGTTCCCACCAGAAGCGCACCAACAAGTCCAGGGCCTGCGGTGTATGCAATGCCATCTAAGTCTTCAGGACCACAACCCGCTTGTGCAAAGGCAGCATCAATCAAAGGTAAGGTTTTACGTACGTGATCGCGAGAAGCAAGCTCAGGAACCACACCGCCATAATCAGCATGTACTTTTACTTGGCTATACAGTTGATGTGCTAATAAGCCTTGTTCATCATCATAAATGGCAATACCCGTTTCATCACATGATGATTCAATACCTAAAATTCGCATCAATTACTCCGCCAAGAAAAAACAAATGCGTATTTTACAGTGAAAATACGCATTACTGAATATTAAATTGCAATACCAATATTGGTTTGACCGTCAGATACCGCAAGTTGCTTAAGCTCTTTTACGTTCTCTGAGGTAATTCGGCCCATTTGCTCTACAAAATCAATAAGCTCTGCAAGCACATCAATTTCATACTGCATTAAAGGGTGTTCACGAACAGCTTTGTTATCAGCAATTTCACCATCCACTGTTAGTTGATATTCAATGAAACGAGCCACCGAGGCCTGTGAAATTTTACTAATATTTAAAAACTCTTGTTCATCTTTGGCTATCAAACCGTGCAGCATGCCAAGCAAAGCTGTCGCTGTATCGATTGCGGGATAGGTGCCAAACATGTCAAAGTCAGTAAGCTCTGGCACGTTTGGCTCAATTTTCTCAATTTGCTTTTCAAGGCTGATTTTACTTTTTGGCAGTAAGATTTTTTCCCAGCAAACACTCAATGCGCTACGAAAAACCGCGGCATCACCGAACCCTGTTGCTTCACTAAATAAGCTATAATTAGGCAACATACGCTCAAGTAATGCGCCACCTAATACCGCTTTTTGCAAATAGTTTAATTCTCTAATACGTTGAAAATTATTCGCTTTCGTCATTCTTTACAGTCCCACAAGACCAACATATTTCAAATGTTGCTCCGTTAAGCTCATGACATTTTGGGCATACCCAGTCAGGAGCCGATTGTTTTAATTGCCGGTAGTTTAGCAATATTTCTTGCGCCTGGCGCTCTTTTAATGCGTAAACAAGTATATCGACCCCTGTTTGTTCAAATGGGATCTCCCCAAGCGCCCCTTGCAAAAGCTCACCTTGCAGTTGCGATTCGATCCCTTTACTTTTTAAAAGCCCTTTAATAATGTTTGCCTCTAAGCCATTTTCAGCCTGAAACACTTTTACCCAAGTGAATGGGTCCTGCTTCGCAGGTTGATTTAAATTACTGTTTTGCAAATCACTTCCCTTTTACTTTTCTATCTTTAAACCCTAAACTAGGCTAGCAACTAACTTCGCTGCAATGCTTATTTCAAGGTAGCCACATGACTTTAACAACACCGGGATTGTTATTCCCAGCAATTTCTTTACTGTTACTTGCTTACACCAACCGTTTTTTGGTGCTTGCTCAGCTTATTCGAGAACTCAATGCACGTGAAGGGGAAAGTATCCGCCCATTAGTTGTTGCACAGATTACCAATTTAAGAAAACGCATTAAATTAATTCGCGTAATGCAAGTTTATGGTGTTGCCTCTTTTTTAATGTGTACCTTATCAATGTTTGCATTATTTATAGAATTTAATACTACTGGAATCATTTTATTTGGCATCAGCCTCGCGTGCTTAGCCTTGTCGCTTCTCACCTCTTTGTATGAGATCCACATTTCTTGCGATGCAATCGAGATTGAATTGAAAAATATCGAAAAAAAACCTCTTTCAGATAAGGCAGAGTAAAATTCACCCTCTATACTTATTGTATGAGATACAACAATAAGTGGTGCTTTTGTGGATGATTTTTTATTTTCTGAAGAATCCTTAGAAGAAAATAATGTAGGTACGGAAGAGGCTGAATACTGGCATATTCTTGTTGTTGATGATGAAGAAGATATTCATCAAGTTACGAAACTAGTATTAGCTGGGTTCACTTTTGAAAATAAAGCGCTTCGCTTTTATCATGCCTATTCTGCTGCTGAAGCGAGAGAGCTTTTAGGTAAAGGTACTCCATTTTCAGTGGCGCTTGTTGATGTGGTAATGGAAACAAACCACGCAGGCCTCGATCTCATTCAATACATTCGCGATGAAATAGAAAACCATGATATACGTTTAATACTGCGTACAGGTCAGCCTGGGGAAGCCCCTGAAGAAGCCATCATTCGTGATTACGATATCAATGATTACAAAAATAAAACTGAGCTCACCGCGATAAAAATGAAAACTTTGCTCTATTCAGCGCTACGTTCACATCGTGATATTCAGATTATTGATCATCATAAACATGGCCTCGAACAAATTATCAATGCCTCAGCCAATTTCCTAAAATGTGATAGTGTACAAGAGTTTGCCTCCACAATTTTAAACCATGTTACTAACGTAATGGGGATAAGTGACAGAGAAATATATTGTGCCGCTGCGGTTAACCTGCAATCATCGCCAGCTAATGACTTTCAATTACTTGCCGCTTCAGGTGTTGAACCAACTCCATGTAAAAATAAAATTCCTGAGGATGTAAAAAACTTATTTATTGATGCACATGAAAGAAAATCGTCTTTAAAAAACAGCACAGATTACATTGGCTACTTTCCAACAAAAGCAGGCCTTGAAACTATGTTGTATGTCAATAAAGGTTCAAAGCTGCAGAATACAGACTATCAACTGCTAGAATTTTACGCCAATAATATCGCACTTGCTTATGACAACTTAAAGCTTAGAGAAATGGTCAAAGAGTCACAAAAAGAGTTGTCGTATATTCTTGGCGAAGCAGTCGAAAAGCGCTCAAAGGAAACTGGCTCACATGTTAAACGTGTCGCTTTGTACAGTGAGTTACTCGCAAAATTATATGGCTTGGATTCGTTCCGCTGTGAAATCATTAAACTGGCTTCACCATTACATGATATTGGTAAAATTAGTATTCCAGACAAGATTCTAAATAAGCCTGGTAAACTCACTGATGAAGAATGGGAAATAATGAAAACTCATGCCGAAACTGGCTATGAAATACTAAAAAACTCAACAAACGAAATATTAAACTGTGGGGCCTTAATTTCCTACCAACACCATGAAAAATGGGATGGAACTGGTTATCCGCAAGGACTAATTGGTGATAATATCGATATTGTTGGTCGAATTACTGCAATTGCAGATGTATTTGACGCACTTTGCAGTGACCGATGCTACAAAAAAGCATGGCCACTCGATGATGCTCTCTCATTGATAAAAGAGCAACGTGGGAAACATTTTGATCCAATTTTAGTCGATCAGCTACTTGAAAATTTAGCGCTTTTCTTAGAAATTAAGGAACGTTATCCTGATTGATGTAACTTTTCTGTAAAACAAGTACTTCCCAATACGGGTACAATACTTTACTATGCCTCTCGTGATGTAAAATTGTACCGCCTGGATGTAGGGCTTACTTATAACAAGGGACTATTAAAGTGAGATTTGAACAACTTGAACAATTCGTAGCATTAGGCGTGCTAAGGCATTTCCGCCAAGCTGCAGAGAAAACTCAAATAAGCACTTCTGCATTAACTCGCAGTATTCAAACACTTGAAGATGAAATTGGTTATGAGCTAGTTACTCGCTCTACTCGCTCAGTAAAGTTAACCAAAGAAGGTGAGCTTTTCCTAGAGTATGCAAAACAAACTCTCGACAATCTTGAAGAAACCAAGAAGCATTTATTTGAATCATTAAACGGCTGCGCAAGTGAAAAACTGATTATTGGCTACACCAACAAAGCGAGCACGGTTGTGCCTGTTTCTTGCGGTCAGTTTTTAGCGCAGTACCCTCATGTGAAAATCGAGATGCAGCTGCAAGAGCAAAGTGAACTAGTACGTAAACTGCAATTAGGTGAAATTGATATCAGTGTATGTTCGCAAGCGATGAACAGCATTGGCAGCGATATACATTTACCTGATCAACTAATCATTTTCGTGGCTAAAAATCACCCGCTTGCAAATAAAAGTGACATTAGTAAACGCGACTTAGCTGACTACCCTATGTACAGCTGTTTTTCACAGTCAAAACAAGTGCAATCTATGCTAAACGATGCAATTGATTCTTTTGATAAAACATCAAGCATCAAAGTAGGCAGTATTGAACAAGTTATGGATGGTCTGAAAAAATCAAACCATATCGCGATTGCCAGCATTGAGCATGCTAATAGTGTGTCATCTGATCCGGAGTTACTATTATTAAAAACTAATAAAGGTATCGCACACGACCAGCTAATAATCCAAACAAACCAACAAATCAATGAGAATTCTCACGTTAGCCACTTACTCGATCTCATTGAAAAAACGGCCCTTTCAAGCCAAGGTTAGAAGCTATTTAATCTACTGCTAGCCTGTAATTAATCAGGCTAGCCAATCTTTTTTTATTTCTTCATTTTTACTGCATAAAAAGCGTGCATCACACAATTTTTCATATACACTTACGCACCTTTTTTTGATTGTGCACATGAATGACCGCACCGCTTATTACCGACACATACTTAGATGCTATTGAACGTACTGGTTATGCTGTTGTTGAAAACGCGATTAATGAAAGCTTAATTGCTGATTTAATTGCCGATTGCTATCGCATTAATCCGCATTTTCATACCGCAGGTATTGGCCGATTAAACGACCAACAAATAGATAAAACTGTGCGTAAAGATAAAACCTTTTGGTTTGATAGCTCAAGCCAAGCACAAATTACTTATCTGGCGACCATGGAAGCAATAAAGACACAGTTAAACCGTGGCTTTTATTTAGGCTTATTTGACTATGAATGCCATTATGCAAAGTATCAACAAGGTGACTTTTATAAAAAGCACTATGATGCCTTCAAAGGCCGTTCTAATCGCATTTTTACAACGGTTTGTTACTTAAATACGCCAGAATCTGGCGGTGAATTGGTGATCTACAAACCAAAGAGTAAAGAGATTGAAATAGTCATTAAACCTCAAGCGGGCTTATTGGTGATGTTTGAAAGCGAACGCTTTATGCATGAAGTATTACCCGCAAACGATGTACGCTACTCAATTGCGGGTTGGTTCAGAAAAAATGCCTCAATCAGCGGTATTATCGACCCACCAAGATAATTAAAAGGACAGTGGCAAGGATGCTGCTAAACCGATAAAAATCACTAACCCCACATAGTGATTATTCAAAAATGCTTTGAAGCAAGGCTCTCGCTCTCGTTTATGAATAAGCGTTTGTTGATAAAGTAAAAAACCAACCGCTGCAGCTAAGCCCAGCCAATATGGCAAGCCAAGCTGATGACTCATACCTATGTAAGCAAGAATCGCAATAAATAAGGCATTGAGTAAAAAGATGATATGTCTGTCATAGCTGGCAAACAAGATTGCTGTCGATTTAATGCCAATCTTTAAGTCATCATCTCTATCAACCATGGCATACATGGTGTCATAAGCCACAGTCCAAACAAGATTCGCGATAAATAGGAGCCAGGCTTCTAATGGTACTGAGCCAATTGATGCCATATAGGCCATTGGAATAGCCCAACTGAATGCCGCGCCAAGTACAACTTGCGGCAGCTGGGTGTAGCGCTTCATAAATGGATAACAGAACGCCAGTGCTAAAGCACCAAACGATAGTAAAATCGTTGACCATCCAAGTGTTAACACTAAGCCAAACGCCACCACAATGAGCAGTACAAATAAGCTCAGAGCCTCACCACTTGATACCAAACCTGCTGCTAGCGGTCGCTGGGCTGTGCGCTTAACTGAGCCATCAATTTTACGATCGGCAAAGTCATTAATTACACACCCAGCACTGCGCATCACAAAGACACCCAAACTAAATACCACAAAATTTAATAAGCTAGGCGTGCCAAGCTCGGCAAGCCATAGCGCCCAGTAAGTAGGCCACAATAATAATAAAGTGCCTATTGGCTTATCGGTACGCATTAATTGCTTATAGTAAGCTATATGTGCGACCTTAAGTGCAGCTAGCTTCATAGGTAGATATACGCTCCAGGTAAGAATACTTCAGCCACGAGAAAATGAGCATTAGATAAGCTAAATACACTGCGTCTTCCCCACAGTGCTTGTGAAGAGTAGCCTATTTCAGCTATTAAAGCTTGAATAGCGTGCTGCTGTGAAAACTCAGCAACTTCTATTTCAGTGCGCGATAAGTTTGGGTCTTGAAAAATAACATCGCCCAGCGGCCTTGTCCCCATACTTAGTAACTGCTGCTTTTTTAATGTATCATCTGCCGGCAACCAGCTTTGTGCATAAACCATTGGTTTACCATCGCATAGTAGTAACACTTCGCGATTTAATGCCTGACTTAAAGAGGTATTGAGTAATGCTTGTTGCTCGCGGGTTAAGTCAAAAGGTGCTTCGTTTAAAACTTTAACTGAAAAGACCTGACAGTGACTTTTAAGCTTAGCTGTTAATGACCCAGCTTCAAGCAACCAACTTTGCTGTTGTTGCGTCAAATCTGGAAATGCTGAAGCAGGCTGCCAATTTGCAGCTAATGAAACTGGGAATGTGATCACAACGACTCATTATTTTTAAAAACCGTGCAAATGATATCACTGCTGCACGTTTGGCAAAAGTCATGATTTAATCTCAAGCTGGGTTAAAAAACGCAGAACAGCCTGTATCTTAAGTGAATTTGGGTATAGACTAAAAATCATTGAAAGGGTGGAATATTCTTAACTATGAAAAAATCATTGTTATCAATTTACTTGATAAGCATGCTACTTGTTACTGCAACAAGTTGGTCTGTTCGCGCTGAATCAAATGTTGGCTACTTTGGTTTTGAGCCTGACATCATCACTAACTACATAGGTCAAGGTAATAAAAAACTTGGCTATGTTCGTATTACGGTGGATCTCATGCTCAATGATCTATCTGATATCGCAATCGTAGAACATCACACTCCACTATTGCGTGATGCGATTGTTGAAATACTCTCAAAAGAGCCTGAAGAAAACATTAAATCGCTTACCGGCCGCGAAGAAATAAGAAAGCGCTGCACCGAAAAGCTAAAAGCACTACTAAAACAAGAAACAGGACAAGAGATTGTCCGAGAAGTGTTATTTACTAAGTATTTATATCATTAATTGTAAGATGGCGGCATTAGCCGCCACTTTTATTTACGCGATTATTTGCGTGAAAGCAGCTTGTCTGACACGGCATAAGCCATACCAGCCAATAACCCCGCTAAATGCGCCCAGTTCGCCATACTCACAGGCAACATATCTACAAAGCCTAGAATAAGCCATACCAGCATAAAACCGACAATGCTATTACTTACTAGTGGCGGCTCTGTTGGCCTCATTACGCTGTAGATCCAACAAAAACCCAGTAAACCATACACAACGCCGCTTAGACCACCAAAGTTAGGCCCAACTACTAAAAACTGTGCCCAGTTACTAATGAATGCCGTCACTAAAAATAAACCCACTAAGGTTAATTTGCCACTGCGTTTTTCTATATCGTTACCCAGCGTCATCCACCAGATCAAATTAAAAATAAGATGAATAGCGCTAAAATGCACAATGGCAGGTGTAAACCAAGTTAGTGGCTGTGCAGGGTTGAACTGCAACATACTGTAAATAGTTTCAAAACCACCTAATAAGAAGGCAATAAATATAGCTATCGAGACTAGAGTAACTGTACGGTTTAGCCAGCTTAATGCCTTAAAGCGAGCTTTTAAATTAAGGGATTGCCCTTGATATGACAGAGGCGATTGTGTACTGCCTACCTGCCATGAAGCTTGTTGGTATTTTTCGTCATGAGGGTTAGCAGCAAACTCCTGCCAAAGAGATTGGGCTTGATGAAAGTGCTCTGGAGCAACACAAATAATCACAGTTTGTCCATCTTGCGAGCGCAGCTCTCCATGTAAGCCCTTACTTTTTATGTAATCTATAAAGCCTTGTGCGGCGCGAGGATTATTTATGCTACCCAACTCAATCATCGTTCAATATGCTCCGGAAGTTGCGCTTGCCAAGCTGTAAAGCCACCATCCATGCTGTATACGTCTTCAAACCCCTGCTCAACTAAATAGCTAGCAGCACCTTGAGAGCTCACACCATGATAACAAACGATGATGATTGGCTGGTCAAACTCTTTATGCATCATAAATTCGCTGATGTTGGCATTTGATAAATGCTCAGCACCTGGGATATGACCCGTTTGAAATGAGTTAGGATCGCGAATATCAGCAATCACAACCTCTTCTTTATCTAACAGCGCAAATGTTTCGCTCACTGAAATATGTTTATACGACATAGTACTCTCTAAACTAAAAAGGCGGCCAAAGCCGCCTTATAAAATTACTCGGTGTTAATCCCAGTTGAGGATTACTTTACCTGATTGGCCTGAAATCATTGTATCAAAGCCTGCTTGGAAGTCATCCACAGAGAACTGGTGAGTGATAATTGGTTTCAGATCAAGGCCTGACTGAATTAGACTCGCCATCTTGTACCAAGTTTCAAACATTTCACGGCCATAAATCCCTTTAATGATTAGACCTTTGAAAATAACCTGGTTCCAATCAACCGCCATATCTGAAGGTGGAATACCTAACATGGCAATTTTACCACCGTGATTCATGTTGTTTAGCATGCTGTTAAATGCTACTGGCACACCTGACATTTCAAGACCAATATCAAAGCCTTCAGTCATGCCAAGCTCTTTCATTACATCTTCAAGCTTTTCAGTTGCTACGTTTACAGCACGAGTCGCGCCCATTTTACGCGCTAAATCTAGACGGTATTCGTTCACATCGGTGATAACCACATGACGTGCACCCACGTGTTTGGCAACAGCAGCTGCCATGATACCAATTGGGCCAGCACCTGTGATTAATACGTCTTCACCGACTAAGTCAAACGACAACGCTGTGTGTACTGCATTACCGAATGGGTCAAAGATTGATGCTAGTTCATCAGGAATGTTATCTGGAATTTTAAATGCGTTGAAAGCTGGGATCACAAGGTATTCAGCAAATGCACCTTCACGGTTTACACCAACACCTGTTGTATTACGGCATAAGTGCACACGACCGGCGCGACAGTTACGACAGTGACCACAGGTAATATGGCCTTCGCCAGAAACACGGTCGCCAACTTGGAAACCACGTACTTCCTGACCCATATCGACCACTTCACCTACATATTCGTGACCAACAACCATTGGCGTAGGAATTGTATTTTGTGCCCACTCATCCCATTTATAAATATGGACATCTGTTCCACAAATTGCTGTTTTGCGGATTTTAATAAGCAGATCGTTATGGCCAACTTCAGGCTTTGGTGCATCAGTCATCCAGATCCCTGGTTCTGCTTTTAATTTAGATAATGCTTTCATGATTTATACTCAATTAAACAAAACCGAAGCAAAAGCTTCGGTTTAGGAAATAAAATTAGATAACACCCATTTCTTTACCAATACGGGTAAAGGCAGCAATAGCGGTATCTAATTGCTCTTTTGTATGCGCCGCAGAAATTTGCGTACGGATACGTGCTTGGCCTTTAGGTACTACTGGGAATGAGAAACCTGTTACGTAAATACCTTCAGCAAGTAATTTGTCAGCCATGGCTGAGGCAACTTTAGCATCGCCTAACATGACAGGGATAATCGCGTGGTCTTTACCTGCACAGGTAAACCCTGCAGCTTCCATTTGTTCACGGAAATACTTTGCGTTATCCCAAAGTTTAGCGCGTAACTCGCCGCCATTGCTTAGCATCTCAAGTACTTTAATTGATGCAGTAACAATTGATGGTGCAAGTGAGTTTGAGAAAAGATAAGGACGAGAACGCTGGCGTAACCACTCAACAATTTCTTTTTTGCCTGATGTGTAACCGCCTGATGCGCCACCAAGTGCTTTACCAAGGGTACCCGTGATGATATCAACACGGTCTAGTACACCGCAGTACTCCGGCGTACCTTTACCATTTTCACCAACAAAACCAACAGCGTGAGAGTCATCAACCATCACTAATGCATCATATTTATCGGCAAGATCACAAACCGCTTCAAGGTTACAAATAACGCCGTCCATTGAGAAAACGCCGTCAGTAGCGATTAACTTAGTTTTAGCGCCCGCTTCATCAGCAGCAATAAGTTGCTTTTCAAGGTCACTCATGTCGTTATTTGCATAGCGGAAACGCTTTGCTTTACAAAGACGTACACCATCAATGATCGAAGCATGGTTTAGTGCATCAGAGATAATCGCATCATCTGGACCTAGAATTGTTTCGAATAAACCTGCGTTTGCATCAAAGCATGATGAGTAAAGAATGGTGTCTTCTGTTTCTAAGAACTCAGAGATCTTTTGTTCTAAAGTTTTATGAATATCTTGAGTACCACAAATAAAGCGCACAGACGCTACACCAAAACCGTGCTCATCAAGGCCTTGTTGAGCTGCTTTAATTAACGCTGGGCTATTTGCTAAGCCAAGGTAGTTATTAGCACAAAAGTTAATAACCTTATCGCCAGAGGCAACTTCAATTTGAGCCTGTTGCTGCGACGTGATAACACGTTCGCTTTTGTATAATCCCTCAGCTTTCACTTCATCAATTTGCTGCTGCAACTGATTAAAAAACGCAGATGCTCTCATCTGTAATCTCCACATATTCTTGTACCTAATCAGAAATGATTAGCATGAATTTAAATTTTGCACCTATTGTAAAAGCTTAGACGAACAATTGCACTGTTTGCAGTTCGTCGCAAACCCTCAACTGGTGTGGGTTTGTGAACTTAAACTGGTCTTACTCATAAATTATAAATATAAATTGGGTAAATCAGCTAAAGATTCACAAACAATATCGGCATGTTGTTCTGTTGACTCAGCATAACTTTGCCCTGAGCGAACTAAAACACGGGTAGCGATGTTAGCTCTTTCAGCAGCAATAAGGTCGCCAAGCTTATCACCGACCATAATACTTTGTGATGGGTCGATTTGATGCTCATCGATGGCTTGTAACAGCATACCCGGAGCAGGCTTGCGACAATTACATTCTTGCAAATAGGCAGGCTCTGCTTTGCTTGGATGATGCGGACAAAAATAGACATCAAGAATAGTAACGCCGTTACTTAAAAACTCGCCCTTCATCCACTCTGTGAGGTTGGAAAAATCTTGTTCTGAATAATAACCACGGCCAATACCCGACTGGTTAGTTACCACCACAATTTTATAACCAGCATCAGCAAAAGCTTTGCACGCCTCGAATACACCGGGTACAAATTCAAACTCTTCCGATTTGTATACATAGCCATGATCAATATTGACCACACCATCGCGGTCTAAAAATAAAACTTTGCTCATTACAATTGCTCTTTATCTACCACGTGGTCAAACATCGAAATCACCTTTTCTACACTTATTTGCGCCATTAAATCAGCCCCTTTAACGCGTGTTCCCCAAGGTAGCTGTTGCGCCGTTTTGCCTGTTTGCTCTCGTAAGTTTTGGTGATAAACCTCAACAACATAACCTTGGTACAAATAAGGCCCTGTGCGTTTTGGGTTTGAGTGGGCATACAAACCAATAACAGGTGTTCCTACCGTTACGGCCATGTGCGCAGGCCCAGTATCTGGAGCTAACACTAACGCCGCACGTTTCAAAACACATAACAGTTCTTTTAGTTGAGTTTTCCCTACTAAGTTAAGCACAGGTGCCGAACAATGCGCGATAATTTGCTCGGCAAGTTCAATCTCTAAAGGGGTTGGGCCGCCAGTAATAACCACCGAAAAGCCTTGTTGATGAGCGTGTTCAGCAAGTGCAGCATAACGCTCAGGTAACCAATTTCGCTCTTTTTTACTTGCCGCAGGCGAGATAACAAAAATACGCCCGGCTAAACGCTCCTCGCCTAATAGCGCATCGGCTGCTTGTTGGTGCTGCTCAGTAATTGGCATTTGCCATTGAGGTTTGTAATCAGACGACCCAATTGCTTGAGCGAAGCCTTTAAAGCCTTCTAATACATGCGCCTCTGATTGCGGGGCAATACGCTTATTAATAAACAAGCTATGTAACTCTTTTGAGCGAGCCCAATCAAACCCCACTTTGACCTTTGCAGGAATACAGCGGGCTGCTAAATTCGCTCTGAGTGCGACTTGCATATGTAATAGCACATCAAATTTACGCCCCTTGAACGTGTCTTTAAGTTGCTGATAAGCCTGTTTGCCCTGCTTTTTATCGAACACAACAAACTCAACACCTGGTAAATCGGCCAGTAACATAGCCTCAACTTTACCAATCACCCAGGTAATTTTTGCCTTCGGATGTGCCTTTTGAATTGCTTGCACTGCTGATACGGCATGACATACATCACCAATAGCCGAAAGCCTTAAAATACAAATATCTGAATAGGAGGTTGATTGAGTCACGTGCGCCCTTAGCTACAGCAAATAATATGCGATCTTAAATTAACTTGATGCTAATGCAAGCACTTATGCGAAAAGCTAAAAATACGGTAAGATAGCGCTAATTTTATTTAATCTTGAAGTTGTTATGTTTGAAACTCAGCATCTGCAAAACACCACCCTTTTGTGTCACCCAGCTTATAAAGACGAGCTCACGCAACAGTGGTTCGATGCCAATTATTGGCAACAACAAGATAAAATCGTTGGTGCCAAAAAAGGTCGTGCAACAGCGTGGTTTTTTAAACATCAACAGCTTACAGGCGTTCTGCGTCACTATTGGCGCGGTGGTTTAATAGGTAAGTTACTGAGCGATCAGTACCTATATGTTGGTTTGAAGCAAACTCGTGTCTATAAAGAATTTACACTGATGATGCGTTTGCTTGAGCTTGGCCTAAATGTGCCGACACCAATTGCGGCAAAAGTTACTGCCCATGGCTTAATCTATCGCGGCGATATCATCACCGAAGCAGTAACAGGCGCCAAAAGCGTGTTAGATATTTTAATCACGCGTCCACTTAGCCAGTCTGAGCTAAAAGCGATAGCAGTCACTCTCAGCGAGTTTCACAATCATGGCGTCTATCACGCAGATTTAAACATCAATAACATCTTGTTCGATGATACAGGTAAGGTGTTTATCATTGACTTTGACCGCGGTGAAATCAAACAGCCACATGCTAGCTGGCAAACAGAGAATATCAAACGCCTTGCCCGTTCATTTGCAAAAGAGCAAGGCCGTAATGAAGTGATGCATTGGCAACAAAGTGATTGGCAGTCACTGGTGTGTGACTACCAAGCATTGCTGAACTAATTATCGATTTTGGGCCAATGCTAAATAACTTTCAGCTACTTTTGTTGATGGTATTTGTGATAGTATTTCTGCATCAACAACATCTGGCTTATCGTTTAACACAGACTCAATAGCCTGAGTTAAAGCCCCTGGGTTATTTGTAGGAACTAAATACTTGGCTAAACTACCCGTTAAGATTTCTTTTGGTCCATGAGTACAATCGGTGCTTACAACTGGCGTACCCAGTATGAGCGCCTCAATGAGAACAGTAGGTAATCCTTCATAATCAGAACTCAGTACCAAAGCATCAGCACCTTTAATCCAAGCATATGGGTTTTGCTGAAAGCCAGGCAAAATAAGCCTATCTTCAATACCATGTTGGCGACCAAGTTTGGCGGCTTTATTAACTTTATTACATAATAAAACAAGCTTATGGGATGTATTTAAATTTGCAAATGCTGAAAATAAAACATCATGTCTTTTTTGTTTTGCTAAACGACCAACGTGAATAATATAGGGCTCACGTGGTAATCCTAACTCAGTTTCACTCGCTTTTTTGACTATGCTTTGAACATTAAACGGGTTAAAAATTGTTGTGATACTGCGGGGAGCAATCAACTTTTGCTGCTTAATTTCACTTTCAATACCTTCAGAAACACAAATTAAGTTTTGTCCTGACAAGCGCTTTTTACTTTTCAGTAAATATTGATAAGCAAATGGTCCAAGTTTCTTTTGTCTATTTAACTCAGCCGTAATTGAGTTATGAATGACATAGAAAACATGTTTAATAGTACTGCAAATTAGCAAATTATTACTGCGATCTAAATTTGATAAAACGAGATCAAATTCCCCGTTTTTAGATTGGTATTGTGCAAACCAATTTTCGATACGTTTTACGCTTTTTTTTAGTTGCCAGAACCTATCAACTTTTTTTGCTTTATGGTCAAACAAACATTCAACATTTAGTTGTGATGGTAAGGTATATTCAATCGAATTCGCTAAACTAAGAATGACAACTTCATGTTGTTGAGCCAAAAGCTCGCCAGCCAGCGTCAGCATCACTTTCTCAGCCCCACCGCCAACCAAAGAATCAATAACTATGGCAACCTTCATTTAGAAACCCCAAACAATAACTCAGACACGCCTTGCAGCATTTCTTTCTTGGCATTATGCGGTTTTATTTTCGCCAAAACGTTTTTAGTTGCTTGATAAGTTGCAGGTTCCAGTAATCGTTTAACAGCGTCACTTAAACTGTCTAACGTTGGATCTGCGGCTAAAGTTAAGTTACTTTCAACACAGTTTTGCAAACGTTTCGGTTGGTCCTTGGAAATTGCTGCAGCAACAGTGGGGACTTTGAGTGAAATAGCTTGTAATAAACTGTCCCCTGCTGATAACACTGCAAATTTAGCATGTGCTAATACACCAACAAATTCACTTGCATGTAAACTTTTTAAAATGATCAGGGTATCATCTTTAGGTAGAACGTTTGGGTAGTTAGAACCAAAAACAACGATACCTTTCAAGCCTGTTTCAGCAGCTATTTTCTTCGCTGCTTGATAAAAAATATCAGCAAATAACTGGTTTTTTTCACCGTGCCCACCTGACCCAGCATTTACTAAAAAATAACCTTCATTCGTAAGATTTAACTGAGCTAACAATTGATACGTTTCGGTACTTGATGACTGAGAGAAGAAAGGACCCACATTTACCGGAGGTGACAAAGGGAAGAGCTTAAGCTTTAATCGCTCACTGAAGCTTATTTTTTCAATACAATAGTCAGGTTGTGCAACCCAATGTTTATCTATTAAATTTAAACGATTTAGCTTTAAGCCTTTCGCTCTTTTTTTATTATGCTGTGAAATAAACACCACTTTAGCCCCTGCACGCTTTGCTGTTTTCATTTGGGCTGCTCTACCTGCACAATCAAAAACAACCAAGTTAGGCTTTAATGTTTCAATTAATTGATTAACTTTACGCGTTTCTTTTGTCGCTGATTGCTCTATCAGTGTTGTATCAAATGGGCAATCAAGGGCGTAATTTGTATGTTTATTTAATAAAAAGTGGATGTCTAAACGATCGGGAAAATTCTCATCTAAATAATGAGCAAATGATAACGAACGCATGTATTCACCTATTCCTTCAGATGATGACACGGGGATAAATAAAAGGCGTTTTTTTTCCATTACACTTTAAATTATAAAATTTGCCAGATTATACATCAAATTGAGTTCCTTTTACGATACCTAGACGAATTGCTCGTTGTGAATTATTTACTGCAATCATCATGTAGGGTTGGTAGACTTCTAGTCCCAAAAAACAAACCGAGAATTAAGCATTGCCTAAAAAAACACTTTTATTACTCGCTCTTGCTAGCGCATTTAGTCTACCTCTAGCTGCTGAACCTTGGGTTAAACCAGACGATTATGGCTTAAGAGCCGACATTCAATTATTAGCGGATACAGGAGTGATTAAAGCCCCTGTAACTACATACCCGCTAATGTGGAATAGTTTTATTGATGAATTAAATGACACCACACTAGAGCAATTACCTAGTTTTGTTCAAGATGCTTTACTTCGTGTAAAGCGCAGATATAAAGCCGAAAATACCGAACAGCACAACTTCCATAGCGAAGTTTTTCTATCAACAGATACATTACCAGCCACGAGTTTTGGCGCCACCAACACACAAAAATCAGAAGCGACCGTCGCTTATAGTTATTTAGGTGAAAGTTTAGCAGGTAAACTAGCAGTTAATTATCGTTCTGATGGTAGAAAATGCTACCAAGAGGGCATGGAACAATCAGACATAGCTGAAGATCATCAAGCTCTTACTGATTGTGATGATATTACTTTTGACCATAGTTACCTTGCCTATAAAATTGGCAATTGGGTCTTTCGTGCAGGTGCAGTTGAACAATTCTGGGGACCAGGTGTTGACAACAGTCTAATTCTCACAGCGAATAGTAAACCTTTACAAGCTTTCAGCATTAGTCGTGAAAAAGCCACCGCTTTTGAATCAGCTTGGTTGAGTTGGATTGGTCCTTGGAGCTTAACAACTCAAATGGCTAAGCTTGAATCTACCCGAGCAGTCCCTGATGCGCTACTTTGGAGTAGCCGAGTGAACTTTAGACCAATTCAGCAACTTGAGGTTGCTCTAAGCTGGTCTGCACAATGGGGCGGGGATGGTGAACCACAATCTATCTCAGAATTTTTTGATATGGTTTCAGGTAAAAGTACTTGCCCTGATGGGTCGCAAGACTGTACTGAAGCTGAGAAGTCAAAATTAGGCAACCAACTTGCAGGTATTGATTTACGCTGGTCAGATACTCTCTATTCATACCCGTACGCTATTTATGTAAGTACAATTGGCGAAGATGCTAGTAGCTACTTTAAGCCCGCAGACAGAGCGTATTTAGCGGGTGTAGAAACAATAATTCCATTTGCAGAGCAAAATATCAAAGTAAACATTGAATACATTGATACTGTAGTTTCATGCTCTGGTGATGAATCTGTGCCTGGTGCTGTGATCTCATATAACTGCTATTACGAGCATGGTAAATATAATTCTGGTTATCGCTACCAAGGAAGAACGATTGGTTCTACTTTTGATAACGACACAGAATCCCTTGTACTCACAGTGCTTGGGCAACATAGAAATGGTAACGATTGGCAAGTTAAACTGCGTCAGGTTGATTACAACAAAGATAACGTTGATAGATACCCTAGCAACCCAGATTTAGGGCATACAATCACTAAAAATGCCATTGATAGCACACAACTAGAACTGCGCTACAGAATGTTAGCATTACAAGGAAGAATCTCTTTCGGTGCCCTGGCTGCTAAAAATAAATCAATGGGGGAATCAGACACTGAAACCTCCGCATTTATGAAATATGAAATGAACTTTTAGAATCAAAAAAGCCAACACATGTTGGCTTTTTTATTAACTTTTGATTTTGCTAATAACGTTTGATGTTGAGCAACCATTAAGAAACTCAAGTACTTCGACTTTGCCGCCATGGCGTAATACATGATCTGCACCGGCAATTTGGTCAACGGTATAATCGCCGCCTTTTACTAATACATCAGGGCTAATTTGCTCAATAAGCTTAGCTGGCGTGTCATTTTCTTCAATACTGCCAAATGGAATAACCCAGTCAACTGACGCCAGTGCACTTAATACCATGGCACGTTCATCCAATGGATTAATCGGTCTTTCTGGACCTTTCAAGCGAGTGATTGATTCATCATTATTTAAGCCAACAACAAGTCTATCGCCACGAGCTTTAGCCTGAGCAAGATAGCGTACATGGCCTGCGTGAAGAATATCAAAGCAGCCATTAGTGAAAACTATTTTTTCACCATTTTGCTTAGCAAACTCAATATGCTGAAGCACATCTTCAAACGGCGTTTGGTAATGCTCGCCAGTTTGCTGCAAATATTGACCAAGCTTACGGCTCAACTCTTCTGGCGACACGGTTGCGGCACCCAGTTTACTCACCGCAATTCCGGCAGCAAGGTTGGCAATTTCAACCGCATCTTTTGCTGCCATACCCGCACCAAGCATCACGGCAAGCGTCGCGATTACTGTATCGCCGGCGCCAGTAACATCGCTGACTTCAAGCTGCTGGGCCGCAAAATCATGTTTTTCTGCTTGGCTGATTAACGACATACCCTGCTCTGAGCGCGTTAATAGCATCGCAGCGATGCCCGCTTCAGTGATTAGCTTACGTGCGCTGTCAGTCAAGTTTTGCTCAGAGTCCGTCAAACCACCAGCAAGCTTAAATTCGTTTAAGTTAGGGGTTATGTAATCGGCACCACGGTATAAGTTTAAATCAGATGATTTAGGATCAATAAGAACTGTTTTACCTGCTTTCTTTGCAACCTGAACCATTTGTTGAATTAAGCTCAGAGAGCCTTTGTTGTAGTCAGAAAACAACACAAAATCGTAGTCATCTAAAACCAGCTCTAAACGGTTTAATAACAATTGGCTGTGTTGCTCAGTAAAGCTTTCTTCAAGGTCTAATCGAACAACTTGCTGATGACGGCTGATTACTCGCATTTTAGAAATAGTCGGTAAATCGCAAACACTCACTAATTGCGAATCAATTTTCTCTGAACTTAAAATTGTTTCGAGGATTTGCCCACTTTCATCTTCACCAATTAATCCTAGTAGGCCCACTCTACCATCTAAACGAGCAATATTTTTTGCTACGTTTGCTGCACCACCAGCTTTGTCTTCAAATTTACTGACTTTAACAACAGGTACTGGGGCTTCAGGCGAAATACGTCCTGAATCGCCATGCCAATATCTATCTAGCATGACATCACCAACGACCAAAATACGTGCCTTTGAAAGGTTTTTTAGTAACGCTAAATCCATTACTTTTGCTCCGCAACAACCATATCGATGGCTTCGCATAGCCAATGTCCGATGAACATATGCGCCTCTTGGATACGCGCTGTTTCATCATTTTTAATGATAATCGGTAGCTTAGCGATATCTTTTACTTTACCGCCATCTCGGCCTGTTAATGCCACCGTAAAAGCGCCAATTTCATTTGCTGCAGCCAGTGCGAGGTTGATGTTAGGGCTAGTACCAGAGGTGGTTAAGCCAATCACTAAATCTTCAGGTTTACATAACGCCTGCACTTGGCGCTCAAATACAGTATCAAAATGATAGTCGTTACTGTGAGCGGTTAAAATTGAGGTATCTGTTGTCAATGCGATAGAAGCAAGTGGACCGCGCTCCAATTTGTAACGTACAACAAACTCAGCAGCTAAATGCTGTGCATCAGCCGCACTTCCGCCATTACCAAACCAAATTACCTTACCACCTGCTTGCAAAGCGCTGTGACATGCTTCAAGTAATTGCATCACTTCTGGGTGATATGTATCCATCGTTTCAAATAACATTTGATGGCGGTTCAAACTTTCTAAGTAGCTTGCTGCTACAGAATCTAATTTAGGCATGAATATCCCTCTTTGGAACAAACTTTGGCAGGAGTAATAATGTTATTATTCCACAGATTTATTTCTTTGTGTTCAGTTTATCGTACTTTTATGAATATCGACTGGATAATTACAGTTATATGTAGACTAACTATTGGCAACAGCTCGATTAGCGTTAAACTACCCTAAAACTCTATATATTAAAAATTATGGCACGCATTTTATACTCTTTACTTTTATACCTACTAAGCCCACTGGTTGTTTTTTACCTGTATGTTTTACGCGGCAAAAAGAATAAGGGTTACCGTGAACATTTTGCTGAGCGCTTTGGCTTTTCGAACTTATCTCATCACGATGTTGTTTTTCATTGTGCCTCTGTAGGGGAAGTGTTAGCAGCAACGCCGCTTATTAAGGCCGTTCAATCAAAAAACCCTGCACTTACTATTTTAGTAACCTGTAATACCCCAACGGGTCTCGAACAAATAAAAAATAACTTTAAAGATGCGGTTAGCTGTAGTTATTTACCGATTGATTTTTTCTTCGCTACCAATCGATTTTTAAAACGAATCCAACCAAAGGTACTGTGTATTTTAGAAACTGAGCTTTGGCCAAACCTGATGGCGCAAAGCAACAACACCGGCACAAAAGTACTTGTTTTAAATGCCCGACTTTCAGCTAAATCACAGCAAGGCTACCAAAAGGTAATGCCCTTAACTAAGGTGATCATGCACTCTATTAGCGATCTGGCCAGCCATAATCAAGATGATGCAAAACGCTTTATTGAACTTGGTTTAAAGCCTGAAAAGGCACGCGTATTTGGCTCAATTAAATTTGATATCATGCCTACAGATGAGCAATTAAATAAAGTCGCAGCACTTAAAAACCAATATAACAACGAGCGATTTATCTGGGTTGCAGGCTCTACTCACCCTATTGAACACGAGCTTATTTTAACTGCTCATAAGAAGCTGTTAAAAGCGTTACCCAACGCTCTTTTGATTATTGCTCCACGTCACCCAGAGCAATTTGATAAAGTCGCTGAAGTTTTAAAAAGTTCAAATTTTAGCTTTAGTCGTCGCAGTGAAGATGACTATAACAAGCAACAAGTTGTGTTAGCTGACACGTTAGGTGAATTACAATGCTTATATGGTGTGGCAAACATCAGCTATGTTGGCGGTAGTTTAATCGAGCGAGGCGGCCATAATCCGTTAGAGTCAGCAGCGTTTTCTGTTGGCGTATTAGCAGGCCCTCATACCTATAACTTTGACCATATTTATCCTGAGCTGATTAGTGCTCAGGGAGCTAAAACTGTTACCGATGAAAATCACCTTGCTGACACACTTATCGCTTTGAGTAGTGATGTACAGGAGACGATTAAGCTCGGTCAACAAGCTCAGAAATGCGTTGCTAACAACCAAGGCGCCATTAGTAAAACGGTTAAATTAATTGAGCATTACTTAGAAAAGTAAGATAGAAAAGTAAAATAGAATAGAGAAATAATGTGACTTCAAAGCAAGCGATAAATCGCCCAGAAATACAAACGCGCGAATGGGTATCAAGCGTAATCGTAAAATACAATTTCTGCCCGTTTGCCCGTAAAGAAGTTGAAAGCAATTGCATTCATTATCAAATTAGTCAGTCTATTACGCTTGATGATGCAGTAATGGATATGCTTGAGCAATGTAGCGCGTTAGACCAACAAGCAGAGCGCGAAACCACTTTGTTGATGTTTGAGCAAGGCTTTAAAGATTTTGAAGAGTTCTTAGATTTAGTCGATTTAGCCAATGCGCTTTTAGCTGCGCAAGGCTATGAAGGTAAGTATCAAATAGCCAACTTTCACCCTGACTATGTATTTGCTGATAGCGATGACAGCGATGCTGCAAACTATACGAATCGTGCACCTTACCCAACACTGCATTTAATCCGTGAAGCCAGCATGAGCGAAGCGTTAGACAACTACGATGAACCCGAATCTATCCCAGAGCACAATATTAAACTTGCAAGACGCAAAGGCATCGACTTTTGGCAGCAGCTGCTGCAAAACTGCATCGATAAGCGCTAACACCTACCGGCGTTATAAAGATAAAAAGCCAGCAATGCTGGCTTTTTGTTTATTATAGCGATTAAATTTAGTGAGTTATTTTTTTACCCACTCACCGTTCACTTCAATGTAGTGACCCGGCTTCGTTTTTTCGATAGTTTTAGCAGCTGCAAGTGCTTCAACTTGCGCTAACGAAAGATTGTTCTTTTTCGCAAGTTTTAAATATTGCTCTTTACGCTTTGCATTAATTTCATCAACGACCGCTTTTGCTTCGCTGTTATTAACCACTAAACCTAAATAGCCTGAGCTGTCTTCACCCACTAGGCCTTGGCTTTTTGCATCATCAAGGCTGATAGCCCAAGCAGAGAAGGATAAACAAACAGCACTGATCAAGGTGATCACATTTAGTTTTTTAAGTTGTAATTTACGCATGTGTGCTCCTTAGAATAATTCGCTGTCATCACTGAATAAGGTATCTAGTTCTTTATCCACTTTTACGCGGATCTCATGGTCAACTTTTACATTTAAGTTGATTGTAATCGGCTCTTTTGCTGCCACCTCAACACGATGCGTACAGGCACTCAGCATGCCTACCGCCGTCAGCATTACTAACCACTTAGCCATCATTGCTTCCTTTTTTTTGCATACTCTTTCTCAACTCTTTGAGTAATTTCATCACTTAAACGCAGCGCTCTAAGTAAAGTAAATACATTCTCTTCATGATTATAATTAAAGTTCACTGCTTGCTGCTGCGCTTCATTATAACCCTCTAAATTTACACCTAAATGTAACCAACCATCCGGTTTGAGATTAACACTGCTGCGTAGTTTTTTAATATCTAAATTCTCAAGTAAACTCAGCGTGGTACTCAGCTCTTGTTGCTGCGCTTTTACCGCTTCAAAGCCCGCATTATTAGTGATCAGTAATTTACCATCACCCTGATTAACTAACTGCCCTTGCTTTACCTCGATACCCTGTTGACTTATTACAACGGGTAAAGTGCCTGCTAAGCGCCCACTTAAGCTAATCCCTGATTCAGCATCAAGGGTGACCAATTTACTGGCATCAATATTTTCAAATTTAACAGTCGCGGTTTGGTTATCACTGAGTGGGCAGAACTTATTCACCACAAATGCCCCGCCCATAACCTGACCAGTTAGATTAGCTGCGCAAGGCTGATTAGCTGTTACCTGCAACTGACCTTGTATATTTTTGACCACGGCACCTGCGCGCAGTTCATTGAGTGTAAATTTAGTCGCTGCAATATTAAGCTGCCCTGAATTAAACGTGCCGTTCAAATTCACTGCAAAATCATTCGCTAGATAATCATTATAAAGCGCACTGAATTTACTTATTTGCACGCGCCCTTGTGCTTGTTGAAGATTTACATCCCCTTTTATATTGCCCGAAACGACTCCATCAGTGACTGTAGCAAGCGGCTCAAACTGAGCAATTATCGGGTTTAGCTTGGATACTGCCTGCTCTGGTATCACTAATTCAAATGGGTGAGCAACCTCAGACATATGATGGCTAACAAGCGCTTCAAAGCCATCTGCAAACACATGATGCGTTGCCTGCAAGGCGCGGCTTTGAAGAGCTTTTGACACAACAGACAACTTATTTAAGCTAAGCTCTGCTGTTGATAATTTAGCGGCAGTGGTTTTGGCATCAATATCAGCAAATAACTCCCCCACACTGAGATCTGTACTAAGAGTAAGCTCATTGCTAATTTTTGCTGCGTTAATATCATCATAAGTTAATGATTTAACTTTGCTATTAGCGATAACAACTAGGTGCTGCTGGGCATTATACTCAGCGTTAATTGCGCTGCTAAAATCAGCTATCTGTGCACCCGATATTAGGGCGTTTTTAACACTGATATTGGTATTCAGTTTAGCTGTAGGGCTAGTAAATAACCCTTCAATATTTAGCTTTCCTTTAGCCCCAATATCTTCAACCCCAAAACCCTCAGTCAAGGCGCCATCAGCCTGAAAATCTAAAAATGCAGGTAGTGAATCCACCAACAGTTGAAAATCAGCGCTAACGCTGCTTTCATGCAAATGTGCGTTTAGCTTAAGCTCATCTATATCTTTACTATTAAAATAAATGCTAACTTGGCTATTCAGTGATGTGAGCGGATCCAGCAAAGAAAGGGATGTATTACTGACTGTCACCTCACTTTGCCCTTGTATAGCTTGCAGCTTTATGATTGGGGCTGAAAGATTTTTATCTTCTACACTCACTGGTTTTTCAATGTGTAACTGCCAAGTAAGCGGTAACTGCGCTTCAATAAATGATTGATGCTGTTGGTCTGCGATGGTGTTTAAGCAGTCTCGCTTTGCGCTCAGTTGATTTTGTAAAGCAGATAAATCCACGTATAAATGCTGTTGATTTAATTGATACTTAGCACTCAATTGCCCTTCACTGGCAAAACCTAGGTCACACTCCCCTACAGCATGCTGATAACTTGCATTGATTGAGCTTTCAATTGCAACTGTAATTCCATCAAACTTAATCTGTGATTGAGTGGTAAAATGGCTGCTTGTTGGCAATGTTACGAACCGCTCAGCCACTTGCTCATCAAAGGTGATGTTGGCTTTGACTTCATAATTAGATATTACAACGTCAGCATTGAGATCCCGTGAAATCGTAAAATGATTTAGGCGTTTTTCTTGTATCGCCAACCTAACAGGATTTTGGGTAAACGGTGAGACTACATCAAGCTGCTCAATACTTATTAGCGGTCTTTGCTCGGGTAATACCAAAGCAAGCTTTTTAAATTCAGTTTGTGAAGTGTCAGGTTGTTGATTATTACTCTGATTGCTAATTATAAGATTGGCTCGAGAAATACTAACCTGTTGCTTATTCGCAATAATGCCAGCTAACTCAATTTGCTGCCCTTGGTAGGTTAAGCATAATTTCTCGATATTCAAATCAAGCTTGCGAGTTAATGACCAATCAATGCAGTGAAGCTCAGCACCATTTTTACTGAGCATAGGCGTTAAGTACCACGATGTCAGTGGTAATCTGAACAGATACGCCAACAGCACCATGCTTAGCACGATACCTAGCAACCCAACACACGCCCGCTTAAAACTCAAAAAACTCTCCTTGCTTCTCGCTTCTCGCTTCTCAGAACATTATAAACAAAAAGGCCACACATGATAGTGCAGCCTTTTTAGTTTAAACGGTTTGTATGAGCCTAGCTTGTATAGCTAGGCACACAATTAAGTTCTAGCCAACGCTTTTACGAGCGTTGCGGAACATACGCATCCACGGGCTATCCTCTTTCCACTCATCTGGGTGCCATGAGTTAGCAACCGTACGGAATACACGCTCTGGGTGCGGCATCATCACCGTTGCACGACCGTCAGTAGAAGTAATACCTGTGATACCTTCTGGTGAGCCATTCGGGTTAGCTGGGTATTGCGTTGTTGGGTTACCGTAGTTATCAACAAACTTCACTGCCACAGTACCTGACTCAAGCGCTGCTTTAACTGCATCAGTGTTTGCGAACTCAGCATGACCTTCACCGTGAGAAACAGCGATAGGCATACGTGAACCAGCCATACCGTTAAAGAATACCGATGGGTTTTCTTGTACTTCTACAAGGCTAAAGCGAGCTTCAAAACGCTCTGACTTATTCGTTACGAAACGTGGCCAATGCTCAGTGCCTGGGATCAATTCTTTCAATGTTGAAAGCATTTGACAGCCATTACACACACCTAAGCTGAATGTATCTTCGCGGTGGAAGAAGCTTTGGAACTGCTCACGCGCCATCTCATTAAATAAGATTGACTTAGCCCAGCCTTCACCTGCGCCTAATACGTCACCGTAAGAGAAACCACCACATGCCACTAAGCCTTTAAATTGCTCAAGTGTTAAACGACCTTCAAGAATGTCGCTCATGTGCACGTCAACCGCGGCAAAGCCTGCACGGTTAAATGCCGCCGCCATTTCTAAGTGAGAATTAACACCTTGCTCACGTAGAATCGCCATTTTCGGCTTCGCACCAGTTGCAATGTAAGGTGCTGCAACATCTTCGTTTAAGTCAAAGTTTAGTTTTACGTTAAGACCTGGGTCTTTTGCGTCAAACTTAGCGTCAAACTCTTGCTTTGCACACTCTGGGTTATCACGACGCGCTTGCATTTGGTAAGTTGTTTCTGCCCAAATAGTACGAAGCTCAGTGCGCGTGTGGTTAAGAACCACATCATCACCACGAGTGAATACCACGCGGTCATCAGCGTTTAGTGCACCAATTTCATGGCTGATAGCAGCTAAGCCGTGATCAGCAAGAACCGCTTTCACTGCGTCTAAATCAGCGTTTGCTACTTGGATAACCGCACCTAGCTCTTCATTATAAAGCGCTTCGATGTCTGAACCTGTTAAGCCTGCAAGGTCAACTGTTACACCCGTGTGGCCAGCAAATACCATTTCAGCGATAGTTGTGAATAAACCACCATCTGAACGGTCATGGTAAGCAAGTAGCTTGTTATCAGCAACAAGCGCTTGCATTGCTTCGTAGAAGCCTTTTAATAGAGCTGGGTTATCAACGTCAGGCGTTACATCACCTAGTTGCTTATAAACCTGTGCAAGGCTTGATGCGCCCATGCGGTTTTGACCCGCACCTAAATCAACTAATAATAGTGATGACTCACCTTTATCAGTGCGTAGCTGTGGCGTTACTGTTTTACGCACATCTTCAACACGACCAAAGGCAGTAATGATCAGTGATAATGGTGCAGTAACTGATTTTTGCTCACCGTTTTCATCCCATTGAGTTTTCATCGACATTGAGTCTTTACCCACAGGAATAGTTAAACCGAGTGCCGGACAAAGCTCTTCACCTACCGCTTTTACAGCTTCGTAAAGACCCGCATCTTCGCCAGGGTGACCTGCTGCAGCCATCCAGTTTGCAGATAGCTTGATATTTTCAAGGCCACCGATGTTCGCACACGCGATGTTCGTTAGTGACTCAGCCACAGCTAAACGAGCAGAAGCACCGTAGTTTAAAAGTGCAGCTGGTGTACGTTCACCTAGTGACATTGCTTCACCGTGGTAAGTATCAAACGCAGCGGCTGTTACCGCACAGTTTGCTACTGGCACCTGCCAAGGACCTACCATTTGGTCACGCGCAACTAAACCCGTTACCGTACGGTCACCAATGGTGATTAAGAATGTTTTCTCAGCAATCGTTGGTAAGCGTAATAAACGCTGTGCAGCATCTGCCGCATCAATGTTAGCAACGTCTAATGGTTGCGATTGTGCTTTTTTCGATTCAACTTCGCGGTGCATTTTTGGTGCTTTACCAAGTAAAACATCAAGCGGAAGATCAACTGGGTTGTTACCAAAGTGGCTATCTTCAACCGTTAAGTGACGCTCTTCTGTTGCTTCACCAATAACAGCGTATTCTGCACGTTCACGTTTACAGATTGCTTCAAAGCGCGCGAAGTCTTCTGCTGCAACTGCTAATACGTAACGCTCTTGAGATTCGTTACACCAAATTTCGTGTGGTGCCATACCCGGCTCATCGTTAGGAATATCACGAAGTTGGAATTTACCACCACGACCACCGTCGTCTACAAGCTCAGGGAATGCGTTAGAAAGACCACCTGCGCCCACATCGTGGATGAAAGCGATTGGGTTTGCATCACCTAGCTGCCAACATTTATCAATAACTTCCTGACAACGACGTTCCATTTCTGGGTTTTCACGTTGTACCGATGCAAAGTCTAAGTCTTCGTTTGATTGGCCTGATGTCATACTAGACGCAGCACCACCACCTAGGCCGATGTTCATTGCCGGACCACCTAGTGCAATTAGCTTAGCACCTACAGGGATTTCGCCTTTTTGAACATGCTCAGAACGAATGTTACCTAAACCACCTGCAAGCATGATTGGCTTGTGGTAACCACGTACCTCGATACCATTATGGCTTGATACTTTCTCTTCGTATGTACGGAAGTAACCAAGTAAGTTAGGACGACCAAATTCGTTATTGAATGCCGCACCACCTAATGGGCCTTCAGTCATGATATCAAGTGCATTTACGATACGACCAGGCTTACCAAAGTCTGTTTCCCATGGCTGCTCGTAGCCAGGAATTCGTAGGTTAGATACAGTGAAACCAACTAAACCTGCTTTAGGCTTAGAACCACGGCCTGTAGCACCTTCATCACGAATTTCACCACCAGAACCTGTTGATGCACCTGAGAATGGCGCAATCGCTGTTGGGTGGTTGTGCGTTTCAACTTTCATCAAGATTTCGATGTTCTCTTGATGGTATGCGTACTCGCCTTCGTTATTTGGGAAGAAACGACCTGCTAGCGAGCCCTTCATTACCGCTGCGTTATCTTTATATGCAGATAGTACGTTTTCAGGGTTTTGCTCGTAAGTGTTTTTGATCATTTTGAACAATGATTTTGGCTGTTCGATACCATCAATTGTCCAATCGGCGTTAAAGATTTTGTGACGACAATGCTCAGAGTTTGCTTGTGCAAACATGAATAATTCGATGTCGTTCGGGTTACGCCCTAACTTTTGGAAGTTTTCTACCAAGTAATCAATTTCGTCATCTGCAAGCGCAAAACCTTGCTCAACGTTTGCTTTAGCAAGCGCTTCACGGCCACCACCTAAAATGTCAACTGATGACATTGGACGCGGCTCATCGTGACGGAATAATTTAGCTGCATCAGCCATATCCGCGTGCGTTGCTTCAGTCATACGGTCATGTAATAACGCTGCAACTTCAGCTGTTTGCTCAGCTGATAAGTTACCTTCTACGTAGTATGCAATACCACGCTCAACACGGTGAACTAGGCTTAAGCCACAGTTATGTGCGATATCAGTTGCTTTTGATGCCCAAGGCGAGATAGTACCAGGACGCGGCGTTACAAGAATTAACGTGCCAGCAGGGGTATGCTCGGCAATTGTTGGACCGTAAGTAAGCAGTTTTTCCAGCTTGGTTTGCTCATCAGCTGAAAGCTCAGCTGTAAGATCAGCAAAATGCATGAACTCTGCGTAAACGTCAGTGACTGGAAGTTGTGCCTGTTGGCAACGCGCTAAAATTTTCTGAACTCTAAAATCGGAAAGTGCTGGTGCACCACGAAGGATCAACATAGGTATTTTCATCCGGGGTTAGGGATTGAACGATATTTTAGGCGCATATTATAGTGCAAATAACGTCTAGATTTAACTCAAAATTACGCTTTTATTTAAATAATCTTCATAACCGCTTTTAAGGTTGCAACAATTAACTAGCTTAGTCGTCTTTATTTCTCTGCAGGTTCTTGTTCTGTATGACTTATCTACCATCTGCCTTGTTATAGTTATTAATTTTTAAATAGATCTATAACACTATTCGCCAAGTGACGTGGCTTAGAAGTTTTGTTATAACACTAAGGTAATGGTTTAAGGGGCATTTATAATTTATGCAAAAGTTACTCGCTATTTTTAGTTTAGTGCTCATGTTATGTGCGTGCGATATGCAACAGCAACCGTCGCAACTTGCTCATATCAAGGCGCAGAACAAAATTAGAGTCGGCACATTAGCTGGTGCGAGTAATTACTATCAGGCTCCACAAGGTGTGCAAGGCTTTGAATATGAGCTCGCCCAAGAATTTGCTGATTATGTTGGTGTAGAGCTCGAGATGGTGCCTTTTTTTAATCTATCCGATATGTTCGCACGCTTAGAAAGTGGCGATTTAGATATTATAGCGTCAGGTCTTACCTATAATACAATTCGGGCAGAGCATTACCGCTTCGGCCCAACCTATCGCACCATAAGCCAAAAACTAGTTTATAAGCAAGGCCGTAATAGACCCCGTGAATTTGCGGATTTAACCGGCAATCTGACTGTTCTCGCCAAAAGCAGTCACTCGTTGGCACTACAACAATTAAAACAACTTAATCCAGAACTTAGCTGGAACGAAACAGAAGATATGGATGAAGAAGAGCTTCTGCAAGCTGTTATCGACGGTGAAATTGATTACACCCTAGCAGACTCGCACACCTTATCGCTGTTTCGCCGCTACCACCCAAACTTGAGTATAGGTTTCTCGGTTACCCGTAATGACCCTATCGCTTGGCTACTTAGAAAAGATGGTGACGACTCATTATATGCCTTAATGGTGCCATTTTTTGGCGATGTAAAACAAAGCAACCAGCTTTATGTGTTAGAAGAAAAATATTTCGGCCATGTTCGCCAGTTTAATTATGTGAACACACTTGCTTATATTGAAGCAATAAAAGACACCTTACCCAAATATCAACCTTGGTTTGAGCAATACGCAGGTAACATAGACTGGCGATTACTGGCAGCTTTGAGTTATCAAGAATCAATGTGGAACCCAAGGGCTAAGTCACCAACTGGTGTTCGCGGTATTATGATGCTAACCCAAGCAACGGCAAAACAGGTCGGCGTAACAAATCGCCTAGAGCCTGAGCAAAATATTAAAGGCGGTGCGCAGTATCTTGCCAAAGTAATTTCTTGGATCCCTGAACGCATTCCGCAGCCCGACAGAACCTGGTTTGCCTTAGCCTCTTACAATGTTGGCTGGGGACACGTCAACGACGCACGCATTATTACCGAGCAAGAAGGTGCAAGCCCCGATAAATGGGCTGATGTTAAAAAGCGCTTACCGCTTTTAATTAAAAAGCGTTACTATCGAAAAACCAAATATGGTTATGCCCGTGGCGATGTTGCAGTAAAATACGTTGATAATATTCGTCGCTATTACGACGCACTGGTTTGGCTTGATGAAAATGATGCGATTGCTAACCCAAGCGAAGAAGAACAAAGCACTGAAGAAGCTAAACCTGAAGCGCAAGTAAGCGAACCAAAGCCAAATGACAACACGCAACAAACCAACTCAGAGCAGCAAGAATTAGAAAACAACTAACTTCAAGCACCGAAATCTGTTTACTTGTCATCAAATGATCATTATCTTCCTGTAGAGATCAATATAATGCTTTACTCTCACTTAAGGAGCACTCATGTTAAAAAGAAGACGCACGACACATAAGTTTAAGCGTAATGTTATTTACTCAACGGCGACCCGCCGTCGTATCATGCTACGTAATACACACAAAAAAGTTATTTGGCGTCGCCGCTTATTTGCGATGCAGTTAATGGAAGCACAAGTTCCTGCAACGCCGGTTGTATAACTAGGCGTTGCGAGCAGCCAGCTTTGCCGCCTTTTTCTCTTCTCTACGACGCTTAAAAAACGCTGAAATTACCGCCCCACACTGCTCACTCATAACATCGCCGGTTACTTCAACTTGATGATTAAGCCTAGGTTCTTGCAGCAGATTCATAATTGATCCTGCCGATCCCGTTTTGGCATCTTTAGCACCAAATACCAATCGCTTAATACGGCTATGCACCAACAGACCTGCGCACATAGAACAAGGTTCTAACGTTACATACAAGGTGCAATCGATTAATCGGTAGTTATTAAGAGCTTTACCCGCTTCGCGGATTGCCATCATTTCAGCATGAGCGGATGGGTCGTTATCGATAATTGAGCGGTTATAACCATAAGAAATCAGTTGATTGTCTTTTACCAGCACAGCACCAACCGGAATTTCATTAATCGCAGCCGCTTCATTGGCGTAGTTTAATGCTTTTTCCATCCAATATTGGTCGCTAAATTGTTCGCTCATATATCACACAAATCTTGTAAAACTGTGAGTAATTATACCTAGTTAGTGAAAAATGTCGGCAATAAATACTGCTACACTTAAAAATTAACGCAAAATTTAGTGGCTTTTTCATGGCTCAATGGACCCATATTGCGCTATAATCTCGCGCTTTTTTTATTTAGCTTACAACACGGGTAGCAAATGAAATTTCCTGGACGCCGCAGGCATAAACATTATTTTCCGGTGGAAGCCAAAGATCCACTGACGAATCAACTTAACTCAACCGACCGACTACAACGTAGTTATATTACGGGTATCGACCAAATTGTGGTAGATATTGAAGCGAAAGTTGATCAAGCTTTCCTAGATGAATTTCAATTGCGCCGTGGCATGTCGCAAGTGATCGATAACGATATTACCAACGCGCTATACGACAGACTAAAACTCGACAATATGATCGATTATGAGTTTGCCGGTGGTACGGTAGGTAACACCATGCACAACTACTCTACCCTAGCTGACGACCGTTCAGTGTTGTTAGGGGTAATGAGTGAAAATATCAAAATCGGCAGCTATGCATACCGTTTTTTATGTAACACCTCTAGCCGCGTTGACCTTGACTACCTTCAGCCTGTAGATGGCCCTATTGGTCGTTGTTTTACCTTAATTGACGAGACCGGTGAGCGTACCTTCGCAATCAGCGCGGGGCTTATGAATCACCTTCGCCCTGAATCAATCGATCAGGCACTTATTGAGAATTCATCAGCACTGGTGATCAGCGCATACCTAATGCGTACTCAAGGTGATGAAACCATGACAGAAGCGACCATGCAGGCAGTGAAATATGCCAATGATGCAGGTGTCCCTGTGGTTTTAACCCTAGGTACTAAGTTTCTAATTGAACAAGACCCTGCTTGGTGGGCTGACTTTGTAAAAGAGCATGTTGATATTCTTGCTATGAACGAAGAGGAAGGCCTTGCGATTACCGGCTTTGAAGATCCGCTTCTGGCAGCCGACAAAGCGCTAGATTGGACTGATTTAGTTATTTGTACAGCTGGCGAAAAAGGCTTGTTTATGGCCGGTTACGTAGACGACTCATTCAAGCGTGAAACAGAATACCCGTTATTACCAGGCGCGATTGCTGACTTTAACCGTTATGAATTTTCTCGCGCAATGCGTAAAGACGACTGCCAAAACCCAATTCGTGCGTACAGCCATACAGCACCGTTTATGGGCGGCCCAGATAGTATTAAAAATACCAATGGCGCAGGCGATTGTGCTCTGGCTGCGGTACTGCATGACCTATCTGCAAACGTTTACCACAAACTTAATGTGGCAAATTCAGCGAAGCATCAGCAACCTGCTATGACCTACTCATCGCTTGCACAAATTAGTAAATACGCTAACCGTGCAAGTTATGAAGTACTTGTTCAGCACTCGCCACGTTTATCGCGTGGCTTACCTGAACGTGAAGATTGTTTAGAGCAAGTTTACTGGGATCAGTAATCTCCACTAAAAAATCGAAATATCCAGTTTCTGGGATAAACGCTCAAGAGCCGCTATCCCAGCCACTGAGTTACCATACGAGTTAAGTCTTGGCGCCCACACAGCCACAGTAAATTGATTTGGTAACACAGCTAAAATAGTACCCGATACCCCTGACTTACCCGGCATACCAACACGGTAGCCAAAATCCCCAGCAGCATCGTATAAACCACTGGTAAACAGTAACGAGTTTAACTGCTTATTTTGCCTTGCACTGAGTACTTCTTGGCCATTGGCATCTTTACCCTGGTTTGCTAAGTAATTGTAAGCCTTTGCTAATTCTACGCAGTTTAACTCTATGGCACAGAAGTTAAAGTAAGCCCATAACACATCATCAACTTCATTATTAAAGTTGCCGAATGACTTCATTAGATGCCCCATCGCGGCGTTGCGATGACGAAACTCATATTCAGAATTTGCCACTTTCTTATCAATAACAACCTGAGCATTTCCTGATAACTGACGAAATGACTCAAGCATAGAGTGCATCGGCGCAGATAAACGGCTATATAACGCGTCACATGTGACAATCGCGCCGGCATTAATAAATGGGTTGCGTGGTATGCCCTGTTCAAACTCAAGCTGTGTAAGTGAGTTAAAAGCGGTGCCTGATGGCTCTTTACCGACTCGTTGCCACAGCTCATCACCATAACGCTGAAGTGCTAAAGTTAAGGTCATTACTTTAGAAACAGATTGAATTGTAAAACGCGCACTACAATCACCCGCGCAATAGGTTTGCCCATCTACTGTATGAATAGCAATGGCAAACTGGTTTGGCTCAACCTCTGCAAGCGCAGGAATATAATCAGCAACCTTACCTTGGCTCAGTAATGGTTGAACTTCTTTTGTGATTTCATCTAATACATGTTGATAATCAATCTGTGACATACCGCGTCCTTTAAAACAAAAAGCCCCGCATTTGCGAGGCTTTGTAGTCTACTAAAGATGGTTTGCTATAGCGATTGCTATTAGCTCATAGCTGATTGCAGTTTTTTCATCGCTGTTTTTTCTAGCTGGCGAACACGTTCTGCTGAAACGTTATATTTCTCAGCAAGCTCTTGTAATGTTGCTTTATCGTCAGCTAACCAACGTGCACTTACGATGTCTTGAGAACGTTCATCAAGGGTTTTTAACGCGCTGAATAAACGTGCATGAGACTGTTCTTGCCATTGCTGCTCTTCGATATCATCAGCAAGGTCAGCACTGCCATCTGTTAAATACTGTACTGGCGAGTATGTGCTTGTTGGTGCGTCGTCATTGTCGTCGCCCGTTAAGTCAAAGCCCATATCTTGGCCACTCATACGTGATTCCATCTCACGTACTTCTTTTTCACTTACACCTAGCTCATTAGCAACTGTGCTAACCTCAGCTTGGTTAAACCAACCTAAACGCTTTTTGTTTTTGCGTAGGTTGAAGAATAATTTACGTTGCGCTTTAGTTGTTGCAACTTTCACGATACGCCAGTTTTTCAGTACGTATTCATGAATTTCGGCTTTGATCCAGTGTACTGCGAATGAAACTAAGCGAACACCTACACTTGGGTCGAAACGTTTTACCGCCTTCATCAGACCGATGTTACCTTCCTGAATTAAATCAGCTTGCGGTAAGCCATAACCTGAATAGCTTTTCGCAATATGAGCAACAAAGCGTAGATGCGACATAATGAGTTGCTTCGCAGCTTCAAGATCACCTTCTTCCTGAAGACGTGTCGCCAACTGCTTTTCTTTCTCTGCATCAAGCATAGGAATAGTGCTAACCGCTTGAAGGTAGCCGTCCATACTTGCGCTCTGTTGACCTGCAGTAAGTGCCATTGCGTATAAATCTTTACTCATTTTTCACCTCAGTGATAAACATTTGAAACCATCTTAGCACTCTTTAAGCGAGAGTGCTAACTTCAATTAAAAACTTTTTTAAAGTTCAAATCAAGTGGTTTTTTTAAGATAATTTTATTTTACTTTAAGGCGCTGAATAAGCGATGAATTCTAGCTTTTAAAGGTATTTTGAAAGATATATAGCCCACCATTCAAAATCTAAACAAACAGCATAAAGGCTTAATATGACAAATTAACGACAAGCAAAAGCGCTAAAATAATAGCGCTGATAGCTACACTTTATCGGGTTCAATTTCTTTTATATAGCGGTTAACTGATAGGTAAGAACCAACAAATCCTAACCCTGTTGCAAGAGCGACTAAAATGCCAAACTCTGTGAGTGTTAAACCAATTAAGTCAAAGCTGGTTTCATAAACACCCGCAACATCACTTACAGCAGCACCAAGCCACCACATCATTAATGCAACACAAATAAAAGAGAACAAACCGCCAATAATACCGTACCAAATCCCTGTCCATAAAAATGGCGCATGAATAAAGGTGTTTGTCGCCCCAACTAACTTCATCACCTGAATTTCATCTTTCTTATCCATGATTGATAAGCGGATAGTATTACCAATGATCAGGGTGACGGAGGTTAATAATAGTAGAGCAATGGTGATCACGCTTTCTTTTAATAAACTTAAAAGTGCATTTAATCGCTCAAGCCAAGCAATATCGAGTTTACCAAAATCCACTTCTCTTTCGCCTTCAAGCTTTTGCAGTAATTGTTTTGCTGTATTTGGCTGACGGTATCGTGCTGTCGGCGTGACGATAACAACATCAGGTAACGGGTTCGCATCTAAATATTCAAGTGCTTGGCCAAATCCTGATACTTGTTTAAATTCAGTGAGAGCATCGCCCTTTGATATAAACTCTACTTTATCTACTTCAGGGTAGAGTGCTAAACGCTTAACCAAGGTTTGCGTTTGCTGTTCGCTCATAGTTTCTTTTACGAACAACGAAATCTCTGCAGCATCTTCAAAGCCACTGCTCACTTGCGAGACATTTTTAACCACTAAATAAAGCGTCGCTGGCAGTGTTAAGCTTAATCCTAATACAGCAATGGTCATCAATGAAGCTAAAGGCGTTCGCCACATTTCACCGAGGCTGTGCACACCTTGGCGAATAAGATTAATAAAGAAGAAATAAGGCGCTGCTAAAAATGACTTTTTCTGACGTTCGTTTTGGCTGTTGCGGCTTTTAAACAATAAACTCATAGTGCCCCCTCAGCTAACGGATCCTCAATCATACGGCCATCTTTCAGTGTTAGACTGCGATAACGCATACGCGCAATTAAGCCAATATCATGGGTTGCAATCAGCACGGTTGTACCATGATTATTAAAGTCTTCGAATAAACGTAAAATGTCCATCGAAAGTTCAGGATCTAAGTTACCGGTTGGTTCATCAGCTAATAGAATTGGCGGTGAATTAACGATAGCGCGAGCAATACCCACACGCTGCTGCTCACCACCTGATAAGGTTGCTGGATTACACTTCGCTTTATCAAGTAACCCGACTTTATCAAGCGCACCATGAACACGCTTAGCTATTTGCTTGTGGTGCGTACCTTCAATAATTAAAGGTAAGGCAACATTATCAAACACTGAGTAACGTTCTAGTAAGCGGTGATTCTGAAAGATGATACCAATATCGCGGCGCACATAAGGGATCTGGCGTGATTTAACAGCATTTAAATCAACACCATTAATAAGCACCTGCCCAGCCGATGGACGCTCCATTAAACTAATAAGCTTCAATAGGGTACTTTTACCTGCGCCACTGTGCCCGGTTAAAAAGGCCAGTTCGCCAGGCTTAATATGAAAGCTGACTTTTTCAAGGGCACGATGGCCACCTGGATATGTTTTACTGACTTGCTGAAAATTTATCATTTTAGTTATCAATCATCTTGCAGCGAAAAAGGGAGCAAGCTCCCTTTAGTTAATTATGCGTCATCCTCGTCTTGGCTAAATAGTGCATCAATAAAGTCACTACTATTAAAGGTACGTAAATCATCAATACCTTCACCAACACCAATGTAACGAATTGGGATATTAAATTTATCTGCAACGGCGAAAATCACACCACCTTTAGCGGTACCATCTAGTTTAGATAAAGTAATGCCCGTTAAACCAACACATTCATTAAATAATTTAACTTGGCTAATTGCGTTTTGACCTGTACCTGCATCTATAGTTAGCATAACTTCATGCGGCGCATCTGGGTCAATTTTCTTCATTACACGGGCAATTTTTTCAAGCTCTTGCATTAGGTTATCTTTATTTTGCAAGCGACCTGCTGTATCAGCGATTAACACATCAACATTACGGGCTTTTGCCGCCTGAAATGCATCAAAAACCACTGACGCACTGTCTGCACCTGTATGCTGGGCAATCACTGGAATGCTATTACGCTCACCCCATACTTGCAGCTGCTCAACCGCCGCAGCGCGGAACGTATCACCGGCAGCAAGCATCACTGACTTACCTTCGTTTTGAAACTGCTTCGCTAATTTACCAATCGTGGTAGTTTTACCTACCCCATTTACACCCACCATTAAGATAACAAATGGCTTTTTGTCACCACTTACAACCAGCGGCTGCTCAGCGGTTTTAAGCATACTTGCCATTTCTTGCTTCATTAACTCGTATAAAGCATCGCCATCTTTTAACTGCTTACGATCAGCGGCATCGGTTAGGTTATCAATCAACTTCATTGTTGTATCAACACCTAAATCGGCTGTTAGTAATTGTGTTTCTAGTTCTTCAAATAAATCATCGTCAATTTTCTTACCACTAAAAATAGACGCAAAGCCAGAACCAATATTAACGCGAGTTTTTAATAAACCTTTTTTAAGGCGTGCGAAGAAACCTTCTTTCTTAGGTTTTTCAGCAGCAGCTTGAGCAGCTTTCTCTTGCTCTAGGCGCTCTGCCTCCGCTTTCTCTGCCGCAATACGTTCTTGTTCTAAACGCTCCGCCTCTGCTTTTTCTGCCGCGATACGTTCTTGTTCTAGGCGCTCCGCCTCCGCTTTCTCTGCCGCAATACGTTCTTGCTCTAAACGCTCCGCTTCCGCTTTTTCTGCCGCGATACGCTCTTGTTCTAAACGCTCAGCTTCTGCTTTTTCTGCAGCGATACGTTCTTGTTCTAAGCGCTCCGCCTCTGCCTTTTCTGCAGCAATGCGCTCCTGCTCTAAACGTTCCGCTTCCGCTTTCTCTGCCGCGATACGCTCTTGCTCTAAGCGCTCCGCCTCTGCCTTTTCTGCAGCAATACGTTCTTGTTCTAAACGCTCAGCTTCCGCCTTTTCTGCTGCGATACGTTCTTGCTCTAAACGATCCGCTTCTGCCTTTTCTGCCGCGATACGTTCTTGTTCTAAACGCTCCGCCTCTGCCTTTTCTGCTGCAATGCGTTCTTGCTCTAAACGCTCAGCTTCCGCCTTTTCTGCTGCGATACGTTCTTGCTCTATACGTTCAGCTTCTTCCTTTTCTGCTGCAATGCGTTCTTGCTCTAAACGCTCCGCTTCCGCCTTTTCTGCCGAAATACGCTCTTGCTCTAGGCGCTCCGCTTCCGCCTTTTCTGCAGCAGCTTGCTCTGCTTCACGCTGCGCCTGTTCTGCGGCAGCACGTTCTTGCTCTAATTTCATTGCTGCTTCTTGCTCAGCAAGTCGAGCTTGTTGTTCTTGACGTTGCTGCTCTGCCGCTTGCTGCTCTTGAGCTAAACGCTCAGCTTCTGCTTTTTCTGCCGCAATGCGTTCTTGCTCTAGACGCTCCGCCTCTGCCTTTTCTGCAGCGATACGTTCTTGTTCTAAACGTTCAGCTTCTACTTTTTCTGCCGCAATGCGTTCTTGCTCTAAACGTTCAGCTTCTGCCTTTTCGGCTTCAATTCGCTGTTGTTCTTCTATTTGCTTCTGGTTATCAGCCTCTTTTGCTGCTTGCTCTGCTTGTTGCTTATCTGATTTGCCAAAACCAAACCAAGACAGGAATTTACTTTTTTTTGCCATACTTGCTAATAACCACTTATAAAAATCTGATAAACTTACATGAATAATAGTTTGGTGACAGTTCAGCTTTTTAGCCAAACATAAACAGGTACCATCTATCGCTAAGGTCGCAATACTATCACTTTTAGCGCAGTAGAAAAATGACACGCTAGCTATTGCATACAATATTATCTGAGCTAGGGGTCAGTTACCAATGATTAGTGAGTTAAATGAGAAAAAAATCAACAGCTAACCGCCAAGCAAAAGCAGCGAACAATAAATCAGCAAATGGTTTTATTCGTATTATTAGTGGGCAATTTCGCGGTAGAAAACTCCCAGTAAAAGATGTGCAAGGCTTGCGTCCAACCACAGACCGTATAAAAGAAACAGTATTTAACTGGCTCATGCAAGATACCCGAGGCGCAGCTGTTCTTGACTGCTTTGCTGGTTCTGGCGGCTTAGGGTTTGAAGCTTTATCGCGCTTTGCTGATCATGCTGTGTTTTTCGAACTAGATAAAAGTGCCGCTAGCCAGCTAAAAGAAAACATTAACATGCTTAAATTGGATAATGCCGTCGTAAAACAAGGCAATAGCCTTTCATTATTAGAACAAAAGACGCAAAACGAGCAATTTGATCTAATTTTTGTTGACCCGCCATTTCGACAAAACTTGGCTGAAAAAAGTTGTTTTTTACTCGAAAAAAATAACTGGTTATCTGCCCAAGCACTTATATATGTTGAGGTCGAAAGCGAACTAAGCGACCTAAGCTCACCAGATAACTGGATGCTTTTAAAAGAAAAAACTGCCGGACAAGTAATTTGTCGGCTATATCAACGCCAGACAAATTAACACTGTTTTGCAAACCTAGTTTCTGTTAATATTATTCTTTACATGTGGTGTTGCTTCGGATTACAATACCGCACCATTTTTGAACCACTTGGTCGTTATTCGATCAACTTGAGCAACGCTCATTATTTAGGTAGGTGAATTTTTAATGCCAGTAATTAAAGTAAGAGAGAACGAACCGTTTGACGTAGCACTTCGTCGCTTCAAGCGTTCATGTGAAAAAGCAGGTATCCTTTCAGAAGTTCGTCGTCGCGAGCACTATGAAAAACCAACAGCTGAGCGTAAGCGTAAAAAAGCTGCTGCAGTAAAGCGTCACATGAAGAAGCTTTCTCGCGATAACGCACGTCGCGTTAAATTATACTAATCAGTATTTGGTCTTGTATAAATGAGCCTTTTATTAACGCTAAAAGATGCGCAAAAAGATGCGATGAAGGCAAAAGACAAAGAACGTCTTAAACCTATCCGCATGGTACTTGCTGCAATCAAGCAACGTGAGATTGACGAGCAAATTACACTTGATGACGACGGTATTACCGCTGTTTTAGTAAAGCTTGTTAAGCAACGTCGCGATTCTTACACCCAGTACATTGATGCGGGTCGTGAAGATTTAGCTGAAATTGAAGCCAGTGAGATTAAAGCACTTGAAGAATTCTTACCTCAACAATTGAGTGAAGAAGAAATCATTGCTCTTATTGACTCGGCTATAGCTGATACAAACGCAGCGGGTATGCAAGACATGGGTAAGGTAATGGGAGTTATCAAAAGCAAAGCTGAAGGTCGTGCCGATTTAGGTAAGATTTCTGGCTTAATCAAGCAACGATTAACTGCCTAACCCCCACATACAGATGTATGATTCAAGCAAACCGAGCCTAGTGCTCGGTTTCTTGCTTTTAGTCTTTCATAAACACAGTAATTGTGTTCAAATCTTATTTTACAACGCATAGATAGCGCAGGAAAAAACAACAGCTATGGCCGGAAAGATCCCTCGACAGTTTATTGATGATTTACTCGCACGCACAGATATTGTTGAGTTAATTGATTCGAGAGTTGGCCTAAAAAAAGCAGGTAAAGACTACCAAGCCTGTTGCCCATTTCACAACGAAAAGTCACCCTCTTTTACCGTTTCTCAAGATAAACAGTTTTACCACTGCTTTGGTTGTGGTGCCAATGGCAATGCAATTTCATTTGTCATGGAATACGACAAATTAGAGTTCGTTGACGCCATTGAAGAATTAGCGAGTATGCTCAATTTAGACGTACCTCGCGAACAAGGCACAAGCTCAGGCCCGCAACGCACCGCAGAACAAAAGCGCTCTGATTACGATTTAATGTTACATGCTGCTCGCTTTTACCAACATCAATTAAAGCATCATGCCAACTCGAAAACGGTTATCGACTATATCAAGGGTCGTGGTTTAAGCGGTGAAACAGCGAAAAAATTCATGATTGGTTATGCGCCAAGTGAATGGGAAGCGCTATGCCAGCAACTTGGCCGCAATAAAGAACAAAAAGAGCAGCTTGTAGAACTAAAGCTAGCCTCTGAAAAATCGCCTGGTCGTCAATTTGACTTCTTCCGTGATCGACTCATGTTTCCTATTCGCGATAAACGCGGTCGGGTGATTGCATTTGGTGGCCGTGTTATGCAAGCGGATCAAGGTCCTAAGTACCTTAATTCACCAGAAACCCGTATTTTCCATAAAGGCTTTGAGCTTTATGGTTTATACGAAGCCAAGCAAGCGCATAAAAAACTTGAACATATTTTAATTGTTGAAGGCTACATGGATGTCGTTGCTTTAGCTGAGCAAGGCATCGAATATGCCGTCGCCGCCCTTGGCACAGCAACCACTGCAGAGCATATGCACACTTTATTTAGAACCACGGATAAAGTGATTTGCTGCTACGACGGTGACCGTGCTGGCCGCGATGCAGCTTGGCGAGCGCTTGAGAATGCACTGCCTTATCTTGGTGATGGTAAGTCGTTGAAGTTTGTGTTTTTACCAGATGGTGAAGACCCTGATTCACTGGTACAAAAGGAAGGTAAAGACGCTTTCGAAGCTAGGTTAAGCGAAGCGGATGATTTTACTAAGGTGCTGTTTAATAAGCTCAGCCAAGAGATAGACCTGACACAAGACGCAGGTAAAGCAAAGCTCCTTAGTGATGCCCTACCACTAATTGAAAAAATCCCGAGTGATTTTTACCAAGAGAATATTTTGGAACATCTTGGCCGCTTAATTGGTCGAACAAGAGAGCAATTAAATAATCGTGTTAAGTCACCAAAGCAACAGCATGCGATTGAGCGTAAATTTAAAATAACGCCGATGCGCCAAGCGATTGGTATTTTATTGCAACACCCAAGTTTGGCGACCAGCATTGCTTATATGCCGGAGTTAGCTGAGATGAAAATAGCCGGTATTGAGCTATTTTTACGCATTCAGCACTTAGCACTAGAACGTGAAGGTATCACCACCGCACAAATTTTAGAGTCATTTAGGGATGGCGCTGAATATGACGCGCTGGTGAAATTAGCCACTTGGCAGCATCAAATAAATGACGATCGTTTAGAGACGGTTTTTAAAAATACTTTTAAATTTATTGAAGACCAGTGTTTAAATTATCGACTAGAGACCCTATTAATAAAAGACAAGACCCAAGGCTTAAGCAGCGAAGAAAGGCTGGAATGCCACTTACTAACGCAAGCGTTAAAAGGCAGCAACAGCTAGTCAGAATTGAATAATGCTGTTATACTGTGCTATTCACTGCGTCTAGTTAGTTTTCGTGTCGCTTAATTAGTAAGCGAGCTGGCGCCTGTTGTATCAACTTTCAGAGTGGAAGAATAAATCTCTATGGATCCAACTCCTCAGTCACAATTAAAGCTTCTGATTCAAAAAGGTAAAGAGCAAGGTTATTTAACTTTTGCAGAAGTTAATGATCACCTTCCACAAGACATTATCGACTCAGATCAGGTAGAAGATATCATTAGCATGATTAATGATATGGGTATCAAGGTAAGTGAAAACGCACCTGATGCCGATGAATTAATGATGCAAGAAACAACGACAGACGAAGACGCAGCAGAAGCCGCGGCAGCTGCACTTGCGACTGTAGAAAAAGAGATCGGTCGAACAACTGACCCTGTACGTATGTATATGCGTGAAATGGGTACTGTTGAACTTCTTACGCGTGAAGGCGAAATCGTAATCGCTAAGCGTATTGAGGAAGGTATTAACCAAGTACAGATTTCAGTTGCTGAATACCCAGAAGCAATTACTTATCTACTAGAGCAATGGGACAAATTCGAAGCTGAAGAAATGCGCTTAAGCGATATTATCTCTGGCTTCTTTGATCCTAATAATGAAGACGAATCACAAATTTCTGCAACACACATCGGTTCTGAGTTAAACGAAGAGCAACTCGACGAAGAAGACGACGAAGACGATGATGACGAAGATAGTGATGATGATAACGATGATGATAACGATGGCGACACAGGTCCAGATCCTGAAGAAGCCCGTATTCACTTCGAAAACTTACGTGAGCTTTATAACAAAGCACGCGAAACGTTCGAAGAAAAAGGTCGCTCACACCCTGACTCACTTGTAGCTATTGCAGAAATCGGCGAACTATTTAAAACATTTAAATTAGTGCCAAAACAGTTTGACCGCATGGTTAACAACATGCGTGAAATGATGGACCGCGTTCGTGTACAAGAACGTATCATCATGAAGCAAGCTGTACAAATTGCTAAGTTACCGAAAAAGAACTTTATCAAGCACTTTGCAAATAACGAAACAGACACAAGCTGGATCGACCTTGAGATTGCTGCAAACGAGAAATACTCAGTAGCACTTGAATCAGTTAAACCAGAAATCATTCGTTGCATCAGCAAACTAAGTGCGATTGAAGAAAGCACTGGCCTTAGCATCGAACGAATTAAAGACATCAACCGTCGTATGAGTATTGGTGAAGCGAAAGCTCGCCGTGCGAAGAAAGAAATGGTTGAAGCGAACTTACGTCTTGTAATTTCAATTGCGAAAAAATACACCAACCGTGGTTTACAATTCTTAGACCTTATCCAAGAAGGTAATATTGGTCTAATGAAAGCGGTTGATAAGTTCGAATACCGCCGTGGTTATAAGTTCTCAACTTATGCAACATGGTGGATCCGTCAAGCAATCACACGTTCGATTGCTGACCAAGCACGTACCATTCGTATTCCTGTGCACATGATTGAGACGATCAACAAGTTAAACCGTATCTCTCGTCAAATGCTACAAGAGATGGGTCGTGAGCCGAGCCCAGAAGAATTAGCTGAGCGTATGTTAATGCCTGAAGACAAGATCCGTAAGGTACTTAAGATCGCTAAAGAGCCAATTTCAATGGAAACACCAATCGGTGATGATGAAGATTCGCACTTAGGTGACTTCATTGAAGATACCACAATCGATTCACCTATTGATTCAGCAACCATGGAATCACTACGTGGCGCAACAAACGATGTACTAGCGGGCTTAACAGCACGTGAAGCTAAAGTATTACGTATGCGTTTCGGTATCGACATGAACACTGACCATACATTAGAAGAAGTAGGTAAACAATTTGACGTAACACGTGAGCGTATCCGTCAAATCGAAGCGAAAGCGTTACGTAAATTACGTCACCCTTCTCGCTCTGACTTACTGAAAAGCTTCTTAGATGCTAAGTAATTTAGTATCGCGTTATTAACTAAAAGGCCGCTGTTGCGGCCTTTTTTCTATTCGAGAGATATTCATGGCTTGGATCCAAATTCGCATCAATGCAAACGCAGACAACGCTGAATTAATCAGCGACTTACTCATGGACACTGGCAGTGCCTCAGTCACTTATGTTGATGCCAAAGATACTCCTATTTATGAGCCAAAGCTTGGTACTGTGCAGTTATGGGCTGATACCACAGTGATTGGCCTGTATGACGCAAACCATGATATGGACAGCGTTGTAGCAACATTAAATGCTGAAGCAACACTCGCCGATAAGCTCGTTTATAAAATTGAACAGCTTGAAGATAAAGATTGGGAACGTGAATGGATGGATAACTTCCACCCTATTCAATTTGGTGATCGCTTATGGATCTGTCCAAGTTGGCGCGATATTCCCGACCCTGATGCGGTTAATGTATTGCTCGACCCTGGCCTTGCTTTTGGCACAGGTACCCATGCAACCACTGCGCTTTGTTTAAAGTGGCTAGAAAGCCAAGATTTAACAGGTAAAACCGTGGTCGACTTTGGTTGTGGCTCAGGTATTTTAGGAATTGCGGCGATCAAACTCGGGGCAGAGCGTATGATCGGTATCGATATAGATCCTCAAGCCCTTGAAGCAAGCCGCGATAATGCAAAACGTAATGGCGTTGCAGATAAACTTGAAGTGTATTTACCTGAAGATCAACCAGAGTTTACAGCCGATATTGTGGTTGCAAACATCTTAGCTCAACCACTTCGTGAACTACATGAAGTGATTTTAGGTCTTTTAAAACCGAATGGTAAAATTGCTATGTCAGGAATTTTAGAAGAACAAGCTCAGTCTGTAGCCGATGTTTATGCCCCGTTTTTAGCACTTGATGAAGTGGCTGTTGAAGGTGAATGGACCCGTGTCAGCGGCGTCAAAAAAGCTTAAACAGCACTAGAGCATTTACTCAAACATAATAGGTAAAGCCTATATTTAACAGGCTTTACCTTATTTTTACAGTTAATCGTTTCGCACTTTTTTGCGAGTAAAAAAATTTCTGTTTAAATATCAAACAAATCAACCTACCCGTCAAACTGTTATCAAAAGTCAATACGAAAAGGGCAAAAAAAAGTCACTTTTGTTCAATTTATAGCCTTTGATTTTTGTCAAAAAAACCGTAAACTTAGCGCCCCTTGAAAAGAGGCCAATTGAATAACAGTGCGTATCGGTTCATACCAACTTGAGAACAATGTAATTGTCGCGCCAATGGCAGGCATTACAGACAGACCATTTAGACAACTTTGCCGTCGCTTAGGTGCGGGCCTTGCTGTTTCTGAAATGCTCTCGTCAAACCCGAAAGTATGGAAAACTGAAAAATCGATGAACCGTATGGATCACAGCGGTGAATCGGGAATTCGTTCGGTGCAAATCGCCGGAGCCGATCCTGAGCTTATGGCACAGGCAGCACAATTCAATGTCAGCAATGGTGCACAGATCATAGATATCAATATGGGGTGCCCAGCTAAAAAAGTGAATAAGAAACTCGCAGGCTCTGCCTTATTACAGTTTCCTGAATTAGTACAAGAGATACTCGATGCCGTTGTAAACGCTGTTGATGTCCCTGTCACTTTAAAAATCCGTACTGGATGGGATCAGGATAACCGTAATGGTGTCGAGATTGCGAGAATAGCTGAACGTTATGGCATTGCCTCACTGGCAGTACATGGGCGAACGCGCGCATGTATGTATAAAGGTGAAGCAGAGTACGCCACAATTAGGGATATTAAACGTTCAGTGTCTATCCCTGTCGTTGCCAATGGTGATATTACTTCACCAGAAAAAGCAAAGCAGGTTTTGGATTATACGGGTGCAGATGCCATTATGATTGGTCGAGCCGCCCAAGGTCGCCCTTGGATTTTTAGGGAGATAGACCACTATTTGCGAACTGGAGAACATTTGCCAGCACCTGAAATTGCAGAGGTGCGTAGCATTTTGATGGAGCATTTAGACAATCTTCATCAGTTTTACGGGGAGCCAATGGGAGCGCGTATCGCTCGAAAGCATGTATCTTGGTATTTGCAAACCCATGACAGTGACGGTCAGTTTAGGCGAGTATTTAATGCGTTAGATAACCCACAGGCACAAGTCGACGCATTAGAAGAATACTTTAAAACACTAGCAGCTAACTAAGAAAGAAAGAGACATATAACGATGTTCGAACAAAACGTGACTTCTCCATTTATCACAAACCCTCATGTACAGTCACACGAGAAACCACAGCCGTTGCGTGATGCAGTGAAAAAAGCTGTTCATCACTACTTAAAGCAGCTTAATGGTCAAGACGTACAAGACGTATACGACCTTGTTCTTTCTGAGCTAGAAGCACCATTACTTGAAGAAGTAATGACGTACACGCGTGGTAACCAAACTCGTGCTGCAATCTTACTAGGTATCAACCGTGGTACTTTACGTAAGAAGCTTAAAAAATACGGCATGAACTGATACCAGTTGTATTGAAACCGTAATCATTCTAACGAGCTAAATAAGTCCCTAACTGCGTTAAAAATTTCTTATGTAGAATAACTACACTGCAAAATTTTTGCCTTGTTATTGACTTATTTCTCTGTTGTTATAATTGCTTACTAATCCAATACAACTGATATAAAAGTTTTTAAAGAACTGATATAAAAGTTTTGAAAAAAGCACCTTAGGGTGCTTTTTTTATAGCTGTTAAAAACTATGCAAAATCCTCACGCTTTAAACGTCGTTTTTTAAAGCAGATTCAGTTAAAATACCGCCTTTCTAAGCTAGCTCAAACATTGAGGTAATCAAAACTACAATGGATACACATCGTCCAATTCGTCGCGCACTATTAAGTGTGTCAGATAAAACCGGTATCGTTGAATTTGCTCGCGCTCTTGAAGCACAAGGCGTGGATATTTTATCAACTGGCGGTACTTGCAAATTACTTGCTGATAACGGCATCAAAGTCACTGAAGTATCTGACCATACTGGTCACCCTGAGATCATGGATGGTCGCGTAAAAACACTTCATCCAAAAATTCACGGCGGCATCCTAGCGCGTCGCGGTCAAGATGAAGACGTAATGAGCGAGAATAACATCTCTGCTATCGATATCGTTGTAGTTAACTTATACCCCTTCGCAAACACTGTTGCGAAAGAAGACTGCAGCCTAGAAGATGCGATTGAAAACATTGATATCGGTGGTCCAACTATGGTTCGCGCTGCGGCGAAAAACCATAAAGACGTAACTATCGTAGTTAATGCAAAAGATTACGACCGTGTGATCAGCGAAATGCAAAGCAACAACGGTTCAACAACGTATAAAACACGTTTTGATCTAGCTATTGCTGCTTACGAGCACACAGCTCAGTACGATGGCATGATTGCAAACTACTTTGGCAAGATGGTTCCTGACTACACAGAGGAAGCAGCTGAAGAGACTAAGTTCCCACGTACTATCAACATGCAGTTCACTAAGAAGCAAGATATGCGCTACGGTGAAAACTCACACCAAGACGCTGCTTTTTATGTTGAAAACGACTTAACTGAAGCATCTGTTGCGACGGCAGTTCAACTGCAAGGTAAAGCACTTTCTTACAATAACATTGCTGATACTGACGCAGCATTAGAGTGTGTAAAAGAATTCGACGTACCAGCGTGTGTTATCGTAAAACATGCGAACCCTTGTGGTGTGTCAATTGGTGACAACATTCTTGAAGCTTATGATCGTGCATTCAAAACTGACCCTACATCAGCATTTGGTGGCATCATCGCATTCAATAAAGAACTTGATGCAGACACAGCTGAAGCAATTGTTGCTCGTCAATTCGTTGAAGTTATCATTGCACCTAAAGTATCTGAAGCAGCTGCACAAATCGTATCTGCAAAGCAAAACGTACGTTTATTAGAGTGTGGTGAGTGGTCTGGTAATGCAACAGGTCACGACATCAAGCGTGTTAATGGCGGTATTCTAGTTCAAGACCGCGACCTAGGCATGGTAACGCAAGGCGACCTTAAAGTTGTATCTAAGCGTCAACCAACTGAGCAAGAATTAAAAGATCTTTTATTCTGCTGGAAAGTAGCTAAATTCGTTAAGTCTAACGCAATCGTTTATGCACGTGACGGTATGACGATTGGTGTAGGTGCAGGCCAAATGAGCCGTGTTTACTCAGCTAAAATTGCGGGTATCAAAGCCGCTGACGAAAACCTTGAAGTTAAAGGTTCAGTTATGGCATCGGATGCATTCTTCCCATTCCGTGACGGTATTGATGCAGCAGCAGAGGCTGGCATTACCGCAGTTATTCAACCAGGTGGCTCAATGCGCGATGAAGAAGTTATCGCTGCAGCTGACGAAGCTGGTATGGCAATGGTATTTACAGGTATGCGCCATTTCCGCCACTAATCACATAAAGGGTTAAGCAAATAGCTTAACCCTTTTTGTTTGCCACAAATTCACGTATTCTGATTAATAATAATTACCCATATAATGAAGGAATAGATGATGAAATTTGCCGTAAAAACGTTACTCGTTGCCAGCCTTGCACTGACATCAGCACAGGCTCTAAGCCATTCTCATGAATCAGCGCTTACACAAGCCGTGCAATCAAGTGAACGTGATGCTAAAAATAGCGCACGTGATAAATATCGCCATCCAGTTGAGACACTTGAGTTCTTTGGCTTTAAGCCAAACATGACCGTTGTTGAAATTGCGCCGGGCGGTGGTTGGTACAGCGAAATCCTTGCGCCAGCTGTAAAAGGCCATGGTGTTTACTACGCGGCACATTTCCCTGCTGATTCTGAGGTGGGTTATTACCAACGTTCATTAGCTGGTTTTAAGAAAAAGATGAGCGATGACGCACGCTTCAGTGAAGTTAAACTAACTGAATTTGCACCAGTAACACATCTTGATATTGCACCAGCGGGTAGCGCAGATCTTGTCTTAACATTTAGAAATGTACACAACTGGTACATGGGTAAAGATAAAGAAGGCGCGTTAAGTGCGTTTAAAGCATTTTATAAAGCACTTAAACCAGGCGGCACTTTAGGTGTGGTTGAACACCGTCTACCTGAAGCGCGCAGCGATGAAGATCAGAAATCATCAGGTTATATGAAGCAAAGCTATGTAGTTGATATTGCAAAGCAAGCTGGCTTTGAACTGGTGGCAAGCAGTGACATTAATGCAAACCCACTTGATACAGCAGATCACCCTAAAGGGGTGTGGACACTACCACCAAGCCTTCGTTTAGGCGAGCAAGATGCCGCGAAGTATAAAGCGATTGGTGAAAGTGATCGTATGACGCTGAAGTTTAAAAAACCGCTATAAATAGGATTATACGCCATGAATGTACTTGTCATCGGCAGTGGCGGCCGCGAACACGCTCTTGCGTTTAAGGCTGCACAAAATACTAAAGTAAACACCGTTTTCGTAGCTCCTGGTAACGCAGGTACTGCACTAGAGCCAAAACTTGAAAACGTTGCTATCAACGTTGAAGACCTAGCAGGTTTAGTTACTTTTGCTAAAGAAAACAACGTTGAGTTAACTATTGTTGGTCCAGAAGTACCGCTTGTTTTAGGTGTCGTTGATACATTCCGTGAAAACGGTCTTGCTATCTTTGGCCCAACAGCAGGTGCTGCACAGCTAGAAGGCTCTAAGTCATTCACTAAAGACTTCTTAGCGCGTCACGACATTCCAACTGCTGACTACCAAACGTTTGAACAAATCGACCCAGCACTGGCTTACCTAAAAGAAAAAGGTGCGCCAATTGTAGTTAAAGCTGACGGCTTAGCAGCAGGTAAAGGCGTTATCGTTGCGATGACAGAGCTTGAAGCTGAAGAAGCTATCCGCGATATGCTTGCAGGCAACAGCTTTGGTGAAGCCGGTAGCCGTGTAGTTATCGAAGAGTTCTTAGAAGGTGAAGAAGCTTCTTTCATCGTGATGGTTGATGGCAAAAATGTACTGCCATTTGCAACTAGCCAAGACCACAAACGCGCTTACAACGGTGACCAAGGTCCAAACACTGGTGGCATGGGTGCATACTCACCGGCTCCAGTTGTTACAGATGAAATTCACCAACGTATTATGAACGAAGTGATCAACCCAACAGTTGAAGGTATGGCAAAAGAAGGCCACCCTTACACTGGTTTCTTATACGCTGGTTTAATGATCACCGCTGATGGTACGCCAAAAGTAATCGAATACAACTGTCGTTTTGGCGACCCTGAAACACAACCTATGATGCTTCGTCTTAAGTCTGACCTTGTTGAACTTATCGAAGCGGCTAACCGTGAAGAACTAGATAAAACAGCAATCGAGTTCGACCCACGTGCAGCAGTCGGTGTTGTATTAGCAGCTAAAGGCTACCCAGATAGCTACCCGAAAGGTGACACTATCAATGGCTTGCAAGTTACTTACCCTGAAGGTGAGAAAGTATTCCACGCAGGGACTAAGCAAGACGGCGACAACGTAGTAACAGCTGGCGGTCGTGTACTGTGTGCTACGGCACTTGGCAACACTGTAACTGAAGCGCAGCAACGTGCTTATAAACTAGTTGATCAAATCAGCTGGGAAGGCATGGAATATCGTACTGATATCGCCTATCGTGCAATTGCTCGCGAACAGAATTAAGGTCAAACCAGTCTAATTCTGAAAAAAGCGCAGTTTATCTGCGCTTTTTTAATGCTACACTATGAGAATATTTACCTAGATAAAGAACTAATTTTGAATAATAAAGCACTGAAATATAACTTTGTTTCATTTCTTATTCTGACAATTTTGTTTTTTATCATTGCTACCCTAGCTGCACATTTAGCCAGCCCTACCCGCTACACCATAGATAAAACAGCCCCCATCTACAGTAATACGGCGTATCGAATAGATAGCAGTAAAGCGCTAACACTCGAGCAGTTTTTAGCTGAGCCAGACAAGCTTAAACATCGCCCTTTTAAAGATGTTGAATGGGATTTAGCTGCGCAAGATTATTGGTTAAAGCTTGATTTAGAAAACCGTCAAGCTAAGCCTGTGGAGCTGGCGATTCACTTTGACAACCCTATGGTTGATTACCTTAGCGTTTATCATGTTGATGATACAGGGCAGCTTATAGATACAACCGAGCTAGGTGATAAAATCTCTGGCCTTAGTTTGTTTCAATACAGTACACCGCACAGCATGCTCACCATGCAGGGCTATGAACAAACATCCCTCATTATAAAAATAGATACGGTTGGGATTAGCAAAACACCTATTAATATTTATGGTGAAAAAGAGTTTCAAGACCTACTACGTTCGCAATCAGGAATTTGGGGGATCTTCATTGGTGTGCTGATCATGGCAGCTCTGTATAACTTGGTATTATTTTTAGGGATCCGTGACCGCGTCTATCTTATTTATATAGGCTACATCATCTCAGCACTACTACTTATGGGCTCAGTGCTAGGCTTTGGTTTTTATTTATGGCCGTTATCGTGGCAAATCTTTTTTAATGAGCAAGTGGTCTTCAGTAACTACGCGATTGCATTTTTCACCGTCGCCTTTTGCACCATGTTCTTACGCTACCATAAAGACAATTGCCGCTTATACAAACTCAGTATCAGCTTTTTAGCCTTGCTGTTCAGCCTCGGTTTGCTCAGCTTTTTTATGTTGGAATACCATTCCTCGAAAATCTTTTTTGCCATCATGGTGCCGTTATACATTTTATGTATTTGCATGATTTACAAAAAGTTGGTGAGTGGTTTTCGGTGGGCAAAGTTTTACGTCATGTCGTGGGTGCCACTGATTGTAGGCGCTGCCATTCAGCCATTAGAACTAACGGGCTTTATTCCCTACAGTTTTGCTGTTAGGCACATATTTTTAGTCGCCATTCTCTGTGAGATTGTGCTTATGGCAATGGCGCTGGCAGACCGTGTTCGTTATCAACGTGAAAAAGCGCTGTATCATGCAACCCATACGCAACAAACTGAGCTACTCAACCAAGCAATGCTCAAACAAGCCTATATGGCGATTACCTCGGAGCAAAGACTCGCTAACCTTTGTTTAGTGAAAATAGAGCAATTCAATGCCCTTATGAGCATTCTAAAGCCAAGCCAAAGCAGCCAAATAATTATCACTGTTGCCCAATCGCTAGAGCATCAAATTAATAAAAATAGGCAATTTATTAATTTAGAATCAGCGTTAGATAACAGTCCAAAAGTGGCTGACTTAGGCAATGGTGTACTGGCTTTTATTTCGACCAAAATTCAATCGAAAGCAGAAATCTATCAAGAACTTAGCAATATATGCAAGCAGCTACCTAAGCAATATAAAGTGGCAGGCTTAGACCTTCAGCTTTATTACCGCTATAGCATTACTGAACCGGTGAGTGATGATGGCTTTGATATTTGGCTGCAACGTGGCTACTTAGGTTTATCGCAAAAACATCAAAATATAGACTTTAGTAAAGCTCATATTGATATGGATGTGAGCCTTGCTGCTGAGTTACAACAAGCAATGCGAAGTAATACCTTAGCTATTTACTTACAACCCATTATTAGTTTACGCAGCGGTGCTATTTCTGGTGCAGAGGCATTATTACGCTGGCCAACAGCAGGTAAACATCTTGATATTGAGCAACTCATTTTATTGGCTGAGCGCACTGGTTTAATTAACGAATTGAGCTTATGGGTGATTGATCAGGCTTGCCTAGCCGCTGCAAAGCTTAATCGACAAGGCTATCGCGACCATACCATTAGCGTTAATTTAAGTGCTAAGAATCTCGCGATCCCTAAGCTGGTCGAAAAAGTCGAAAACACCATTCTAAAACATGGCATTACTGCGGATCAGTTAAAGTTTGAATTAACTGAGTTTGCGCTTATAAAGAACCATGATGAAATGGTCAGCTTTATCAGCGAACTCAATAAACTCGGTAGCAAGGTGGTACTCGATGATTTTGGTACTGGTTACTCGTCGTTAAACTACTTAGTAAATTATTCTTTTAGTACGATTAAAGTCGATAAGAGCTTTATTCTGGATTTAGTGAATAACACTACCAACCAAGTGGTGGTAAAAACGGCCATTGATATGGCCCATAACCTTGATATGAATATCACCATCGAAGGCATTGAAGACCAAGAAACAGAAAAAATGCTGATCAAGATGGGCGCAGATCAAGGGCAAGGCTATTATTACAGCAAAGCGGTGCCGATTAATGAGTATCTAAGCTTTATTGCCTCACAATTTAAATAGGCCGTGTTACACTGCCCTTTTTTAACATCTTTAGGGGCCATGTAAAGATGCAAGGTACGATCAGAAAATTAAAGTCGACACTGACCTCTCCTGTCGAATATCAATTACCTATCGGTGATGAGCTAGTTTCATTAAATGACTATATTGGTATGCCGCTCACGCTAACTTTCACCGGCAATATTTTTTGCTGTAACTGTGGTAAGAAAACCAAGAAAAGCTACTCTCAAGGCCACTGTTTTGTGTGTATGCGCAAACTGGCTAGCTGTGACATGTGTATCATGAAACCTGAAACGTGTCACTTTGATAAGGGCACCTGTCGTGAGCCACAGTGGGGTGAAGAAAACTGCATGATCCCGCATTACGTGTATTTAGCCAACACCTCAGGCCTAAAAGTAGGTATTACCCGCCATACTCAAATTCCTACACGCTGGATTGACCAAGGTGCGACGCAAGCTTTACCTATCTTCAAAGTACAAACCCGCCTTCAATCGGGTTTAGTTGAGGTTGCTTTAGCCGAGTTTATTGCTGATAAAACCAATTGGCGAAACATGCTAAAAGGCCAATCTGAAGCGATTGATTTAAAAGCTGCGGCAGCAGAGTTGATCCCACAAATTGATGCTAAGCTGAGTGAACTTGCAGAGCTATTTGGCGCAACAGCCATTGAAAAGCTCGATGAAGAGGTGGTCGAGCTAGACTACCCAGTAAGTGAATACCCAAGCAAGATCAGCTCTTTCAATTTTGATAAAGCACCAGAAGTATCGGGTATTTTAAAAGGCATTAAAGGCCAGTACTTAATTTTTGATACTGGCGTCATTAATATTCGTAAATTCACTTCTTACGAAATTAGCCTAGCTTAGGCTCTTTTTCGGTATTGAGATAAAAGTCATACCATTGCTGCTTCGCTATTGGGCGGCAAAAGTAATAGCCTTGAATGGTATCGCAGTTAAGTGAACGTAAGTAATTTAACTGCTCTACCTTCTCTACCCCTTCCGCGACAACATGAATACTCAAGCTTTTCGCAAGGCTAATAATCGCCGTAACAATTTCACTATTACCGTATTCATCGGGCACTTTTGCGATAAAGCTGGCATCTATTTTTAACGTATCAATTGGCAGTTTGGTTAAGTAGCTTAAAGCCGAATAGCCCGTGCCAAAGTCATCTAACGTTATATGCACGCCTAACTTTTTAAGCGCGAGTAACTCTTGCTTAGCCTCACTAAAGTGGCTGATAAAACAGCTTTCAGTAAGCTCTACTTCAAGCTTGTGTGGGTCTACATCGTAACGCTCGAGTAAGCGCTCAACATTTGATGCTAGTTGCCCCTGACGTAAGTGATTAGCCGAAATATTAATTGCTAAGCGCCCTGCTTCAATGCCTTGTTGCTGCCATTTTTCTAACTCTTTACAGGCCTGCTCGATGACCCATAAATCAAGTTTCACAATTAGGCCTAGCTCTTCAGCAAGAGGGATAAACTTAGCAGGTGAAATCACTCCAAGGTTTGGCTCATGCCAACGTAACAGTGCCTCTACTCCTAAAATTTTGCCTGAATTTAATTGCTGCTTGGGTTGGAAATAAAGCTCAAACTCATCGCTTTCGATGGCGCTTTGTAATCGGCTCATCATAGCCAATCGCTCTAAAGAGCGTGCATTCATCGCCGGTTTGAATAATTGAAATGAATTACGGCCCACCTCCTTAGCACGGTACATAGCAATATCAGCATGCTTAAGCAGTGTAGCGCTATCTACGCCATCATCAGGGTAAACCGCCGCGCCAATAGAAGCTGTAATTGCAACCACATGCTCGTTAATAGCAAGCGGCATACTCACCTGCTGCAAGACTTGTTCGGCAAAGTTGAGCAGTGTTTCAACCCGATTTACTTCGCATAATAAAACAAACTCATCGCCACCTAAGCGCGCAAGAGTATCCCCTTCAGGAAGAATTGATAAAATACGCTCTGCCACTTGCTGCAATAAGTTATCACCAGCGTCATGCCCTAAGCTGTCGTTCACCTCTTTAAAGCGGTCTAAGTCGATAAACATCACTGCTAATAGATCATGGTTTCGTTTGGCAGAGCTCAGCGCAATAGAGAGTCTGTCATGAAATAAGCGCCGATTAGGCAGGCCGGTTAATTCGTCGTAATAGGCAAGCTGGGCAATTTTTTCTTCGGCACGTTTGCGCTCTGTAATGTCGCTAAAAATTGCCGCATAAAGCACTTCATCAAAGTTAGGGTCTTTAATTTGGATAATGGTGAGCCACTCTACAAACTCTTCACCATCTTTTTTGCAATTGCAGATCTCCCCTTGCCAGACCCCTTCGTATTCAATGGCATGCCACATTTTTTGATAAAACGAACGGCTATGTTTTGTAGAGCTTAAAATATTAGGGCGCTTTCCAATTACTTCATGCTCAGCAAAGCCGGTCAATTTAGTAAAAGCAGGGTTAACTTGAATAATCGTGCCGTCTTTACGGGTTAGCATGATGCCATCGAGTGAGGCATCAATAATTTTATTTGCCAAAAACAAGTTACGTTGTGACTTTTGCAAAGCAATATCACGCTGCTCAATTGCCCGCTCAAGCTCGCAGCAATAAGCTGACTCGATCTCAGTGATCAAATCAGCATATGAAATCACCCCGCAAATTTCATCATCTCTGACCACCAAATGACGCACATTACGATCTGTCATAGTGCGATACGCATCAAATAAACTGCTTTCACAATCAATTTCAATGAGCGGGTAGCTGGCATATTGCCAACAAGGATTTAGCCACTCAGTTTGAATGATCAGCTCGACAATATCACGCTGAGTAATAATACCGTGCAGTTCAAGCTCTCGGTTATAAACCAGTACACTATCAAGGCGGCCTGCGCGCATCAGTTGCACAACCTCTTCTATCGGTGTTTGCGCATCAACTATCTCTAGGTCAGTGCGATACTGCTCATGAATAGGCCGAAATTGTAGGTAGTGGTCCAAACCTTGGTTATGCACAATATCTGACAGGTTCAACATACCTGCAGGCTGATTCTCGCTATCCATCACCAATAAATGACGAATACCATGCTGTTGAAAACGCAGGGTTGCATCACTGACTGAGCATTGATTCGGCACCGTAATAACAGGCGCTGACATAACCTCGTGAATGGCAAGGTTCTTATAGAGCGGGCTGCTGATGTCAATTTTCAAACAATCAGCCTCAGTCCAAATACCAACAACAGACTGTTCATGCTTGATAAAAATCGCCGTTACATTGTGAACATGCATCAACCTCACCGCATCGACCAAAGGCGTATGCGCAGGACACGATACCAGCTTTTGCGAAAAAACATCACTCACCTTTTGATGTCGTCTTGGTTGATTCATAAGTAGACTTTCCTAGTTCTTACATGAATTGGCAATTATAATCATTTCAACCTCGGCAGCTTTGACACAGGACAATAAATGCACTCATCATTTCCTAAGATTATTTTTACAGACCATGAATTAGCATTAGTAGAAGATGAAGCCGATATAGAAAGCTTTTTATATGGCTTAAGTGAAGAGCAGCAACATGAAGCGATGCTACTTTTGGCAACAGGGCAGTATGTCAACTTGCAAGGAGAAAGCGTGAAAGCGTTAACTGACGTTGAACTTGCGAATAAAGTAACAGAGCATCTAGCACAAGAGGGAGTATGCTGTTTAAGTAAGGTTACTAAGCTTACACCAACGCAAGCCTTTGCGATGCTGGCAGATTAAGGCGCATCCACCAGCGCTTTAATGTGCGCAACGGCACTACGACCTAGAGCTGATAAAGCATAGCCCCCTTCAAGATAAGAGATAATCCCTTTGCAATCTTGCTGCTGACAAAATTCAGCTAATTGGGTGGTTAGCCATGCGTAATCGTCTTCAACAAACTTCAGGCTTGCCATGTCATCTTCAAGGTGAGCATCAAACCCGGCGCTAATAAACAACAGTTCAGGTTTAAATTCATTGAGTTTTGGTAGCCACTGCTCAAGATAAACAGCTTTTAAGTCATTACCATCACTGGCAATTGGCAGCGGTGAGTTCACTAACGTCGCGTTATTTTCAACGGCGGTATTTGGGTAAAACGGGTGTTGAAACAAAGAGCAAAACAACACAGTGTCATCATCTAAAAAGATATCTTGTGTGCCGTTGCCGTGGTGTACATCAAAGTCCAAAATAGCGATGCGTTTTACACCTTTGCTTTGCGCGTACTTCACGGCAATGGCTAGGTTATTAAAAACGCAAAATCCTGCAGAGGTACTGCGGTTTGCATGATGTCCTGGAGGTCTAACAGAACAAAACGCTGCATCCAGCTTATCAGCAAGGATTTCATCAACGGCGAGTAATCCAGCGCCAACGGCTCGCTCAATCGCTTTCATTGAATCTGGGCACAACCAAGTGTCGCCGTCTAATTCAGCCAGCCCTTCAGCGGGAATTGTTTGCTCTACATGGCTTACCAAAGGTTCATCATGAGCACGTAAAAAGTCGTCGCGGCTGGCTTTAGGAGCTTGTAAGTGAGTAATTGCTATATCAATACCACTTGCTAGCAAGCGGTCGGTGATCACATCTAAACGCGCGGGGCATTCGGGGTGATCCTCAATCATTTTATGTTTACGACAAAATGGATGTGAGATAACAGCCGTTCTCATAATACGCTCCTTGAATTATTTTCCCCAGTATAACAAAGCCACCTAACGGTGGCTTTGCGACTTTGGTTTACTTTTTAGCGCGTAAATCTAAATTCCTAAAGTCAAAACTAAAGTCTGTCACCGCCGTTGAGACAGCGCGCATTTTCGCACTACTCACTCGGTTATCAGGGCTCATTTGAAACTCAATATACGCATCTGCTTCAAGTAACTTTTCATCCCACTTCACAATGAACGTATTGCCGGTGTAATGCTCAAGCTGACCTTTCAAACGCTTTGTATGTGTAAAATCAATACGTAGCTGGCTATTTAACTCTTCAATAACCACATCACCATACCAGTTGTCATGCAGCGTGCCTGTGTAGTTGATGTTCGGCAATTTTGGTTGATAATCCGCAGGTGTTTCTGGTTTTGCGTTTGCGTAAGCTTCTTTTTTACCTTCAAAGTGCTTTTTAGCAAGATCTTCAACCCAGTCTTTATCTTCAAGATCTAATGCATCTTCTAGCACTTCATAGGTCACTGCAGAGAGCGCGCTGAATGCTTGCTGGTTACTCAGAATAACAATACCGAGGTTTTTCTCAGGTACTAAAGTCACTTGAGACACCATACCTAAGATACCACCACCGTGGCCTAGCTTTTTAATGCCGTGGAAATCTTCAATGCTCCAACCTAAACCATAACCTCTAAATTGTTGGTGGTAAGCTTCATAAGCACTTTTTGATGCCATTGAGGTAATGTGCGGATGCCACATTTGTTGCTGCTGCTTTTCAGTGAATAACTGCTGGCCATTTGGCATTTTGCCATGAGCAAGCTGCGTGCGTAGCCATTGGCTCATGTCGCTCACGCTTGATGCAATCGCACCTGCGCCACGGAAATCTTCAAGGTAGTTCACAAAAAATGGATGAAGTTGACCATCCATTGGAATATGACCTGTCGCCCAGTTTTTATTGCTACTAGGAATGCGTGAAAAACCTGCACGTGAGTTTTTCATATCAAGTGGCTGAAGAATATTCTTCTCGATGTAATCATTCCAGCTCATGCCTGAAACACGGGCTACTACCTCACCGGCTGTTACAAACATTAAGTTGTTATACGCGTATTTACTGCGAAAGCTACTCGCTGGTTTTAAGTATTTAAGACCTGCGATGATTTCCTCAATTGATTTGTCAGTATCAGGCCAAATCATTAAGTCGCCTTGCCCTAACCCCAAACCGCTACGGTGGCTTAGTAAATCGCGAATGGTCATTTCACGCGTGACATAAGGGTCATAAAGACGAAACTCTGGTAGATGATCAATCACTTTGTCATCCCAACTCAGCTTACCTTCATCAATTAGTTTAGCTAACGCTGCTGCGGTGAATGCTTTGGTGTTTGACGCGATACCGAATAAGGTGTCTTTATTTACTTTTTTACCCGTATCAAGGTTTGCGATCCCAAAGCCTTTAGCTAATACGACTTTATCATTTTCAACAATCGCCACTGCCATACCCGGCACATCAAAACGTGCCATTGAAGTTTCGATTACTTTTTCAATTTTCTTACTATCGATATCAGCATAACTGTAAAACGAACAGCTTGATAACAGCGCCGCGGCAACGGCTAATTTACGAAATGTCATAATGTCCCTTGGTGATTTTTATTGTTGTGAATAGCGAATTCTTTCGCTGCTCGGGTTTTATCTGGATCATCGCAACTTGGTCTTGCGAGTATTGCTTCACTGTAATGATTTGGTACACCTGCTTCAAGCGCTCCGCGATGAACATGCTGAAGATACCAGTCGAATGGCAGTAAAGACTCATCTAAGGTGTTAGCTATATAACAATGGGCAGCAAGTTGCTCGCCATCGATGAGTTCAACGGTGATATCCACACAGTCATAACGCGGCCCTTCAATATCATCAAGAATCGACTTTTCAGCTTCGTTTAACTGATACACAACACCATATACCAAGGCATCTGCCTGATCTGTTTTGCGCACGCTACACTTTGCAGAGCCGTCGGTACTTACCATATCAAACGTCAGCTCATAGCCCTTTAAAATAGCTGTGCCTACCCGCTTTGCTTCAGGCAGCCTTGCCAGCAATCTGCTCGATGACATATTTGAACCAAATGAAAAGTTATATAGCGTCATACTTACCTCACACAACAACGCGAATAGCTAAGGCAATTAAAATCACGCCAATGCCTCTATCAAACCAGTATCCGCTTTTTAAGAAAAATGCTCGCACTGATGCTTTTGATAACACCAATGATAAAAATGAAAACCATAGCCAAGTCGCCATTGCCATATACACGCCATAACCAGCCTGCACTACAACAGGTGTTTCAGGGCTTATTACAAGAGTAAACAACGACATAAAAAACAGTGTTGCTTTGGGATTAAGGGCATTGGTAAAAAAACCGCGTCGAAATGCTTTATACACCGATTCAGGCTCAGCAGGGGCAAGGGTTTGCTGCGTGCTATCGCTAGGTTTTGCGCTTCGTAAAGCTTGCACACCCAAGTATGCCAAATAAGCCCCTGCAAGGTATTTTAAAGCCATAAATAAGCTAGGTGTCTGGGATAAAATTAATGCTACACCTAATACACAATAAGCAATATGCAGCAAAATAGCCGCACCAACCCCAGCACTGGTCCACAGCGCATTTTTACGACCTTGTTGAATACTTTGCTTTAGTACAATTGCAAAGTCAGGACCTGGGCTTGCTACCGCAAAAAAGTGAGCTATGGCTATCAATAAAAACTCATCTAAATACTGCACTTAATATTACCCTACTGCTTGTTCATCTAATGCCAATAACAACGGATTTGCACTGTCATTTACCAATGCTTTAATTTGCTTTTGCGCTTTTTTATATTGGCTGCGTAAATGGGGCTTTAAAAACTTCTTCGACTGATTATCCCCTTTAAAATGCGTAACCAGCGCATGCATAAACAGCGTTTGTGGCTCAGTCAGCGCTGCTTGGCGATTGGCATAAGGGTTATAACCGCAGCCACAGCCTCCTTTAAATTGATACACCGTATTACTCATCATCACCCCAAAGCCTAAATAGCATGCCAACGCATCGCTCGCTTGCGGTAAGTACTCTTTACCACCGGGAGGTAAGACACCCACATGCTGAATCAAAATGGTTGCTAAGGTACCAGCAAAACTTGCCACTAAATCTTGCGGTTGATTGATTTGGTTCGGGTTAAACGAGATATTCACCGGATGATTTGCCGGCACAATTAAACTCGCCTCGCTACCGCGTAAATTGTCTTGAAATTCAAAGTGTGGAAACACCTGAGGTGTAAGCCCAGATGGCGCAACTAAGTTAATTGGCCACGCCTGCATCCCCGCATAATCAACAACTCGGCTAAATACTTTTTCAGCCATTTCACTGACGCTCGATACCCTATCCGGAAAGAACTGCCCGTTAGGTAAAATGATTTGTGTGTGTTTTAAAAAATATTCACTATCAAAGTGTTCAACAGCCCATAAAAAGGTATCGATTAACCACTGCTGCTCTTGCTCATCAACAACTGGGGCTGACTTAAATAACGCTAACATAAATTACTCTTGTGATTGTGCCCACTGCCATGCATCCGTATTGTAAAGAGGCACGGTTGATAAAGCATGATGATGGCTGCCGCTCGACTCTTTCGTTGAATAAGACAAATATAATAAAGTGCGTGTTGGCGCATCATAAATACGACGCACTTTTAACGACTTAAACAAAATACTTTTCGATGACTTAAACACCACTTCGCCCGATTTACTGCGGTCAATTTGTTGTAATTGTTCAGCGGTTATAGGTCCTGTTTGACGACAAGCAATAGACATATCAGATGGATCAGCAAAATCAAGATTCGCTTCAATATGGCTAATGTGGCAAGTAACACCGCTTATAAGCGGGTCTTGTTGTGATACCACTTTAATATCTTTGGTAGTGAATAGCCCCAAACTCACCGAAGCTGCGTCATCCGAGCAACCGCTCAACAAAATCAGTGGCGCAGTAAGTGCAGCTAATTTTAGTAACTTCATCCTAGTGTTCCTTATTAAAAAGCGATAGTTGTCCGTTTACAACGATTTGCTTGCTATGTTTCAATACTATCTCAAAATATCTTCAACAACGAGCACCTAAACAATGAAAAAATCGCTTGGTTTACTGTGTTTAATGTTCTTAAGTAGCACCGCTCACGCTGGCTACTCTATTAGCGCTGGTTTCGGCAAAAACTTTACTAACTCGGTGCAAACCGAAGAAAACCTAAAAATTGAGCTTGAGGATGACAGCCATTTTACTGTCAGCCTAGATAGAACCCTTAATAATACCCGCTATGGCTTCTTTTATTCAGCTACCAAACTCGACATGAAAGACCAAACCAACAAGCAAGTCGAGATGCAATACCTGCTATTTCAAAGTGCTATAGAAGTACCATTAGCAAATCGTATGGTAGGTTTTGTTGGTGCTCAAATTGGCGCAAATCATGTCAGCACAGATTTTGCCGACTCCGATACGTTTTTTACCACAGGTCTTTATGGTGGCGCCGAGTATTTATTTACTGATCAAGCACGGGTTTATATTGAAACTCGCTGGTTGGCAACTATTGTAAATAATGCAAGTAACGTATCATGCACATTACCAGCATCTGAAGACAGCCAATGTCTATGGCACTTTGATGGTGATGTATTAAACCAATTTCAAACAAACATCGGTTTTAGTTACCGCTTTTAAGGAAAACCCCATGCCGCACATTGTTATAGAACACTCAGAAGACTTGCCAATTCTGCCACAAGTGTTAGTTGAAAAAGTTCACCAAGCCGTTTTTGACTCAGGCTTATTTGAACTTTCGACCATAAAGACTCGTGCAATCGCTTATCAACATTACGAATTAGGTGAAGGTAAAGATGGCTTTATACACATCGGCGCATCAATTATGGCAGGAAGAACCGTAGAGCAAAAGCAGATGCTTAGTAAGCAATTATTAAATTGCTTAAGAACATACTGCCGCCGCTCGTATAGTCTAAGCGTTAATATTTATGATATGGATGCTGATATCTATCGTAAGTGCTAGCTTAGTTTGGTAAATAAGCTGCGGGTAAACGCTTGATTTCTATCTCAGGCGATAGATACGCAGTGTAAACCAACCAACGTTCATCGGGTATGTAGGTCAGACCCGATGAACGGCTATAAGCGCGCTCAGGCAAAGCAATTAAATCATGATGTTGCTTACTAGCTAAGTCATAGTAGCTAATACGATAATCACCTCGGCGCTCTTTATAATAATAAATACGCCCTTCATGATACGCGTTTTTTGCTACTCGTAACCACGCATATTTGCGCGCCAACTTAACATCGTTCACCAGCATTTCTTCAACACCCGTATCATGATGTTTAATCCAAATAGCATGGCGCGAATTGGTAAATAAAATATCGCCCGATTGTGTTTCAACGCCATACTGTGCTGGCATTTCAACAGCTTTTCCTTGGTTTTTTCCTGATAAATCATAACGGTAAAGATAGTCACCATCAGAGACTAAAAAATGCTGACTATCAGCACTAAACTTAGGTTTAGCAGCATAGCTAAATGGCAGTTCGATTTGTTGGCTTTGCTCTACTTTGAAATCATAAAAATATAAACGAGCGCTGCCGTTATCGTTCAATGAAAACAAGATATAACGTCCATCGGCTGACCAGGTCGGGTCACGGATCTCAGCGGTACTATGTGAAATATTAGTAAGCTGTTTTCGCGAGCTACTATCGGGGTTTACAATCCAAAGCTGCGAACTGCCTGACTCATTCGACACATACAGCAGTTTATTTTGCTGCTGATTATATTCAGGAAATAGCGAGCTAAAGTTAGTCGACAACATAGAAAATGGCGAGCTTGCCACCTGTTCGTCTATTTTCAGTCGCGTGATTACCTTATCTAAATCCCATTGATGATAATAAACACTGCCATCGCCACTGAAGTTAGGTGAACTCATACCAGCAATTTGCGTGTTGATTAAGGTTTTATTCTTAATATCATAAAAATAGCCATAACGCTTAGCGCCCTCAACTGCACTAAACGCCAATTGCTCTTTAGACGGATGCCAATCTACACCATGAATATCAACAAAATCATGAGTTAGCCGTTGGCTTTGCCCTGTTTTTACATCTATTAAAAACAACGCTTTTTGGTTGTTTTTAACATTACGCGTAACCACAACTCGCTGTGCATCGGGCGAAAACGACACTGACTCATACACAGTTTCGCAGTCATCATTACAAGGAATAACTGTTTCTTTTGTTTGTTTTTCCTGTAACCCAAGTAGCTTGATACGAGTCACCCTGTTGCCTGACTGCCCAGTGTGATCTGCAATGTAGGCTAGAGTTTTGCCATCACTACTGATATCAAGATCTGCTGCATAGCTATTACTGCACTCGCCAAGTACAACACTGGTGGCATTCACCAAAGACAGTTTTACAATTTCACAAACATCTGACGCCATTCGGTAATAGTATAAAGTATTTGAGTCTGGGCTAAACACAGAGCGTCCTTCAGTAAAAGGTGAGTCTGTTAATTGCTTGGCTGGGTGTTCAGGAAAATGTAAATCGCGTAAATAGAGGTTATTTTGTTTACCAAGTTGTCGCCATGAATACACCAAATAGTGTTGATCATCTGAAATTGAAGGATAAATCTCACGACCAGGGCTTGCCGTCACACTTTCGATGCTATTAAGTGGCAACACAAAGCTTGAATTGATTTGCTCTGAGGGCGATGAGAACAACCAATATATTCCCACTAGGCTTATTAAACAAAAAGCCACAAACAACTGCCTTATTTGTACTGCTGTGATACTAAAGCCCTCGGTTTTTACTTCATCGGCTGTAGCTATTGGTTCAGGCTTTAACAGTACCCGGTAACCCGTTTTACGTAATGTCTCTATATAAGTTTGTTCTGGGTCGAGTTCTTTAAATGTTTTTCGTAAATGCCAAATAGCATTCGTTAACGCTTTTTCCCCAACATAAAAATTACCTTCCCACACATGGTTAATAAGATCTTCACGGGTGATAGGTTCAGGGTAGCGCCCAACTAAACAACCTAATAGCTCAATAAATTTAGGCTGCAAAAGCTGTTCACTGCCATTGCATATCAGTTTATTTTCGAGCGGGTTAACAACACATGGGCCCAGCTGATAAGCGCGATTAGATGTTTCCATTAACTCTAAATAAAACCTCATTTTAGATAAACAGCAGTGTAAGCCCCTACCAATCTAACGTAAAAGCCAAGTATTAACCAGTCTAGAATTGCAATTTAATTAACAATAAGAATTTTCCTAACACACTGTTTTTAAATGAATAGATATTCAATAGATATAAAATAGAGACATAAACGAGCAACCTAAGATTGTAGTTAAGTTCACATTTCTATAATTATTTTAACGTCAATACCGACCAACCAGAGTGTTGTTCGCTGTAAATTTTAACTGCCCTTAAAAAGAGCATCACTCTGGTTCTAAAAACTAAAAATATAACAACTAGGAACGCCTGTGAGAAATCTACTAACCAAACCTTGTGCCATTGCACTTGCCGTTGCCAGTGGTTTTAGTCAACATGCTTTTGCAGATGAGGCTGAAATAGCTCGCACTGCCAATACCACCCCAACAGCCAATGAGCAAACTGAAGAACCTGAAAAAATTGTCGTAACAGGTTCACGAATAAAGCGTGATAGTTTTTCCATTTCAACCCCCTTAGTAACGATGGATCGTGACGCTATTTCCGATACAGGATTAAGCAACTTATCAGATATTTTAGTTGATAACATGCCAGCTCTTAGCGAGAGCATCGGTAACACCACCAGCCAATCAAGCGTTTCAACTACCGGTCTATCAACAGTTGAACTACGTAACTTAGGCCCTAATCGCACCTTAACGCTGATCGATGGCCGTCGTGTAGTTTCTAATAGCTACAGCGGCAACTATGTCAGTTTAAATACTATTCCGAGCGGCATGGTTGATCGCGTTGAAATAATCAGTGGTGGCGCTTCTGCAACTTATGGTGCCGATGCTGTGGCCGGTGTTGTTAATATCATCACTCAATCAAAAAAAGAAGGGTTTGATTTTAAAGCTAAAACTGGCGAGTCAACTGAAGGAGGCAGTAAAGAGTTTAGCCTCGATTTAAACTATGGTACGTCATTCGATGATGGTCGCGGCTATGCTTATTTCAGTTCAAACTGGGACCGTGATTTCGGTATGACTTTTTACGACCGTAAACGCGCACAAATAGAAGATAGCTACGATTACGATAAAGAGCGCATGTGTAATGTAATGCAAACAGCAGATGGCGATCAATGTATGCGCGACATCACGCAAGCTGATTGGGTGAGTAAAAGTGATGGTCTTCCTGGTGGTGTGTTTTTAGAAAATGGCAAAAACGACACACAGCTCTGGTACGACGGACAAACCCTGCGTGATGATTGGAAAGGTAATGAAGAAATTTATGGTATCAATTCAAATCAGTATGTAATGCTTGATGTACCAAGCGATAACTTCTCTACTGCAGTTAAAATTGATTATGACCTTACTGACAATGTGATGTTTTACGCGCAAGTGCAATACAGTGACAGTGATTCGTTCAATCATAAATCACCAGAAGACGAATATGAGGGTGCCACAGCACCGCAGTTTGATCCGGCTACAGGTGAGCCTTTAGGGCTTGTAAAACCGGGTTATATTCCAATTGACAATCCGTATGTTCCACAAGAGATTCTTGATGCAAACCCATACAAAGACCGTATTTATTGGGATCGTCGCTTTCATGAGGTTGGTAACATCACTACTGACAATAGTCGAAAAACTATTCGCAGCTGGGCTGGCCTTCAAGGCACTCTATTTAATGACGAGTGGGACTGGGATTTTTCAGTCAGCTATGGTCGATTTAAACAACATCAAGTACGAAGCAATGAATTAAATACAGTTAGACTTAATCAAGCTTTACAAGCTGAAGAGTTAGCTGATGGCACAATTCAGTGTATTGATGAAGCGGCTCGCGCAGAAGGCTGTGTAGCAATTAACTTATTTGGTGAAGGCTCTATTACCGAAGAGATGGCCGCTTGGATCCGCAGCAACCCAATTATTGATACCGAGATAAAACAATATGGTGCGGTAGGCTACATTACTGGTGACCTGTTTGAGCTCCCTGCAGGGCCAGTTGCAGCTGTGTTTGGTGGTGAATACCGCAAAGATAGCCAAGACCTCAAAACCAGTGATGATATAAGAGCAGGCGGTATTACTTTTAATTATGTGCCTACTTTTTATGGTGAAGTTGATGTATATGAAGCTTTTGCTGAGCTTGCACTACCGCTTTTAAGGGATGCAACATTTGCAAAGTCACTTGATACAGACCTATCTTTACGTGTAGCTAACTACAGTATGAATAATGTCGGGACTGTTGCCAGTTATAAATTAGGCGTAATGTGGGAAATTACTAACGGCTATGCTTTTAGAGCTAACTATGCCCGTGCTCAACGTGCCCCAACTATCACAGAATTATTATCACCACCACGCGGCGACTATGACAGCTATGATGATATCTGTGATGGCCTAACAGCTACATCAACTGACGCAGGGCATGATAACTGCCGCAAAGAGCCAACACTTGCAGCCCTAATTGCAGAAGATCCTAACTTTGAATTTGATGATGATAACAACCGTTATTCACCGGGTGTGGGTAATAAAGAGCTCAAAGAAGAAACCGCTGATACCTATACTTTCGGTGTGACTATTGCCCCTCAGTTTATCCCTGATTTTAATCTTGCGATTGATTTTTATGACATATCTGTCTCTGATGCTATCTCTGAATTAAGTAATGATAATATTCAACGAGAGTGTTATGACTCAGGTACACAATGGGGTGAAAATAATTCTTTTTGTAATGATATTACCCGTAATGATGAAGGTAATATCATTGAAATAGTACAACGTAAATACAACCTCGATGAGCTAACTGCACGTGGTTATGATGTTTCAGCTCAGTATGAATATGATTTACAAAGTTTAGGTCAGTTGGCATTTAAACTTGACTACAATCATGTCATCGAGAACTCGCAAACATACCAAAGCCCTGATGGCGGTAAAGTGACTACACATTATGCGGGCTATGGCGAAAGTAAAGATAAAGCTTCAATGTCTTTAACTTGGCGAAAAGATGAGTTACGGATCCGTTGGCGTACTAAATACTTAGGCTCATTTAAAGCAAGCCAAAGTAGAGAAGAAGAATACTTAGGCTACTTAGCAGATAATGATGAACGCTGCGCAGAAGGAAGCGATGAATGCGTTACGAACCCTGAAAAACTAGCTTTTCAAGATTACGGCTCATACCTAAGACATGATTTGTCAGTTTCTTATAAATTAGGACTGTCTAACAAAAGTGATTTACGTTTATTTGGTGGTGTGAATAACCTTTTTGATAATAAAGGGGACTTTTACCCATCAGGCCGCGGTAATTATTATTCAAAATACGGTGGTGGCAAGGGGCGCTATGCATACATAGGTGTATCATACAGCTTCTAGCCTCAGCGCTCGAAAATAAGAAGCACGCCTCAGTGGCGTGTTTCTTTATCAATGCCAGCTTTGCATCTCAACTAATCGAGACTCGGTACGCGCATATTCAAATGCCAGTTTTTGTCCTTGATATAAATCGCTAATGCCCACCTCGGCCGAAATCACCAATAATCGGCTGCGATCATAAAACTCATCAACCAAAGCAATAAAGCGCCGCGCTTCATCATCTAAAAAGTGTTCTTGTAAATCCTGCTTTTCTCGCTGGTAGCTATCTTCAATACCATGCACAATTTGTTTGCCTGTTGCTCCACGCCCCATTACTGGCACATTGAGTAAATACACCCGCTGAAAACGCTCTGCCAAATAAATATAATCCGCGGTGCTTCTAGGTCCTGAGCAAAGCGTCATAAAATCAAACATAATGGCGTCTTGAGCGAGCAAGATACAGCTAAGCTCGCGGTGGCAAACCTCTATCGTTGTTTGCCTTTGTATTACTTGCTCTTGCTTTAAAAAGCGCTCTGTTAGTGCCTCTTTGTTATTAATAAAATAATGTTCGGTTTGTTTACCAAAGCGAAAGCGATGATCTGTGTCGCCTTCAACACTCAAAATATGGCAATACTCATTTAATAAGTCGATAGTGGGTAAAAATCGTGCGCGCTGCAAACCGTTACGATATAACTGCTCCGGTTGACAGTTCGACGTTGCCACTAACACTACTTGTTGCTCAAACAGGGCTTTGAATAAGCCACCTAAGATCATGGCATCGCCAATATCAGACACAAAAAACTCATCAAAACAAATCAAGCGAATATGCTCTGCCCACTCTTTAGCAATCACCGTCAGCGGATTTTTTTGCCCTTGCAGCTGAGTTAAGCGCTCATGCACTTGCTTCATAAAATGATGAAAGTGCAAACGCTGCTTAGCTTCAATATCAACAAGCTTGAAAAACACGTCCATTAACATGGATTTACCACGCCCTACTGGACCATACAAATAAACCCCTTTTATTGGCTTAGCGCTTTGCCACCAATGGCTTGGTGCAGCCAGTTCTATGGCTAGATTATCAAGAGCATTTATCGCTATGCGCTGGGCACGGTCTTCTTGCAAATCTCCTTTGGCTATTTGCACTTGGTAATACTGTAATATTTGTCCTTGGTGTACTGTCATAGGTAACTAGTATCCGCTATACTCGCCGCCATTGTAGCCGACTAAAAATGTGATCCCAATGAAATTTCCATGCCGTTTAGATAAATTTATTAGCCATATTGCCGAGTTACCTCGCAGTAAAACCAAAGCAGGTATAAAACGTAAATACGCCACCGTTAATGGCGAGGTGATCACCTCATTTGATTATTCAATCAACCAAGATGACGATGTGCGCTGGCAAGGCGAGCCACTGGTATTTTTAGGCAAACGCTACTTCATGCTCCATAAACCAGCTGGCTATGTATGTGCCAATAAAGATGACCTTCACCCGACTGTATTTGATTTACTTGATGAACCAAATATGAGCGACTTTCATGTTGCAGGCCGTTTAGATATCGACACCACAGGGTTAGTGATCATCACCAATGACGGCGACTGGTCACACAAAATTACTGCACCAAAGCATAACAAATTCAAAACCTATTTAGTTGAAACTCAAGAACCTATTGATGAAGAAGCCATTGCAGCATTAGAGCAAGGGGTGCAATTACACAACGAAAAAGAACTAACCCGCCCTGCTATTGTTGAAAAGCTTGCAAGTTACAGCTTACGCCTTTCAATTTGCGAAGGTAAATACCATCAAGTTAAACGAATGCTTGCAGCTGTAGGTAATAAAGTTGTTGAATTACATCGTGAAAAAATAGCAGACATCACCCTTGATGAAAACCTTGCAAGCGGTGAATATCGTGCCCTGACAGAAGCCGAACTGAAGCTCTAAATAGGTACTTGAGTAAAAATCATGATAACGCTGTCATTTTTCCTTAATAAAACCAGACAAACGTGGTAGAAGTTAACAGGGGAAATAATAAAGGAGGCTGACTGTGTTATCAGGATTAGCTTTAAAAACAAAAATCACCTTATTTGCTATCGCTATGTTTATTGCGTTATCGGCGATAGCATTACTTGGCTTACAATCTTTACGCCATGCCAGCGAAAGCGACAACATCGCCCGTATCAACCAGCTCATGAAGAGCACCACCAATATTGTTGAGCAATTTGAGTTGATGGTTAAAAGCAATCAACTCGAAGAAGCACAAGCAAAGAAACTCGCTATTCAGGTACTTCGAGAAAATAAATACCACGACTCAGAATATGTGTATGTCGTCGACAACAACTTAGATTTTGTCGCCACTCCGCACGACCCAGAACTACACGGCACCAGCTTTAACGATTTTAAAGATGCCAGCGGCAACAGTATCGGCCGTATGGTCGAAAATCTCGTGGGTAACACGACCAATAAAATCATCACCTATCACTGGGATTCAGTGCGAGATGGTGAAACCGTTGATTTAACCTCTGTAGTACAAAAAACACCGCTGTTTGGCTGGTATGTTGGTACAGGCATTAGCGCCAAAGAAGTTGATGAACGTTATTGGAATACTGCAAAGTGGCTGCTGGGCTTATCTATGCTTATTGCCATTGCGCTGACCTTTGCCATTGCTCGCTTTGGCTCATCACTCACCAATGCCTTAGGCGGCGAAATTGATGAAGTAATTGGTATTGTTAAGAATGTCTCTCGTGGCAACTTAAACTCACATATTCGCCAAGATACCCCACCTGAAAGCATTATTGCAGCCATGCATTATATGCAGCAAGGGTTACGCGGCGTTGTTGGTGGCATTAAAGGGGTTACAGATAGCTTAAAAAATCAAAGTGTCGATAACGAATATCGCTCTGTTGAGCTCGACAAACTCACTCGTAGCCTAAACGAAGAAACTCAAATGGTAGCTTCAGCTATTACCGAGTTAACAGCCTCAGCACAAACTGTTGTAGAACATGCTGAGCAAGCCGCTTACTCAGTGCAAGAAGCTGAGCAACAAGGTCAAAGTGCCAGCCACTTAACCAGCGAGGCTGCTGATACCATCGCGCTTTTAGAGCAGCAAATTGACAGCGCTGGTAATAATATTCAAGTGCTTGATGATGAAGTAAATAACATCGCAAATGTACTGAGTGTTATTCAAGGTATTGCCGAACAAACTAACTTACTTGCGCTTAATGCGGCAATAGAAGCTGCCCGTGCAGGTGAGCAAGGACGAGGTTTTGCTGTGGTTGCTGATGAAGTTCGTGGGCTTGCCCAACGCACACAGACCAGCACTGAAGAAATCCGCAATATGATTGGCAAACTACAAGCTGCAACCCAAGATGCCAAGTCATCTGTTTCGCTCAGTATGAGTACCAGTGAACAAACCGTAGAAAAATCGACTAAAGCCAATGAAGAACTAAAACGCGTTGCCAGCTCACTCAGCGCAATCGCGCAAATGAGCCATCAGATAGCTATTGCTGCAAAAGAGCAGCTTGATGCTGGTGAAGACACCGCCAAGCGCATCGTAACTATCTCAGACACGGCTTCACAAACGGCTAATGTATCTAATCAGGCTCATACAGCAACCGATTTGATCAAAGGCCTTACTAGCGATTTAGAAACTGAAACCGCTAAGTTTAGCTAATTCAAACAAGTAAAAACGAAAAAGCCCAGCAACTGCTGGGCTTTTTCGTTTTAAGTTCGTATTAAGACTTTATTTGTACCAAATCAAAATCGGCCATCCCCGGCACCATTTGTTGTAATCGTGACTCAGTGACATCTAATGAGTTCAAACACTCACAGTATTCTGAGGCTTTCATCTCTAATTGCTCTGCTTTCTTTTGTAGTGATTTATCAATTTCTTTTGAGATGATGTCCATACGCTGCCCCATATCATTGATACGGTCTTCGATGTTACCTTCGCGCGATTTAAAGGCATCACCTAGCGAAACTAAAATAGCGCCAAGTGAACCGTGAACTGCAGAGTGAATTTTTTGGCTGATTTCTTTGGTAAAAAAGTCATCGATTTTCGACAGCGACTGCGGAGCAATAAAGAAAAAGTCATCGCCACGCTTAAATTTATCCATTAGTGCACGCTCAACATATTGCAGTTGAGTTTTTAGCACTTCAGGCTCTTTGTCTGACATGCCCTCAACAACTTGCTCGATAGCACTTAAGCCAAGGTTTACACCATCGGTCGCCAGGTCAACAAGTTCAGGGACGGTTTGCCTGATACCGCGGCTGAATTGCTCCACAACTTGGCTTTCTTCTGGGCTTAAATCAACCCAATAACCACGTATAAACAATTGGTTATCGTTGTTGATTTGTACGCGAGTTTGACCTTTATCAACAATACGAATGACATCATCAGTGATGATCAAGCCATGGCTTAGCTCTACATCGCATTGTTTTTTTTCTAGGGTTGCGTAACTGGAAAAGCTAGAGAATGTAATGGCCGCTGCTAACAACGAGCGAGAAAAGAACGCCATATACACCTCAAAAAGACAAAAAAGGAAGGCCGCTAGATTAGCAAATATCCAATTTTATGCAAGTAAAACGCCTAGCTATGCTAGGCGTCTTAAAAGAAAGGTGAGTTAAATTGGCGAACCCGGTGGCATTGGCAACACTTTAAAGTTTGCAGGCCATTCACCGTTTTCTAAAAAGTGACTGATTTGCTCGCTTAAATATTGCTTAAATGCACTGTTGCCAACGGATACACTGCCTAGCATTGATTCTTGCTGGTAACTCTTTGCAAGTTTAGCTAAGTAGTAACGAAGCTGAGCTTGTACTTCGGGTGCCACCTCATTGCTAGCGACTAAGTCGGCAAATTGTTTCGCCGTTAAAAGCTGCACACGTTGGCTAATTTTACCTGCCATCCCTGAGGCAGTTTTTTGTTCGAAAACTTGCTGATAAGTTTGTGCTAATAACGCATCTAAACCATAAAATGCATCGCTTCGTGCTTGCTGCTGCGCTAAACGGTTAATGCGTTGGCTATTAAAAAGTAAGCTCAAGCTATGTGCTGCAGCAACCTCAGGCAGTGCCATCGCATCGAGCGTTAGTCCTGTGCGACCAACAATGCTCTCCCGTGATTTTGATTCACCATACGCTTTTGGTGGAATAAGCGCTAAAACCGACTCAGGCAAAACAAGGTTCTCAGCTTTTAATGTCGCAAGTACGGCATCCACTGCCGCTTGCTGTGTTTGCTTTGCCACAACCTGTGCCCCTTTTGGTTGTGAACCATCACGAACTTCGTACTCGTAATTTACACCGGCAATTAATTTAACCGCCGCTTCAACTTGATAGCGGTGGAACAAATAAAGTGGCACCAGCATTTCTTCTAGTTGTGATAAAGCAGTGCCCGTTTTGATGTTTTCGATACCAAAGCTCGTCAGCGCTTGTTTACGAACATCTAGTACCCGCATAAGCTCATCACTCGGTGAACTGCCGTTATCCCATAAATGCCCAGTTGGGTGAGCGCCCCCTTGAGCGCGGGCATCACTGTCTGAGATAAACTCCAACCCTTTGCTTTTGTTCTCGGCTAAAATAGCAGCCAATTGCTGTGCTTCATCTTGATTAGTGAAATCGCTATAACCATATTTAATAACTTGGGTATCCCACACGCCCATGCCAGCAGCATAGCCTCGGCTTACATCTAATTTACCTTGCTCATTGAAGCTCAGTAGTGGGTGTGGATAATCCATCACAGAAGCTCTGTCTGCCACTGACGCTGCAAAGTTATGCGAAATACCTAAAGTATGCCCTACTTCATGAGCGCTTAATTGACGAATACGATCAAGCGCCATGGCTTGTAAACGCTTAGCCACTTCATTGCCTTCAAAATAGGGAGCTGCTAATGCTTCTGCAATTAGGATATCTTGACGAACACGCAGTGACCCGAGTGTCACATGGCCTTTGATAATTTCGCCAGTTCGAGGGTCAATCACTGAACTGCCATACGACCAACCACGGGTTGCACGGTGCACCCATTGAATTACGTTGTAGCGTATATCCATAGGGTCGGCATCATCAGGGAGCACTTTAACGATAAATGCGCTCTTATAACCTGCTGCATTAAAGGCATCATTCCACCATTTAGCACCATCAAGTAACGCTGTTTTAACTGGCTCTGGTACGCCCGGATCTAAGTAATAAACAATCGGTTCAACGGGCTCGCTGATTGGCAGGCTCGGATCTTTTTTTGCTAAACGATGACGCGGGATGTAACGCACATACATAGACTCACCCAGCGCTGCCGCATAATCTTTGTGCTCAATGCTCCAAAAACCTGCTTGAGGGTGGAACTTGCGCGGGGTGTAGTTATCATCAGGTAATTCAATTAATGAGTGATGCATATGTACTGTCAGCGCATAAGGGTCTGCGCTCACTTGGCGTACATACTTTCCTGGGTTATTACCTTGAAAAGTAAGTACGGCTTCTAATTCTGTATTTTTTTCAAACGCTTTTGAACGTGCTAAATATACCGCACTGCGGTTACTATCTAGACTAAAACTTCCCTGCCCGGTTGCCGATAAACGACGGCTTACACCATGAACATCGCTTAATAAATAAGGGGTGTAATCCACAAGTACCGCAGTATCTGACTGAGCTACAACACTAAAACCCGCTAAAATACTCGATGCGAACGCCTCTTTAATACTTTGTTGTTCCGCAAGGTTATTAGTATTAGCGCGGTAATATGTATTGATGGCTCTTAGCATTACCTTATCGCCAAAACGCTCAAACTGTACTAAATGTGTGTCACCTAACTGACCGCGATCTAAGCCAATATCATTTGAACCAACACCGTAAGGTAGGCTTTGTTGTAGTAAAAATTGTTGCTCGAGTTTATCCACTTCAAGATACAATTTGCCGTTTTCTGTGTCGTAGTAAAATGAAAAATAGCCTGAAAAATGAGTCATTTTTTCAGTAAAATCATTTATAGACTTAATTGCTGCGTGTGCTTGAGTTATCATAGTAAGTAGCACAGCTAAGAGCAGATATCGTAGTAATGGTATTTTTTGCATAATCTTATCTTTGTTATTCGCGTTTTAAATACTGTATAGGTATTAAGCAGTATAAAGTACCGTTTATAAAAATCAGCTATTTAAGACGAAATTCAGCGCTTGCTAAGACATTCTCTCTCACACTAAAAATGTCTGGCTACAACGTTATCAGGAAAATAGAATGCGTAGACTCCCACCGGTATTGTTAGAAGATGGTTGCCCTCGTGAACTGATCTCATTGATCAGAACGGTACTTGCGGCATGTAAAGAAATTTCATTTCGTGTTGGTCAAGGCGCCCTATCTGGCGTATTAGGCTCAACCCTAGACGAAAACATTCAGGGTGAAACTCAGAAAAAACTCGATGTTCTAACTAATCAACTTTTAAAAGATATTTTATTAGAATCGGGCTACGTAAAAGCCATTGCCTCTGAAGAAGAAGACTTCACCGTTGCGGGTAATCCAGATGCCAACTACATTGTTGCATTCGACCCACTTGATGGCTCATCAAATACTGATATCAACTCACTCGTTGGTACGATTTTCTCAATTATGGCGGCGCCTGAAGGTTCAGATCCAGCTGATCCTAGTATTTTTATGCAACCGGGTAAAAACCAAGTTGCAGCGGGTTATGTATTATATGGCCCATCAACCGTGCTGGCGTTAACAACCGGCAAGGGCACACGCTTTTTCACCTTAGATAAAACGCACGGTACCTTCTTATTAACACAAGATTTTGCAAGCGTACCTGAAGAGACCAGCGAATTTGCTATCAATGCTTCAAACCAACGCCATTGGCAACCTGCGATGCAAAATTACATCAATGACTTAATTGCTGGTGACACAGGCCCACGTGGTCGTAACTTCAACATGCGCTGGATTGCTGCAATGGTGGGTGATGTGCACCGTGTATTATGTCGTGGTGGTATTTTTACTTACCCAACCGACACGAAAGATCCAAACAAACCAAACAAATTACGTTTATTATACGAAGCAAACCCAATGGCAATGTTAATCGAACAAGCTGGCGGCATAGCTTCTACAGGCACTGAGCGCATCATGGACATTCAACCTGACGCTATTCACCAACGTGTGGCGGTGATCTTAGGTTCGAAAAACGAAGTGGAAACCTGCTTAAGCTATCATAAATAGCAAGCAGTAAATACCTTAGGCTGAAAGGTATAAAATTCTTTCAGCCTAAAGTCACTGCTAATAACTTCTTTAGCGTACTTATACTCAACTCACCCATTTGCTCGTTATTACTTAGTGCATAAATAGCCCCTTCAACGGCGCTTTCGTCAATGTCTTGCCGAGACTCTACTACGTTTGCCCAAAGCTCTAGTTCATCAATATCTATTTCGCCGTCGATAACACGCTGTAAAACCTGACAGAAAACATCTTGCGTCAGAGTATAGACACCACCTTGCGTGTCTGGAGTACTGGTAATTACTGAAATTGCCTCAAATCGATCATCACCAAAACGAGCAAACTCATCTAATGCGTCTAATTTATCCATTTGCTATGCTTACCTTTTCAATCTCAAAGCATCTTTTTACTTAATGACAACCCTTACTTGCTCACAATGCAAAGCAACCCTTCACTGCCAAGCCGACAATATTAATGCCTGTTGGTGTAATGAGCTGCCCAATATTTTACCACTCGATGAGGCAGCAACAGAGTGTTTATGCCGAGACTGTACTATAAAAAAGATAAATTTATTTTTATCTAAACTTTACCAACAGCCTCTTGAACAGCAGCTTGCCTTTGCTAAGCCTTATTTTACTCAAGGTAATTTAATAGAAAATCTCGATTACACCATGCAAAACAACTACATGGTATTTAGCCGCTGGTTCTTTTTAAAACGCGGCCATTGCTGTAGTAATGGCTGTACTCATTGCCCTTATTCCGACAGCTAATCCCTTACAGAGTATTTATTCAATTATTTTGCATTTAATTGCAAATAACACATGGACGATAAGAATAAAAATACATTACAATTGGATATAAATTCACTAAATCATCAATTTTTAAGCTTAAATCACTAGTGATGTCTATTTTTTAAGCATAAATTTACTGTAACTAAGTCGGAATCAATCATGAACACTTTTAAGCCTGCTCTACTTGCAAGTGCAATTTCTGCAGTTTTAATCAATAGCAATATGGCGTTTGCTGCAGAAGATGCTATCGAAGTTGATAAATCAATTGAAACTATTCAAATTACTGCAACACGACGTGCAGGCTCTGTGCAGGATGCACCGCTTAATATCACAGCGCTCAATGGCGATGTAATTAGCGACCAAAACATTGGTGATCTAGAAGATGTCGCACGCTGGGTACCTGGCTTAACAATTTCTGATCAAGGTGGCCGTGAAGGTTCTCCGATTATCGTTCGTGGTTTGAATACAAATACCTCTGACCGTATTTCTGATAGTGGCACAGTGGCAACCTATGTTGGTGAAATTCCACTTAGCATCGACTTACGTTTAACTGATGTTGACCGTGTTGAAGTGCTAATTGGCCCACAAGGTACACTTTATGGTGCAGGTACTTTAGGTGGTGCAATTCGTTACTTACTAAAACAACCAGAGCTTGATATCACTGAAGGTAAGGTTACCGGCGATGTATTTAGCATTAACGAAAGTGACGGCACAGGTGGTGAGTTTGGTGTGGTATTCAACACCCCGCTAATTGAAGAAAAATTAGCGCTTCGTGCTAGCTTAAACTATTACGATAACCCTGGTTACATTGACTACACCCACGTGGTTCAAGAACCGGGTGTATCAAACCCAAATCCTGACTTTTCAGACAGCAGCGATGTAAATGCCAACTTAAAAAGCGTAAGCGATGTTAATGATGAGCAAATCACCACAGCACGTTTATCACTTCGCTGGCTTGCAACCGAAGATGTTGATGCAACGCTTAACTACTTCTATCAAAAGCAAGAAAATGGTGGTAACTCGACATCGCAATACGGCTCTCTTGCTGATAGCAGTGCGCTACAAGGGATTCCTGGAAAATACGAAAACGTAGCTCGTGTACTTGAGCCAGGTGAAGAAGAAAACGATTTATTAAGCTTAGAAGTAAAAGCAGATCTTGGTTTTGCTGAGCTGGTATCTGCATCTGGTTGGTCTAGCTATGAGCAGTCTGGTCAACGCGATCAAACCGATCTACTTTACGATATTTGGTCAGGTTATGCCGACTTCCCTTCTTTTGTTGGCTACACGCACGATACCTCTGATCGCGATACCTTTACGCAAGAGCTTCGTTTAGTGTCAAATAGCAATAGCGCTTTTAACTGGATTGTAGGAGGCTTCTACAACAAAGTAGAAAGTCACTCAGATGACCGTGAGTATACGCCGGGTCTGACTGAGTACTGGGGTGGTGGTATTCCTAATGTTGAACAAGATCTTGAGTACATTCTAATTTCAGATAGCGAAACCACTGAAAAAGCACTTTTTGGTGAAATCGGCTACAGTATTACAGATCAGTTTGATGTAACTTTAGGTGCTCGTTTTTACGAATACGATGTATCAACTACGTCAGGCTCTGCAACACCGCTTTATTCTGGTGATTTTGATTCACTAGATAACCTTGTTATGGAAAATGTGAGCGCTAGTGATAACGGTAACTTATTTAAGTTTAATGCTAACTATACATTCGATAATGGTGTACTTGCTTACTTTACAGTGAGTGAAGGCTTCCGTATTGGTGGTGGTAACGGTATTGCTCCTTGCCCTGATGTATTACCTGAGCAACAAATTGTTTGTGCCCTGCCAAACGAAGAAGATTACAAACCAGATACAACAGTCAACTACGAGCTAGGCTTTAAGTCATCATGGTTACGTAACCGCCTACACTTCAATGCAGCATTATTTAATGTTGATTGGAAAGATGCGCAAGTTGGTAGTAGCACTGTAAATGGTCAAGAGTTAATTACCTCGAACGCAGGCTCTGCTAATTCAAAAGGTGTTGAGCTTTCTACTCGCGCAATGATTGGTGATAACTGGGCTGCATATGCGACATACGCGTATGCAAAGGCTGAATTGACAGAAGATGCGCCTTACTTATTTGGCGTTTTAGGCGATGACTTAGCGCAGTACCAAAGCTACTATGATGGTGCTAAAGGCGACCGTTTACCGGGCGCTCCTGAGCATCAATTCTCGTTTGGTCTTCGTTACGAGCAAGATATCCTAGGCGATAAACTATTAAGCGTAAACTACGGCATCACAGCGCAAAGCGATGTGATCACCAAAGTAGGCCTAAAAGCAGACGGCGAAGTATTACCTGGTTATGCACTAAGTAACTTATCTGCCAAAATTACTGGTGATATGTGGTCTGCAACGCTTTACGTAGACAACTTATTCGATAAGTACGCATTCACTTCTGTACGTCGTGATAAGTCTTGGGCAGGTATGTCACAATATGCTGAGCTTAACAAAGAGCTACCTGAGCTACAGCGTGTTTATGGTCACTACACCACCGCGCCTCGTACTATCGGTATGAAGTTTAGCTACAACTTTGAGCTGTAATTAAACATACCTATAAAAGCCTTGCCACCTTCAGGCAGGGCTTTTTAATACCAATTCGCTTAATTAAGTGGTCTATTTTGAGGCAAGAAAACCTTGTTGATAGCAAGGCAAAAATTTTGTTATTTAGTTGTTCTAAATCAGAAATTTTTAACGCAGCTAGCGACAGGTTTAATCCCTCAAAATGATTAAGTATTATTGCGGGTTGGTATAAAATTAAGTATTCTGGTGAATTGATATAATATGCGCTTATGCTAAATGATACCCAACAAGCGCTTCGCGCTCATATCCAACAGTTGTTAAACAACAAGCAACTAAACTATGCACATCACCTACTTGTGCAGCGCCTAAAACAAAATCCTGAAGACCACGTTTGTTACTTTTTACTCAGCGAAGTCAACACCGCAGCTGGCGATATCAACAAAGCGATTAAGCTCCTTGAAAAAGCGCTAATCCTAGCCCCTTTTGCGATTTATCATTTAGCACTTGCCAAGTTATACGTACTGTTAGGCAAAGTAAGTAATGCGGCTGTGCATTATCAAAGCGCTCAGCAAACAGCTGACTTTAGTGCCACTGACTTTGATACATTAGCCAATATCGCGACCCGTTTAGGGTATTATAACGACGCCCTTAGCTCGCAAAAAGCAGCCTATCAACGCAATAAAGATAACCCACAAATTAGCTATAATTTGGCGGTGTGTTATAAAATTCACGGACTGTTCGATGCAGCTAAAAGCTTGCTTCAGCAACTAACCACAAAGCAACCTAGCTTTTATCAAGCCCACTACTCGCAGGCTGAACTCAATACTGTTATAGATGCAGAGCAACATATCCAAAAACTACAAGCCTTGGCGGATAAAGAAAAAAGTATTATTGAACAACAAGTGTATTTTCATAGTCTTGCTCTTAATTATGAGCACCTTAATGACTACAAAAATGCATTTAAATACTTTGCACTAAGTAAGCAAGCGATAGCCGGTAAACTTAATTATCAAGCCACACAGCATCGCCACTTTTGTCAAAAACTTATTACTCAGAGCAAACAGCAAGCAATTAAAAGTAGTGACTCTGAGTTCTCGCCAGTTTTTGTCGTTGGCATGCCCCGCTCTGGTACAACCTTAGTTGAGAAAATCCTTAATCAAAGTTCACAGCTACGAGGCATCGGGGAATTAAACGATATTGCGCAATTGATACAACACACAGCGCAATCAGCGCGTGTAATAGACAGCGAAATGCTCGATAAGGCTTATGAATCTGAGGCAATAAAAACAGCACTAGCTAGCTATCAACAAAGAGCCCTGCTGCTAAGTGACGGCCTAAGAAGTTGTGATAAACAGCCATTTAACTTTTACTATATCGACTTTATTTTAGGGGCTTTTCCTAATGCTAAAATCGTTTGTATGCAGCGGGACTGGCAAGATTGCAGCATCGCCAATTTTAGGCAGATGTATAACCCGCAAAGTGTGTTTCATCACTACAGTTTTACACTTGAAGATATTGCCTCGTTCCATCAAGATTACTCGGCATTAGTCAGTCATTTTGCCAACAAGTATCCTGAAAACGTTTTTTTACAAAGCTATGAGCAATTGGTAGCAGAGCCTACCCTACAAACTCAAAAGCTCTATGCGTTTTGTGATTTAAGCTGGCAGGAAAACTGCCTGACTTTTTATAAAAGTAATGCAGCATCAGCCACGGCGAGTAAAAAGCAAATTCGCCAGCCACTGAATAAAAACAGTATCGACAGCTGGCAAAATTACGCTGAGTTTATTGATGCGGGCCTGTTTCAATAGGTAGCTCGTGACGAGCGCCCCACTCACTCCATGAGCCATCGTAAACACGTAAGTTAGCGTAACCGCATTCATCGGCACACAATGCAATTGCACAAGCAGTTACACCTGAACCACAGCTAAACTGCAACTGGGTGTGATGCGGCGCTATGTGTTGTTCAAATAATGCCTGCAATTCGCTAAGCGGTTTAAGCTCACCGTTATTTAGCACTGTTGCTAGAGATAAACTGCGACTATTTGGAATATGACCACTGCGCATACCTTCGCGCGGCTCAGCGTGTTCACCGGTAAAGCGCTCATAAGGGCGAGCATCGAGTGTTAGTGTGCTTTGTTCGTCAAGTGAGTTAAGTACTTGCTCAGCACTAATAAAGTAATCAACACGTGGGCTGGCAACAAAATTGCCTTGACCATAAGCAGCTGAATAACTTGCTTGTGTTGCAAAGCCAAATGCTTGCCACTTAGCCAAACCACCGCTTAACACTTTTACATTATCAAAACCCATGGCTTTAAACATCCACCACGCACGGGCTGAACTGAACAAGCCTTGGTCTTCATAAATCACAACTAGAGAGTCTTGGTTAACACCAGCAAGTTGCATATGCTCTGTGAACTGCTCACTACTGCACATCATACTTGGTACAGGATTGCTGTTATCTGCCAGCGTCTTTTTGAAATCAAAACGCTGTGCATTGGGGAGCATCGCCTTAGGTGCATACTCACCCGGTAAACCAGGGCGTACCATTCCTGCATCGAAGATAACCAAGTTATCCTGGTTTAAGTGCTCGTTAAGCCATTCTGGCGAGACGATGTTCTTCATTAGCTTTTAGTGATCTTATCAAGCACTTCACGTAGCTTTGTGCTTGATGTGTGTGATGTGTAAGAAAAGTAGCAAATTTCAACATTAAGTTTTGCAAAGTCAGCTTCTATTTTGTTCCACTTTTCAGTTCCTTTCCAATCATCCCCCACAAACATTTTATCAAATTTCAAATTATTCCACGCTTCTTCTTTGTCGTAATTGACCTGTGGAACGACTTCATCCACAAACTTAATTGCTTCAACAATTTCCATTCGTTCTTGAAAAGGGATGACGGGCTCTTTGTTTTTTACGTTACGACAAAGCTCATCGGTCGTGACGCCAACAATTAAATAATCACACTCTAATTTTGCTCGCTTTAAAATATTTAAGTGACCTATATGAAATAAATCAAAAACACCTGTCGTGTAACCTATCTTCTTCATTAATTTTTCCGTGTGTATTCTTAACAACTTAATTGTTTTCGACTAAGTAATTGACGATTCGTTCACTTGCTTTGCCATCGAGTTTGCCTGCTAGCTTTTCAGCTAAGGCTAGCCTTGTCTCTGCCAAAGATTCAGGATTATCAAGTTGCTCAGCGACAAGGTTGCGTAAATCTTTATAACTCTTTGCATGTACAGCAATATTGGCATATTCTCCGTAATCTTGATCCATACGGCGTTTAAAGCGATAAGAGAAGATACCTCTGTAGCTCCAACGTAACTTTAAGAAATCGCACCATATTACAGGCTTATTAAGTAGAGCAAACTCAAAAAGAGCGGATGATGCATCACTTATGAGTAAATCAGCCTGATCTAAAAATGGTAATAGTGAATAGTCCTCAACCCGAGCAAGATAGACGTTATCGTAGTTTGACCAATGATCTAATAAATCACGTTGCTTTTGATAACGGCTTTTACATATTGAGAAATAGTGAGGTTTGATCAAAATGTTAAAATTAGAAAATTGCTCTGGCCAGTTTTTTGGAAAACGCTCGATACTACTTGGATAGAATGTAGGAGCATAGAGAATCGTCTTTTTACTTTTATCAAACTTAGTTAGTTCTAAAGCTCCATCAAGAGGCACTTGATTAAAAATATCATCAAGTTTACAAAACCCCACATCAACAAAACAATCATCTGGGTACATATTTTGTAAACGCTCAAGTCGATACTGCCCCTCAACAAACCTAACTGTCATGGCTTGTGAGGATTTAGTGTAATAGCTAGATTTAGGCCCAATGCCATGTCCTAACTGCGCGCTTTTAGATACTTTATGTAAACGGTCCAAAAACATAAATGAGTTTGCAAAAAACACCCAATCTGCACGCTTATTTTCATAATATTCAATAGCTTGCTTTTGATTTTCTACCCAAATATGATCTAGTTCATTATCATCTATGATTTGCTGGATTATTTGCTCATGGCTATTGCGATAAAAAACAAATCGTCCAGTTATACCTATAGTAAGTAGTTTTTTGTATACTGGAATATATTGCGGCAGGTAGTAAAGGCTTTGGGTATCGAAAATTATATTCATGAAGGCTAAACAATCTTTATTATTTTTTATGAGGTGACAGCAATTAAACGAAAAACGTTTAAAAAAGCTATTGTACATAAATTACTTAATTCTTTCAGCTTACATTCCAAGTTTGTATAAACTAAATATCAATTACCTCAGGGCGAAGGGGTGCTAAGCGACTAAGAATTTTATTTTGTACTGTTTGTGGAATCTGTTGTTCGTCCATAGCGTTAATCAAAAGCTCTACAACACGATTAAAGTCTTTTTTGGAGATATTCATTCCAGTGTGTATATCAACCATGTTATCGCCTTTGTATTCACAAGGACCGTCGGTGACACTACACAAATGAGTGATAAAGCCTTGGCGAAAATGCGCAACATTGCTTTGTTTAAAATAAGCTAAAATCTGTTCGTCATGGCCTATTTGATTGATAAAACTTTCAACCAATTTTTCAATCCCTTGTTTACCATTAAGTTGCTGGTACAAGGTGCCATTATTGCTACTTACACAACCCACAAGCATAACGGTAAATACAAATGTAAAAAGTGTTTTTATCATCACCAATACCCTGTTACTGATAAGTACCAACCAGTTTGGTCTTCAGCACCAGCAATACTTCCTAAGTCTAACCAAGCAGCGGTGATGCTAACATACTTATTAGGAAACCAAGCCACAAATACATCCTGCCAATCTTGCTCTCCTAAACCAAGGTTATTGGACTTTACCCGATACTCAACACCCAAAGCTATTTCATGGGTTAAAAACACCGCTGTAGATGCTTCAAACAACAATTTTTTATCACTATCAGGACCGCCAAAACCTAACAAACCTAGCTGATTGGCATCGCTATAACGAAAGGTGGTGTTCCAAAACCAATTATACCCTGCAAGCGCCCCTAAATGTAATTTACTAGCAGCAAGGTAAATATCGGTACCGCTGGTATCTTTTGCACCTAATAAACTAGCAATACTGCCATCATCTAAAGACTTATGCTGCACACCTAAACTTAATTGCGGCCATTTACTGTAAACAATGTCACCATATAAGCGTACTTTTGCCCCGGTAATTGATTGCTCAATATCGGTATTTAATGCGGGAACTTCGAAACGTTGCTCCGCATAACTAAATTCAACGCGATCATTAACATTTAGCTGCGCACCACAAACATCTAAGCGGTAATCACTCACATTTGCACGACTGCAAAAGCCATTCAAAGCGATTTCATCATCACTTGCATAGCCTGCGAGCTGAGCCCATGGAACAATCCCACCACCCGCACTGCCTTCAACCTGAGAGACTCCGGGCGTTGCTAATAATTTACCTGAAGCTGCAAACCCTGAACTTGTAAAAACAATGAAAGTTAGTCCAAATAGCCAATTAAGATGCTTCATTATAGACCTCTAGCCATTGTAAAAACTGCTCTGATTTTAGTGGCCTGCTCAAGTAATACCCTTGCGCATAATCGCACTTCATTAGTTTCAAAAAGTCTAAAGAAGCTTTATTTTCAACACCTTCTGCAACGACAGAGAAACCTAGCTGATGACCTAAGTTTATTGTTGATTCAACAATATACTGATCTTGTTTAGATTGCTCCAATTGAAGAATAAAGCATTTATCTAACTTAAGTTCATCGATAGGTAGTAATTTCAAGCGACCCAATGAAGTTTGCCCAACACCATAATCATCTAGCGATATTTTTACCCCAAGTGATTTTAGGTTTTCTAATGCTTTAATACCTTGTTCTTCATTTTCTATCATGTCGCGTTCTGTCAGCTCTATTGTAATAAGCTGTCCATTAACATCATTCTCTTTTAATTGTTTTGCCAAATGAGAGAAAAAGCTTGGGAAGGCAATATCTTGAGCCGAAACATTGATAGCGGCTTGCATAATAATGCCTTGTTCTTGCCACCTTGCGACTTGAGTGACAACTGTTTTAACTACCCAAGCAGTCAAATCAACAATAACACCTGACTGCTCCGCTAAATCAATAAATAGCTCCGGTGATACCCACTGCCCATCCTTTCTTTGCCAACGGATCAGCGCTTCCACTTTATCGATCTGAGAGGTGTTTAAATTTAGCTTTGGTTGATAAGTCATAAACAATTGGCCATCGTCTGCTTGTAATGCATGTTTTAATTCATCAATAATTGCCAACCGTTCCAGATACTCTTCATCTTCACCGTTTTGATAATAATGAACATTCTTCTTTTTTGACGAAGCTGTATCAATTGCGATTAAAACTCGGCGCATTAGATCATCGGGCTTAACTCCCTCAAAGGTACAATGAACTACACCAGCGCTAAATCGCAAGGTAATATTCAAGCCTTGAATAGTGTAACCGACTTGTAGCTGAGCCATTAAATCCATGACTCCACTTTTTAATTGCTCTGCTTTTCCACTTGGAAATAAGGTTAAAAACTCATCTCCACCTATGCGTGCATTGACTCCACCAAGCGGCTCAGAATACTCACTAATACGTTCAGCAACTTCTCTTAAACAATCATCTCCAATACGAGGGCCAAGTTTGTCATTGATATGCCGCAAACCTCTTATATCAATAGCAACTAAAGTATATTCAGTGCCTTGCCCTAATAGCGACTCCATAATTTCCAACATGGCACTGCGTGTTAAAAACCCTGTTAACGTATCATGACTTGCTTGAAAGTTGATTTGTCGTTCACGTTCTTTAATGTCATTACCCATATTATTGAATGCATCAACTAACGTCGTAATTTCAGTACTTTGTTTTTTTCCTATAAATTCAGCTTTGTAGTTACCCCGCGCGAATTGCTGAGCAAGTAAAGTAAGTTTAGAAAGCGGTGTGGTAAGGTTTTTAGCCAAAATCCCACTAGCTAAAACGCCAATCACAACTGTGATAGCTGCTAATGAAATAATAGTAAAAAAGAGCTGCTCAAATTCAAGATAACTTCGAGTTAAATCGGCACTTAGTAGCACTGATACTTTATGCCCAGAAACCGAAGGTAGCTCAACAAGGCGATTACGATAAACTGGCTTTTCCCCAAAAATTCGCTGTGTAGATTTATTTTCAAAATGCCTAAGTACTGCATTATCTTCTGGCTTATCAACAAGAGAGGTTTCAACAACATCATCATCCTCACCGATAAAACTCACATCCATAGTTGTAAGTTTTTTTAACTCCTCAGCAACTAGATCTGTGATTTCAAAACCAACCAAACTATATGCAACTGTTCTCGGTGCGCGAACTGGCAATATAATAACTTGATAAAGAGTCTGCTCGATAACAATGAAATTTGACTGCTCAGGATTATCTAATAACTGCTTCATTAATGCCGTAAACTCATTTGGCATGTGAGCGAAATCCGTATTAGCAGAAACGAGCTCCCCAGATAAGTTTATGAGCATCATTAAATCAGCATTAATCCGCCTACTATGATTATTTAAGACACTGCTGATAGTATCGGCGTCTTGAGTTGCGACAGCTTGTTTAAAACCGAAATCTGCTGTTAACACTTTTGCAGCAGTTAGAAGAAGGCTCTCTTTCGCACTTAAATACTGGTTAAAAACATTCTCAGCAACATTAATATCTTCTAGAAGCTTTTGGTCATTAAAACGATTCGCAGACCACCAAGAACTAACTAGGCTGACTAAGCTTGTTAACAGAACAAGACCAACACATAAGGCAATAACTCGCCCTCTTAAACTATTAATCATTAGTACCCTTAAACATTTCTCCAAATGTATTTCGTGGTTTCGGCTCTATTGTAGTAATGACAATATCTGCAACCTGCGAAGAATCAGCAAATGTAATTGTTTTTTTCTGATCGATATCACTCTGTTGGTTTGGTTGCCATACCGTAAAGCTAGCAGGAAATGTACTCACATTTAATTGAACCTTCCCATCTACGCTCGTTTTTAGCACTTCTGAACTATCTGCAACATAAATGTATCCGACCATTGAATCATGGATATTACAACCTAGAACAACAATCCCAGGTGATTCAAATTTTTCGGGTTTTTCAGGCCGACCAGAGTAAAGTTTGATGTCAAATTGCTTTACAGTCGAGAATGAGTACACATGATGGCGAATATTATCACTATTTGGGAAGTCAACTAATTGCCCGTTTTGAATAACAAGTACTTTAGGAGTAAAGTGCTTATCAACCTGGTCCATGACGGCAACTGATAAGTTATCTTGGTGATTTAACTGCTGATCCTTAAACTCAATAACAGCATCTTTTAATGGCTCTCCAAATTGATCGCGTACAACAAAGGAAAAGTCCGCTGAAAGTACATTCGTTGAGCCTAATAACAAAGCAACGTAATATACCCGGCTAAAAAAATTCGCAAACATCAACATAATTAATTAGTTCCGCTCTTAGTTCACAATTCAGTATAGATTAATCTATTGTTAAGTTATACCTAATCATTTCATTGATAGAGACCGGTTTTAGGCAAGAAAGTATTGACGAAAAACTTAAAACTTAGTGAATTAGTTATAGTAGTAACTTTGCTTAGTATTACTTTCGTTATCAATTAATCTGTAATGTCAGAAAGGTGGAGACTATTGGGATCATGTTTATCCCGTTTAATTACCTTATACATCATTCAGAAATGAGTACAGAAGGTAATAAAAAGCCAAGCAATGTTATTTGTGACAGCTTGGCTTTAAAAATAGCATTTTAGCTATGAATAAAATTAGTAAATGCCTATTAATCGTGCTTAATTAAGCCGTAATCACTATCTAAAATTGCGATTACTTCACTTCTTGGGTCACTAGGAATAGTGATTTCTTGACCAATAATTTTACTCGCAATGCCAACGTAGGTATCAGACACTTCAAGCATCACTGATTCTGGCAAGGTGTAGTCTTTAGCAAGCTGCTCACGCTCGTCCATGCGGTCTTTATTTAATAACACATCGCTGTCTGGCACGTTATTAATTAATAACTGGCGGAAACCCTCTTTTGAGTTTTCAATGATTTTACCGTCACGGTAAGCTGGGCCATCCCAGATACGTGATGAATCAGGCGTGCCGACTTCATCAATGTAGATAAGCTTATCTGAACCATCAATGTCTTCAACATAACCAAATTCAAATTTAGTATCGACAAAGATTTGGTCAAGCTGTGCAAGTTCATCACTGATCAGCTTAAAGCCTTCAACAAGTAGTTGCTCATATTTAGCGACATCGTCTTCAGACTTGAAGTTAAAAACAGATAGGTTATTGGTGATGTTTTCACGAGTAATGTTCACATCATCTACTTCAGGAATGTCAGTAACACCTGTGATAATGCCTTTCGTTGATGGCGTAATTAACACTTCATCTAGCTTTTGGTTCGCAGCTAATCCCTCTGGTAAGTCAATACCACAGAAATTACGCGTGCCTTTCGCGTAATCACGCCACATACTGCCAGTAATATATTGGCGAGCGATGGCTTCAACTTTTACAGTACTTGCTTTACGCACAATCCATACATAAGGGTGTGGAATATCAACAATATGGTTACCAGCAAGGCCTGCTTTATCAAATAACTTAAACCAATGAGATGCCACAGAGTTTAGCGCGATGCCTTTACCAGGCACACCATTTAAACCGTTTTCACCTTGCCAAATACAATCAAACGCAGAAATACGGTCAGAAATAACCATAATAGCTAGCTCAGTTCCTTTTGGAACTTGATAACCTTTTTCATTAATTAAACGAGCGCTGTCTTCATCAGTTAACCAATAAACTGAACGCACTTTACCACTGTGTACCGCACCTTTAGTACGGATCGGTAAATCATCGTTTACGTCTAAAACTTTATAGCTAGTCATGCTATCTCCGATAGTATTTGGCATGCTCTTGTGAGCACATGTATGGGATTGGGGTTATGGCCGCCTATAATAATCTAGACGCTTTGAAAGCTCAATCATTGCACTATCATCAGCAGCCTGCGGATATAATAAAAAACATAAAAATTTAAACTTTCAGTAATTTTGCTGTCATAAACATTATTTCGCTATACTAGTGCCCTCGAAATAGGAGGTTTTCTTGGATTACTTAGCAGCTACCGCAGAAAAAAAATATTTAATGTTTATTTCGCAGAACTATTCGTACGCGATCTTACGCCCATTGCAACGGGAGATTTTAGCTCGTGGTGGTGAAGTTAAATGGTTTTTACATGGGAAAACTGTAAATCGTGATTTTCTTGATGAAAGCGAGCAAACCTTAGATAGCGTTGAGGCTATACACGATTGGCAACCCGATGTACTTTTTGCACCTTCTAATAGTATTCCCACTTTTATACCTGGCGTTAAAGTTGGTGTATTCCATGGCTTTGATGCGGGGAAGTTAAATAGCAAAGGCCAAAATGACCATTTTAAAGTTAGAGGTTGTTTTGATTTGTACTGTACGCAAGGTCCAAATACTACTGCACCTTTCCAAGCTTTAGCTAAAAAGCATGGCTTTTTTCAAGTAAAAGAAACCGGCTGGCCAACACTCGATCCTTTTTTTAGTGAGATTGAAAACAATCCGTATAAAAACCCAGACGACAACAGAAAAACACTCTTAATTTGTTCGACTTTTTCAAAACGCCTGTCTCTTGCACCTAAATTATACGAACAAATAAAAGCATACAGTGAGCAAGGAAAGTGGCGAATTTTGGTGCAATTTCACCCGAAAATGCCAAGCGAGCTTGTTGAACAATACAAGGCTCTACAAAACGAAAACCTAACCTTTGTCGAGACAGATAATGTATTACCGCTGTTGCAAGCAGCGGATGTCATGCTGTGTGATACCTCATCCATTTTGCTTATGTTTATCTTACAAAGAAAACCTGTCGTAACTTTCTGCAATCAAGCACCTGGCGAACATCTTATTGATGTCACAGATGTCAATAAACTAACTGAAGCGATTGATTATGCCTTCACACGACCTGCTGAATTAATGGCGAAAATTGAGCACTTCTGCCAGCAACTGCATCCATATCAAGACGGCTTATCGAGTCAACGTGTACTTGCTGCTAGCAATGAATTACTATTGAGCAATCCTACACTTAAGCCGAAACCACGTAATTTTATTCGTAATTTTAAAATGCGTAGAAAATTAAATTACTGGCGATGGTAACAATTCATAGGTCGTTATGATCACGCTTGAAAATGTGCTTTTTAAATGGCACGCAAAACAACCTGAGCCGACGATCAATATTACTAAGCTAGATATTGATCAAGGCGAACATGTTTTTCTTCACGGTCCGAGTGGTTGTGGTAAATCAACGTTATTATCATTGCTTGCTGGCGTCACAGTGCCAACACAGGGCAATATCGAGCTGCTTGGTAAAGCGATTAACCAACTTAGTAATAGTACACGTGACCGTTTTCGTGCCGACCATATTGGCTATATTTTTCAAAACTTTAATTTACTCCCCTATTTATCACCCATTGAAAACGTGACTTTGGGTTGCCAATTTTCAAAGCAAAGGCAAAAAAACGCATTAAAAAATAGTGCAACAATAGCCGCTGAAGCAAGCCGCTTACTGAGCGCTTTAGGGCTAAATGATAATTTGCAACATCAAGCCGTTGCACAGCTGAGTATTGGCCAGCAACAAAGAGTTGCCGCTGCGCGAGCCTTTATTGGCAGCCCTGAAATTATTATTGCAGATGAACCTACCTCAGCACTCGACACACAAAATCGCCAAGCATTCGTAAAATTGTTATTTGAGCAGGCAAGCGCAGCAAATAGCACGCTAATTTTTGTTAGCCATGATGAAACATTACAAACGCTATTTACCCGCAGTATCAGCCTTGTTGAGTTACAAGGAGGCACCGATGCTACTCATTAAACTCGCCACAAAAAGTTTATTAAACCGAAAGGCCAGCGCCCTACTCACCCTATTTACCATAGCTATCAGCGTAATGTTATTAATGTCGATTGAGCGAGTTCGAGTTGATGCTAAAAGTAGCTTTAGCAATACAATTTCTGGCACTGATTTAATTGTCGGTGCGCGTACCGGTGACATCCAATTGCTGTTGTCTTCGGTCTTTCGCATTGGTCATGCTAATAATGGCGTGAGTTGGAAAAGTTACCAATACATCTCTGGGCAACGGGGTGTAAAATGGGCTATCCCTATGTCGCTTGGCGACAGCCATAAAGGCTTGGCTGTACTTGGTACAAATAAAGACTATTTTGAGCACTATCGCTTTGCTAAAAAGCAGTCGTTGAGCTTTTCACAAGGTCATGAGTTTAATCACTTATTTGAGGTTGTTTTAGGTGCAGAGGTTGCCAGCAGCTTAGGCTATCAGCTAGGCGATGAAGTGGTGATTGCGCACGGCATGGGCAATACCAGCTTTCATAATCATGACGATAACCCATTTAAAGTGGTCGGTATTTTAAAACCAACAGGCACGCCTGTTGATAAAACCCTGCATATTCCACTTGCAGCAATTGAAGCGATTCATGGTGGTCATGCTCATCAGCATGAAGCCGCTCAGGCTGATGCAAATGACCACGACCACGACCACGACCACGACCACGACCACGACCACGACCACGACCACGACCAGCATGATGATGTTGATTTAGTTGGCACACCAAAACAAATAACCGCTTTTTTACTTGGTTTTGATTCACCACTTTATACCTTACAAGTGCGTCGTAATATTAACCAATACAAAGATGAGGCACTGCTTGCCATCATGCCGGGTGTTACTTTGCGTGAACTATGGGAAATGCTCTCTATCGTTGAAAAAATCTTGCTGTTATTTTCTATCGTCGTGGTGCTGATCAGTTTGCTTGGCATGTTAACGAGCCTGCTTTCAAGCCTCAATCAACGCCGCAGAGAACTTGCAATTTTGCGCTCTGTTGGCGCAAGACCTTGGCATATTTTCACCTTGATCAGTGTCGAATCATTACTCATTACAGGGCTTGGCTGCATTGTTGGCATCGCATTATTCTATGCTTTAATGCTACTCGGCGCAGATTACTTGCAAAGCCATGCCGGAATAAGCCTAAATATAGCCTTATTGTCATCCTATGAACTCATGCTTTTAGCTGCGATAATGGTTGCAGGCTTTATTGTTGGGTTAATTCCCGCAACTCGCGCGTATTTCTACTCTCTTGCTGATGGTATGAGTATTAAAATTTAAGGAATGTTATGCCGTTTTTTCGAAAATTCGTCGCTTTAGTCGCATTAGTTGTGTGTGCTGGAGCTAATGCTGGCGCACCTAAAGAAATCTTCTGGGAAGATTTAATTCCAAAAGGTCATGTGCAAATCGATACCCAAGCGCAAGCAAACCATGAAGGCTCTGAACAAAACTGGGTGCAACCAGACCTTGATGCTCCCGTGGTAAAAGAACTTAATGGTCAATCAGTAAGTTTGCCTGGTTTTGTTGTTCCCCTTGAAGGCGACAGCGAAGTGATCACCGAGTTTTTATTGGTACCTTACTTTGGTGCTTGTATTCACGTACCACCACCGCCGCCAAATCAAATTGTGCATGTCACGATTAAAGACGGCGTACCAATCGAAAGCCTCTACGATGCGATTGTCGTGACTGGCGTTATCAGCACCGAAACCTGGTCTGGTGAAATTGCTCAAGTCGGCTATAAAATGAAAGCCGTTGGTGTAGCACCATTTGAGTTATAAGTTTTTAAAAGAGCATGTTTTTGCATGCTCTTTTAATTAATCTACCACTTTTTCTTTTTCCAGTTCCTGTTCGCTCAATTCATACCATCCGCCACCAAGGGCTTTATAAAGCGTTGCTAGGCTTTGCAGACGATCATTCTTTGCCTGCGATAACGCTATTTCTGCCGAAAATAACTGCCGCTGTGCATCCATTAAATCAAGGGAGCTGGCAACACCATTACTATACCTAAGGCGTGCTAAGCGGTAGTAATCTTGACTACTGAGCACCAGGCTTCTTTGCGCATCATAGCTTTGCTCTGCCGACTGATAGTTCGAAAGCTGATTACTCACTTCTTGCAGTGCCACCAGCACTGTTTTTTGGTATTGAATACTCGCCTGATAAGCTCGTTGTTCCGCCACCGTTAAATTTGCCTGATTGCGCCCCATATTAAATATGGGCATTAACAGCTCTGAGCCTAGCAACCAAACCTGCGAGTTACTGGCGAGTAAATCACTAAAATCAGTACTTTCACTGCCAAGCTCCGCATATAAATTAAGTTTTGGAAATAACGCCGCTTTTGCGACTCCAATCTCAGCCATTGCTGCTTGCCACTGATACATTGCTTGCTGTACATCTGGTCTACGCTTTAACAGTTCACTAGGTAGCCCTGTAGGTAATTGCTTAGGAAGAGTTTGCACAGATAACTCATTCCCCCCTTGCACATCAGCATTAGCATCACCAATCAAAAACTTTAACTGATTAATAATCCGCCTTTCACTGTGCTGTAATGGCGGAATCTTTACTTTGGCAGATTCTAATTCAACCTCAGCTTGGCGCTGCTCTAGCCCTGAAATAATACCGCCTTTTTTACGAATACGCGCAATTTCAAGCTCCTTCTCGCGAAGCTTAATCGTACTCAGGCTAATTTTTAATTGTTCTTCCACTTCTTTAAGGGCAAAAAACTGCTGCGCAACATCAGCAATCAAGGCGAGCTGCAACGCATTTCTTGCTTGCTCTTGGCTATAATAATTTGCCAGTGCGGCTTCACTTGCGCGTCGGTTACTACCAAATAAATCTAGCTCCCAACTTAAGTAACCTTTTAAGTCAAATGAATTTTCGGGGCTGCTATTAAGCTCTTCTTCTCGCTCTGATGTAAGGCCTATGCTTACATCAGGCCATAAATCGGCATCGGTAATACGATACTGAGCTCGCGCTTCAATAATTTTCGATTGCGCAATTAACATATCTTGGTTGTTAAGAAGCGCTTTGCTAATCAGCTTTTGCAAATGAGGGTCGCTATATATTTGCTTCCAACCTGCTAAAGCCTCCGACTGAGGTATAGCTGCTGCGCCCATAAAATTAGCAACGTCACTATGCTCAGGTGCTTCAAAATCAGGCCCTACAGCACAGCCTTGAATGCTGGCGAAACAAAGCAATGGCAACAATTTATGCATCGACTTGCTCCTCTACTACTTTAGAGACCGGTGTTTGCTGTTTTTTCACAAACCGTGCAGCGGTAATAAAGAACAGCGGCACTAATATAATGCCGATCGAGCTTGCCAGTAACATCCCCCCTAAAATAGGCATAGATACCGACTGCCGACCAACGGCGCCGGGGCCAGAGGCAAGCACTAACGGCAAAACACCAAGTACAAAAGAGGCTGCCGTCATTAAAATAGGTCGAAAGCGAGAGCGGGCGGCTTCTATTGCTGCATCAGCGGCATCCATCCCCTCCTGATAAAGCTGATTTGCCACTTCAACAATCAATATAGAATTCTTTGCAGCAAGGCCTATCAAGGCAATAAAGGCGACTTGAAAGAATAAATTGTTTTCATGCCCCGTCACCAAGGTCAATACAGCGGCTCCCAACATAGCAATCGGGCTTATTAGTAGTACAGCAAACGGCAAGCTCCAACTTTCATAGAGCGCCGCTAAAAATAAAAATACAAACACAATAGCAAGGCTGATAGCGATACTTAGCTGACCCGATGAGCGAATTTCTTGATAAGTTATTCCCGTCCATTCATAGCCAAGGTTAGGCGGTAGTTTTGCCATTTCTTCTTTAATTACGTTAATTACATCACCCGATGCATAGCCTTCAGCTGGCGATACATTTACCATGGCACTGGTAAACATATTAAAGCGATTTATTGCAGACGGACCGGTTGTTAAATTTAACTTAGCAAGCACATTTGATGGCACCATAGCACCATTTTTTGAACGCACATAAAATTCGTTGAGGTTTTCAGGGCGTGCCCTAAATTCATCTTCAGCCTGAACTTTAACCCGATAAACCCGGCCAAATAAATTAAAGTCATTAATTGTTGATGAGCCAGTAAGCACCTTCATTGTGCTGTAAACATCAGCAATCGGCACCTCTAGTGCCATGGCTTTTTCTCTATCTAATTCCAAAAATAGCTGAGGTACTGAGCCACGCAGTGAGCTACTTGCTTTAGCAACTTCAGGGCGGTTATTTAAATTTGCCAGCAGTACCTCGAGCGATTCAACCAGACTCGTTAAGTTGCCTCCTGTTTTTTCTTGCAGCGCAAACTCAACACCAGAGCCCGAACC
>NZ_JACSOG010000006.1:0-155200 GCF_014349195.1 Pseudoalteromonas sp. BZK2 | reverse complement strand
AAGGTGGCCGTACAGTTGGTGCTGGTGTTGTTGCAACTATCGTTGAGTAATCAACTATAGTGATGCATTAAGCATTAAGAAAAACCCGAGCTTAGTCTCGGGTTTTTTTATGGGTGAAAAAAGCTACCAGCTTTAAGTTTTAAGCAGTTTAGAGTGAAAGGCTAATCTGCCGCCTTCAAATTCCCAATGGACGAAGGTTTACGCTTCGCTATCCGTGAAGGTGGCCGTACAGTTGGTGCTGGTGTTGTTGCAACTATCGTTGAGTAATATCAACAGATAGAGCTTCACAGCTTATAAAAAGGTCGCCTAGGCGGCCTTTTTTAATGTCTGTAGAAAAGCTGTCAGCTTTCAGACGTCAGATTCGATCGGTGGGGTTGTTTAGTGTGGTGTTTAGCTCAGCATTTGCCCTGTTCATTCTTCGGGTAGGTTGGTTTGAGCGCAGCGAAACCCAACATAATCCATGTAAACCTTTTCTTTGGTAAACCCAACCATCATAAAACACTCCCAAGGTTATGCTTGACCTATAACCTAGAGCCTTTACCCTCGCTAACTCACACCTAGCAGTTAACCCTATTATTTCCCCTAAAACTAATTACTTACTTATATCTAAAGTCGTTTTGGTTTCATCATTTCGTCATGAAAAGTCACTTTTTTAGTAACAATGCCTTCTTAGTATGGCTGCGCTAATTATCCAAGTGCAGTTTAGTTAGCACTCAAATTCTTAAAAATAACGTACTAACGGAACGTAACGATGAAAATTAATAAAATTGCTACTGCAATTGGTTTAACGTTGGCATTGTCAGCGACGGCCAATGCAGGTGTGTTACCAGACAGTCAAAAACAAAATGATTGGTATAGTGCTGCTGAAACAAAATTAACAGAAAAAGAGGCGGCGGCTCAGGCTGAGCAAACGTTTAAAGCTAAAAATGTCATTTTATTTGTTGGCGATGGTATGGGTATCTCAACGCTGACTGCATCTCGTATTATGGCGGGACAAATGGAAGGCAAGTCGGGTGAAGAGGGCTTACTAAGCTTTGAAGAATTCCCTTATTCAGCGCAAATCAAAACCTATAACGTTGATGCGCAAACCCCTGACTCTGCAGGCACAATGACAGCAATTATTTCAGGTGTTAAAACCGATGTAGGTGTAATTGGTGTTAACGAAAATATCGAACGTGGCGAGTGTGGAACTGTTGCTGGTAACGAGTTAATTACCGCAACAGAACTGGCAGAAATTAAAGGTTTAGCAACAGGTGTTATCTCTACGGCGCGTATTACTCACGCAACACCGGCTGCAACCTATGCAAAATCAGCTGACCGTAACTGGGAAGACGTATCAGATATGCCGGCTGATGCTGTAGAAGCCGGTTGTGAAGATATTGCCTCACAACTTGTAAATTTTGAGAAAAACCTAGAAGCACGCTTCGTAGGGACTGACGTAGATGGTCTTGAAGTTGTGATGGGCGGTGGTCGTCGTCACTTCTTACCAAAAGACGCAACGTTTAACTCAACTGATGCAGTGAGCGAAGTAGAAGGTGACCGTACGGATGAGCGTGACCTAACGGCTGAGTGGCAAGAAATGTACCCTGATGGTAAGTACGTCATGGACCAAGCAGGCTTCGATACACTAAATGCTGACAGCAAACGTGTATTTGCATTATTTAACGAATCACACATGCAATACGAAGCAGATCGCGCTAACGATGTAGCGGGTGAACCGTCATTATCTGAAATGACAGGTAAAGCAATTGATATCTTAAAGAGCAATGAAAAAGGCTTTTTCTTAACGGTTGAATCAGGCCGTATCGACCATGGCCACCATGCGGGCAATGCTTATAACGCGTTAAACGATACCGTTGAATTTGCCAAAGCAGTGCAAACAGCAGTTGAGAACACCAACCCAGAAGAAACTCTTATTCTTGTTACTGCCGACCACAGCCACGTATTCACTATCGCGGGCTACCCAAAGCGTGGTAATCCAATCTTAGGTCAAGTAGTTGCTATTGGTAGCGAAGAGCCAAGCCTTGCGGCAGATGGTATGCCTTACACCACAGTTGGTTATGCTAATGGTTTAGGTTTTCGCGATTTAGGCGATGAAACCGACGCTGATGCATCTTATAGCGAAGCGGCATTTGCAGGCCGTGTTGATTTAACGGGTGTTGATACGACTACTCCTGGTTATCACCAAGAAGCCACTGTGCCACTAAGTTCAGAGACTCATGCAGGTGAAGATATTTCACTGCATGCAAAAGGTCCAGGTGCGCAACTAGCACAAGGCGTTGTGGAGCAAAACGTAATTTTCCACATCATTAACCAAGCTCTAGAACTAATTGAAGAATAATGGCGACGACGATGAAAAAACTAAATTTAATTTCTCTTGCTGTAGTAGTGGCATTAGCGGGTTGTTCTGATGACGATGACAACTCACCAAAAACATTAACCATTGAAAATACATTAGCTGTTGGCTCTGAGCAGTGCGTAAACGGTGGTACAGAAACCCTTACCGGTGAAGATAGCAACGATAACGGTGAGCTAGACTCAGCAGAAGTAACGGATACAAGCGTTGCATGTAATGCACCAGCAACGTCGTTAACAGCATCGCAATTAGCGCCGTTGACTGATAATGAATGGTTCAAGTCAGCACAAGTTAAAGTCGCTAGTAGCGAAGAAAACATTGCTGCCGTTGTAAAAGAGTCAGGTAAAGCGAAAAACGTGATTCTGTTTGTTGGTGACGGCATGGGTATTTCAACTGTCACAGCAGCACGTATTATGGCCGGTCAACTAGAGGGTAAGCTAGGAGAAGAACATCAACTAAGCTTTGAAACACTACCATTCTCAGGGTTTGCTAAAACCTATAACGTTGATGCGCAAACACCTGATTCTGCGGGTACGATGACAGCAATGGCATCGGGCGTAAAAACGGATGCTGGCGTTATCGGTGTTGATGAAGACATCGAACGTGGTAACTGTGCAACGGTTGCAGGTAATGAACTAGTTACAGCCACTGAGCTTGCTGAGATTGCCGGTAAGTCGACGGGTATTGTTTCGACAGCGCGTATCACTCACGCAACGCCTGCAGCAACGTATGCAAAATCGGCTGACCGTAACTGGGAAGACGTATCAGATATGCCAGAAGCGGCAGTTACCGCTGGCTGTGAAGATATTGCATCGCAGTTAGTTAACTTTGAAGCAAACCTAGAGGCACGCTACGAAGGCTTAGATGTTGATGGTTTAGAAGTTGTGATGGGCGGTGGTCGTCGTCATTTCTTACCGAAAGACGCAGCGTTTAACTCTGCTGATGCTGTGAGCTCAGTAGAAGGTGACCGTACAGATGGTCGTGACCTAACAGCTGAGTGGAAAGCTAAATATCCTGCAGGTCAATATGTGATGGACCAAGCTGGTTTTGATGCAATTGATGCAGAGTCAACTGAGCGCGTATTTGGTTTATTCAATGAATCACATATGCAATACGAAGCAGACCGTGCAAACGATGTAGCAGGCGAGCCTTCACTTGCTGAAATGACAGCAAAAGCAATTGATGTGTTAGATAACAACGCCAATGGTTTCATGCTAACAGTTGAAGCCGGTCGTATTGACCACGGTCACCACGCTGGTAATGCTTACAATGCACTAAGCGACACAGTTGAGCTTTCAAAAGCAGTCCAAGTTGCTCTTGATAAAACCAGCATCGAAGACACGTTAATCATAGTAACAGCTGACCACAGCCACGTATTTACCATTGCAGGCTACCCAAAACGTGGTAACCCAATCTTAGGTAAAGTGGTACCTGTGGGTAGTGATGAACCATCACTTGCAGCAGATAACATGCCATACACAACGGTTGGTTATACCAATGGTGGCGGTTTCCGCGACTTAGGTGATGAGACTGATGCTGATGCAGGTTATAACTTTGCACCGGTAACGGGTCGTGTTGATTTAACAGATGTTGACACAACAACACCAGGTTTCCACCAAGAAGCCGTCGTACCTCTAGGCTCTGAAACACATGCAGCAGAAGATGTGGGTGTGTATGCAGTAGGCCCAGGTGCACATTTAGTAACAGGCACTAATGAGCAAAGCCTTATCTTCCATGTTATGGATTACGCCGCTGACCTTGTTAAACAAGCCGATGCTAAATTAGCACAATAATGAGTGTTTGGGAGGCTCCATGCCTCCCTTACTCAATTAGTTATAAAGTAAACCAAGACAAAAGAGAATCCCGTGAAAGCAGCCATCTTACTTGCCTCATTACTTAGTCCACTTGCTGTTGCAGGGCAATGCGATATGAACACCGGTTTTACGCAAGCAGACTATAAAGTCACCACAGAAATCGTTGCTAATAAGCAGCATACTGAAAACACTTTTACCCTTTGGCGTACGCCTCACCAGGTGGCTAAGCAGAATCCACAATTTATTGAATTATGGCAACAGTTGCGCAATAAACAAATTCGCCCAATTCGTTACTTTCAGCATGCCCAGCGTGGTATTGAGTATCAACCATCGGAAGTGCAAGGTGAACAAGATTGGAGTAGCAAATATCAGCTAGTAAGCGATAAGTTTTTAGCCTCAATGACGCACCAGAAAAGCACCGGTGAAGGCTGTGAGTTAACAGAGTATTACACACAGCAGCAGGGTGAGAGCAAAATAGAGCTAAGCTGGCTTGCCAATCAAAAGTTACTCAAAGCAATTCGTATTTCAACACCAACTTATAGCCGTGAAATTGCTTTAACAGCCAGTCATTACAACCAGCAAAAGATTCAGGCAGAATTTGCGAAATGGGATAACTATCAAACGACCGATTACGCAGATATCGGTGATAATGAAAGCGATCCATTTTTAGCTAAAATGATCAACTTAGGGTTTGTTGAGCATGGTGCAAGTGGATTTTATGATGCGCAAGGTAATCAGCTCAAAGGTGAGCATGGTCATCATCACTAATTAAAAAAGGCACCTTGGTGCCTTTTTTGTTGTTTAATTACTTTAGCTTAAATCTAAAATGCATAGTTCCAAGTTAGATTTACAGTTCGGCCAGTGCCTGCAAAATAGCGAGTTGCCGATGGGTTTGTTTGCCCATAATAAGTGATGTAGTACTTATCTAGCAGGTTATCGATACCTAGGCTAAATGTACCATACTCAGCACTTTGATATTGCACTGATAAATCAACGGTTGTGTAGCCGTCAAATTCTTCACCAGTATTAAAGTCGCGATCAAACACTTTATTAACTTGTAAGCGGCTAGACAAACTTGCTGGCCATTGTTGCTGCCAGTAAAGGTTTAACCGTGTCGGTGAAATATTGCTGCCGCCTAAGTCGCTCTCTACTTTATTGTCGCCATCACCGTCATATTGGCCTTCTGTATCAGCGTAACTTGCACCGAATGTTGTGCTGTTAGTTAGGTAATACTGTGCATTGGCTTCAAAACCTGAGATCTCAGTGCGTTCACGTTTTACACTGTAAATACCATCAGCATCAGCTTGTAAACGAGAGCCTAAGTCTGAGTCAGATTTAAAGTAGCTGGCTTTAATATTGAAGCTATCGCTTGCATATTCAAAACCTAATTCGCGGTTATCAGAAATCACAGGTTCTAGGTTTAAGAAACTTTCAACCGATAAGCCAGCTTGGTTTATACCACGCAGTACACGCCCCACATCGGCCATGCTAAAGCCTTCGCTATAGCTTGCGTAGAAACGAAGGTCATCAGTCACTTGGTAGACAACACCTAAGTTCTCTAATAATTCGTTAAAGCTTGGCTCACCGCCTTCTACAAAGCTGCTGTTGTAAGATGCTAGGGTAGTAAAGTCATCTACTTTTAATTTGCCGTACTCGTAACGAACACCGGCATTGAAAGTCCAATCTTCTAAGCCGTCATAACGTAGCTGAGCGAATGGTGCGATGTTATTAAACTTGGTTTTTGGCACCCAATGACGACCTGTTTGCGCAAGCTCTTGGTATGTTTCGTCAGAAAGTAAATCGATACCGGTCGCAATATCAAACTGGCTGCTTAATAGGTTATCTTTATTATAAGTAACGCGACTTCCAAACTTTTGTGACTTGTTTTGAGATTGGTCGTAAAGGTTTTCACCAAATTCAGGATCTTGGAAAGTACCAAATGTACCGCCGCCATACATTGCCGCAAAATCTTGCGTGAATAACTGAACTGCAAGGTTGCCGCCAGCGATATTAGTGTGGTTGTAATCAAGGGTGAAAGTTGTTACACGGTTGCGTGGTGCATCACCTTCTATATCGCCTTTTTCAGCTGATGTGGCAAGGCCTGTTGTTGGGTCACCATTAATAGCAACAAAATCTCCATTACCCTCAATTTTGTAGTGGTTCAGCATCGCTTGAATACTTTGTTCATTATCAAGCTGATATTTAACTTTTAAAAATAGGTCTAGGCTGGTTGAGTCTTGCGTATCACCTTGTGTGCCATCTAACCCAACAAAGTCTCCGTTACCATCGCGATACATACCTGTACTACGAGCCGATACACCACCAATAAAGCTAATATCATCTAGCTGTTGGCTGAATAAGTAGCTGGCTTTATAGCTTTGGCTGTCGCTGCCACCGTCTGTCGGAGTGCTAAACCCCGCGCTCATTTGGTGATTAAAATCGCCTGCTGATTTTGTGATGATATTAATAATACCGCCGCTTGCGCCCATGCCTTGGATTGCATTAGCACCACTGATCACTTCGATGCGTTCGATCATAGCAGGATCAATTGTATTGCCGTCACGAGAACCATTACGCAGCGGGTTCGACTGAGGTACACCATCAATCATGTATAGCGGTTCACGGCCACGTAGTGTTTCACCTGCGCTAGTCATCTTTTGACGGCTTGGTGAAAAACTCGGTAATAAATTACCTAAAATTTGCGATAGATCTTGAGTATGAGCAAGTTGCTCAGCAATGTCTTCACTGGTAATAACGCTGATAGTTGCAGGTACAGTACTAACAGGTGCAGTACTACGCGTTGTAGAAACAGTAATACGCTCAATATCTTGAGCCTGATTTGCTAACGCAGCGATAGGAGTAAGTAAAAAAGGAAGCGCAAATTTCATTGACATCGTTAAATCGCTATATAATTGTTATTAAAAATTGTTCGTATTTATACATGTGTTTATTGCTGCAATCAATATTGTGTAAAGGCTATAAAAACTTGGTTTACTTTGGTTTTTCTGTAAGTGACTGATAATGATTATTTAATTTTTCTAAACGGTTATTTAATTAATTTAAAAAATAATTGGTAAAAAAGCCGCTTGTTGATTACCGTTAATGAAGGAGGAACAGCCATGACAAAAATAAATACAAAACACCCTGCGGGTACTTTCTGTTGGGCCGAGTTATGCGCAAAAGACTGGCAAGCTGCAAAGCAATTTTACACGCAACTTTTTGACTGGGGTTTTGATGATCAGCCAATAGGTGAAGACATGTATTACACCATGCTGCAAAAGCAAGGTGATGATATTGCCGCTATGTATCAACTGCCAGCAAGTATGAGTGAGATGCCAACCCATTGGTTATTATATATTGCTGTTGATGATGTTGACCAAAGCACTGAGCTGGCAAAATCATTGGGGGCAACGGTTTTGGCAGGACCACATGATGTCATGACGGCAGGTCGAATGGTGATGCTGCAAGAACCTGGCGGCGCAACATTTGCCTTGTGGCAAGCGGGTGAGCATATCGGGGCTAAAAGAGTGCAAGAGCTTAACCTACCTTATTGGTTTGAGCTTGTGTCGAAAGATATGCAAAAAAGTCGCGACTTTTATTGTCAGTTATTCGGATGGCAGTTTGAGGTGAAACCCATGGAAGGTATGGACTACACCTTATTCACTATTGATGAGCAACCGATAGCAGGCATGCTCGAAATGACCGATGAATGGCCAGATGATATTCCACCGCATTGGATGCCGTATTTTGCGGTAGCAGATTGCGATCAGGCGGTTGCCAAAGCAACGCAGCTTAATGGCGCTATTTGTGTGCCAGCAACAGACATTCCAGATGTTGGGCGTTTTAGTGTGATTACCGACCCACAAGGGGCCGTTTTTTCTATTCTTAAGTCAACCATTGATGAATTAACTTAAGCTCTTGGTTTTTGCCGATCTGTCCCAAAGTATACACCTAAGCCTCATCAAGATGCAGAAACTCGCACCTTGAGGTGGTTTAGGTATAAATCCCCCAACTAAGGAGCAGATTGATGACTAAGCATGTGGTGGTTACAGGGGCCAATAAAGGGATTGGTCTTAATTTATGTAAACAATATTCAGCCAAATGTTACCGTGTTACCGCGGTGGTTCGCACCCCAAGCGAAGAACTTCAAGCACTCGATGTGAAAATTATTAGCGACATTGATGTATCTAACGCCGATGATGTTGCAACACTTGCCAATTACTTACACGGCGACAAAATTGATATTTTGGTTAATAACGCCGGTATTTTTCACAACGAAACATTCGCTGATATGGACTTTGCTGCCATCGAAAAGCAAATTAGCGTGAACAGTATCGCGCCTATTCGTATTACGCATGCATTACAGCAAAGTTTAGGTATTGATGCTAAAGTGGCGATGATTACATCGCGCATGGGCTCAATTGCTGATAACGGCTCGGGCGGTTACATTGGTTATCGCATGTCAAAGGCGGCCCTTAATGCTGCGAGTGTTAGTTTAGCCTATGAGTTAAAAGATAAAAAAATTGCTGTTGGCTTATTTCACCCAGGCTTTGTACAAACGCAAATGGTTAATTTTGCTGGCGATATCAGCCCTGAAACTGCAGCAGAGCGTCTCATCAAACGTATTGATGAACTAAACCTTAGCAACACAGGTGGGTTTTGGCATTCAAATGGTGAAACGCTACCTTGGTAATACTTTTTTCACTGTTTTTATAACTCGGTTAGTTAGTAGCTAAAAAGCTGCTAACTGCTGATAAGTTTCGCTAATTTTTGAACTTATAGTTTGCTATACTCGTACAATTAAAAGTCATTTTGATGTAGAGAACAGCACATGGAATTAGAGCAAAATAGCGAATTAACCCTTCCTCTTTTTTATTTCGATGAAAACCTTCATAGCCGCGATATTGAATCTCCAGATCTATTATTACATGTAACGTTAAGCGAAGAGTTACTTGCGCAGCTTTGCCAAAACCCAGCTGCTGATAGCAGTGTCGCTATTGCTATTAATGAATATCGTCTTGAAGTGTTAAATGATGATTATCAAGTATTGATTAATAGTGAGCACGACGCGCAGTTAACTTTAGTTCGCGGGCCATTATTGAGCGCAATGCTTAGCTGTGACAATGATCAAACTTTTGTGTCGCCGCAAGTAGATATGATGCCAACCTTCGATTTAGGTGATGACATTGAAGATATCGAGGAGGAAGGATGAGAAAAACCCTCACGACCGTATTCGGCCTTATTCTTTTAAGTGGCTGTGCATATTTAGGCGCTGCTCATTACGATGAATTGTTTGGTGAAGAGCAACCTAGAGAGCGTGTTGTTGCTGCATCAACACTTGAAGGCGCCGAGTTTTTAAGTGACGTAAAACCTGTTCTTGACACTCGTTGTGTGGTTTGTCACGGCTGTTATGATGCACCTTGTCAGCTTAAGTTATCTTCTGTGGAAGGAATTGACCGAGGTTTAAGTAAAGAGCGTGTCTATGATGGCACACGTTTGCTTGCACAAGAGCCAAGTCGTTTACTATTTGATGCTACAACCACAGCTCAGTGGCGTGAAAAAGGCTTTACGCCAGTGCTTAACGAGCGAGTACAAACCGAAGAAGCGAACCTAGCGGGTAGCGTGCTTTATAACTCTTTGGTGCTTAAGCAAAGCAGCCCTCTGCCTAAGCAAGCTATTTTAGGCGATGAGTTTGATTTTTCACTCGATCGTGAACAAACATGCACCACAATGAATGAGTTTGATTCATTTGCTAAAGATAATCCACACAGTGGTATGCCATATGGTTTACCGGGGATCTCAAGCGAAGAGTTTCAGCACCTTGCTAAATGGCTCAGAAAAGGCGGATATCTTGCTCATATTGAGCCCCCTGAAAAAGGCGTACTTAAGCAAGTGGAGCGCTGGGAAGCTTTCTTAAATCAAGATGGTTTAAAGCATCAACTAGCTGCTCGTTATATTTACGAGCACTGGTACTTAGCGCATATTTATTTTCCTGAGCATGGCGATAAACACAGCTACTTTAAACTAGTTCGCTCTTCGACTCCGCCGGGAGAAGAGATCAAGCATATTAGCACGCGTCGCCCTTATGAAGACCCTAAAGTTGAACGAGTTTACTATCGTTTAATGCATGACCGCTCGACTATTTTAGCTAAAACACATTTACCTTTAGCATTAAATGATGAAAAACTTGCCCGCTTACATTCGCAATTTATTGAAGCTGATTATCAAGTAAATAAATTGCCAAGCTATAAGCCTGAAGTAGCATCAAATCCGTTTAAAGCTTTTGCAGCAATTCCAGTAAACTCGCGTTATCAATTTATGCTTGATGAAGCAGAGCTGATAATCATGGGCTTTATTAAAGGTCCTGTTTGTCGTGGTCAAATCGCGTTAAACGTGATTAACGATCAGTTTTGGGTTGGTTTTGCTAAGCCTGAAATGGCGGCGACACCTAAAGTCGGTGAAATGTTGTTACAACATGAAGATGCGCTAGCTTTACCTGCAGAAGAAGAAAGTAACGCTTTACCGATTTCTAGTTGGGTAAAGTACTCAAAACGCCAAAACAAATACTTATCAGCAAAAGTTGCACTGGCAAATAAGATGTTTGAGAACGGTCAGCACCTTACCACCGATTTACTTTGGCAAGGTGATGGTCATAACCAAAATGCAGCGCTGACGGTGTTCCGTCATTTCGATAGTGCAACGGTTGTAAAAGGTTGGATAGGCCAGCAACCAAAGACTGCTTGGATACTCGATTATGCCTTATTTGAGCGTATTCATTACCTGCTGGTGGCGGGGTTTGATGTGTACGGCAATATAGGTCACCAGCTTTTAACTCGTTTGTATATGGACTTTTTACGCTTAGAAGGCGAAGCGAATTATTTGGCGTTATTACCAGAAGCTAAACGTAAAGAAGTTAAAGCTCAGTGGTATCGTAAATCACCACCTAGTTTAACCAGTTTCTTTGAAGATGAACTGTCATTTAGTCAACCTACTGGCATTGAATTCAAAACAGCAGATCAGCAGTCTGAGCTGTATAACATGCTTAAAGAGAAGCTCAAACCAATTTTGAGTCCTCGTTATGACTACACCAAAGTGCCAGAACCGCTTGCACAAATAAATGATTTGCCTGTCAAAGCAATTAATCTACTGCCGCAAATTTCGTTTGTGTTAGTCAAAGAGGGCGTTGAACAGCACAAAGCCTATACTCTTATTCATCACAATGCTCATTACAATATTTCGAGTTTATTGAATGAAGAAGGGCAGCGAGCTTATGACGAAGATACTGTAACAATTGTACCGGGGTTTATTGGTGATTACCCAGAAGCAATTTGGTATCTACATAACGAACAACAGGTTGCTGCATTTGCAGCTGGGCTTGCTAAAGTGACTGATGAGTCGGCATATAGAGACCTGAAAAGCGAATTTGCAATTCGTCGAACGCATCCTCAGTTTTGGCAATACAGCGATATTTTGCATCGTGTAGCTAAAGAATACCGAGGTGTCGAATTTGGGTTATTTGATTATAACCGCCTCGAAAATAGGTAGTCTTTAAGTACTGCTTTGTTTGTTGATAAAGCCCACTTAATAGTGGGCTTTACTGCTTAATTTAGACTAGAATAAAATAAAAAGATCAGAGAAATGCATGTTAAACCTAGTTATTGATATCCGTAAAAGATATCGCTGGGGGTTATTAGCGATAGCGCTTCTAATATCCTTGTCAGCGGCCTTGATTCAATCTTTGTTGTATATCCAAAAGGGTGATGCCGAGGTGATCAATATTGCCGGCAAGCAACGAATGCTCTCTCAAAAGATTGCTTTGCATGGTAACGCATTAATTTATGACAAGTCTCTGCCTGTAAAGCAACAGCATCGCAAGCTGCTACAAGACACCGTTGAGCAGTTTATTGCAGGTCACCAGTTTTTGGTTGCTCGCGATGGTCCAAATACGTTTCGTCATTTAAATCAGGAGTTAGAGGCACATTACTTTGCTGCTCCAAATAAGCTTGATGCGCGTGTTAAGCGCTATGTAAGTAAAGCACAGAAGCTATTAAATAGCCGTGACGACTACACAGATTTTGACGGGCCTGTTTTCGAAACTCAACAAGTTGAAGTCTTATTAAATGAATTAGATGTAGCTGTTGAGTTGCTTGAGCAAGAGTCTGTAAAAAAAGTCACATTTATTGCAACAGTTGAATTAATATTTTGGTTAACGGCTTTGCTGTTGTTATTGATTGAACTATTTTTTGTCTTTAAGCCAATGGAATCATTAATCGCTAAAACAATTAATAAGTATCAAACTCAAAAAGAATATGCGGAGCAAATAAGCAAAAATAAAGAGCGCTTTATAGCGCGCGCAAGTCATGAATTTCGAACACCAATACAAGGCCTTACAGCCTCTATTGAAGCGCTTGATATCAATGAACAACAGCTCGCAACTAAAAAACAAGCTGTTTATTGTGTGAATAGATTAGTCGCAATGTTAGATGAACTTGTTGATTTACAACAGCTCACAACAGGAAATTGGCAATTAAACCCGAGTCGTGGAAATTTAAAGTCGACTCTAAAACACGCGATCACCCCATTTGAATATGTTTGCGACGAAAAGAATATTCTGCTTAGTATCGATATTCCAGAATCTCTTAACAAAGATGTACTCACTGATCATGCTCGTTTACAGCAAGTTTTGGCTGAACTCATCAACAATGCAGTAAAGTTTACTGCTGAACAAGGTCGAATTGCGATCACAGCAAGAAGCCAAGGCGAACAAAACTATATTATTGAAGTGCAAGATAACGGCAAAGGGTTTGAAAAGCCACCGACCGATATACTCAGCTTGGAAAATGATAGCGAGCAGCATTTTCAAGGCCTTAAAACTGGTTTGTTGAGGGTGGTGCATATTGTTAAAGCTTTGCAGGGGAATATTGAGTTTTTAAGTGCTCAACCGCAAGGTGTTAAAGTGGTGCTTAGCTTAGAGTTAAGTAATGCCGCTGGTGATGACGCAGAGGTTTTATTACCCAATAAGTTACACTGCTTAATTGTGGAAGATAATCAGTTGAATGCCACTATATTAGGTCGTATTTTAGGGCAGTTAAATTACAGCTTTGATATCGCTGAAAATGGCTTAATCGCCACAGATAAAGCGTCAGATAAGCAGTATGATTTAATCTTTATGGATTTGAATATGCCAGTTATGGATGGCTTTAAAGCGATTGATATTATTCGTAATGAGCAGGGGCAACAGGTGCCAATTTTGGTGGTGACGGCCAATACATCAAATGATGATTTACAACGTGTGTATGAACTTGGGGCTAACCTACATGTATACAAACCGATCTCGCTAGATTCAGTGCAAAAAGCTCTCAGTATTTTATTTACCGAGAGCTCACAGGGATAACCAAAGCGTTAAATTAGTTTGTTACTTTGATGTCGCCAACACCTACTTCAACGTCAATATCATGCAGCCCATTGCCTCGGTAGCTTGAGTGAGAGCTAACGACTTTGCGGCTGGTGTTAGCCTCTTTTTTCAAGCCGCGAATCTTGGTGTCGCCCACACCGGTATCTAGTTCGATGCGTCTGTAATCGTCAAGCGCACTATCAATTCTTACTGCGCCCACACCAAGTTCAATCTCAACTGAATTACTTGCGTCGTTAATCTCAATATCACCTACACCTAGCTCAACATCAATTGCCATTGATTTAGGCATTTTTACATGCCAGTTTTGTTGAATGTCATCGTTATCTAATTTTAAGCTAAGTGAGCTGGCACTTTGCGAGTGGCTTAATTCAATATTTGATAAATCAACATCAGAGCTGAACCAGCTATTGTCATTTTTTGGTTCAATGCGAACCGTAACCACGACTTCACTGCCGTCATAACTTTCGACTTCTAAGCTGCCCACCGGAAAATCAATATCAAGCTGGCTTGCGCCATTCACTGTAAAGTTATGACTTAGCTCACGTGAGTCTTTTGCCATTGCGTATGTTGTTGTAAGTGCTAGGCCTATTGCTGCTACACAAAGTAATTTTTTCATTGTCTGATTCCTGTTAATGACCTTTTATACCTTAGTCGCAGCCGTGTTTAAAAAAGGTTTAAACGATTTTTAATTTTTTATCGAATGCGGTAACGTCAAGCTAACGGTAACTTAGAATGAGGATTCAAAGTGCAACAAGTGCAGTTGGTTAATGTTCGAGCCAGCCTGAAGGGCCAAGGCAATGACGTTTATTATTTAGATGAGCTCAATATCAATGTATCGCCATTGCAGCAATGGGTTTTACTTGGCGCTAATGGGGCGGGTAAATCGGCTGTGGCCGCTGCCATTGCTGGTTTTGCGAAAATAGAGCAAGGCCAGTATGAGAATAGCTTTGAGCGTATAGCATTGGTATCGCCAGACAGCCAAAAGCAGCTCCTCGCGGCCGAGTTAACTAAAGATCAAGATGATATTATTGAGGGTGTTACGGCTACGAGTACAGTTTATGAGCTGATTATTGCAGGTCGAGACGAGCAACAGCTTGATAGTGATTTGCTACAGCAACTAATAAGCCTATTTGATTTTAGTGACAAACTTAGCAAGGCATTTCGCGATTTATCGACCGGCGAAACCCGCAAACTAATGTTGATTCAAGCCATAATCGGTCGACCAGATTTACTTGTGCTTGATGAGCCTTTTGATGGTTTAGATGTTACGGCAATGGCTGAATTTAATCAGCTACTCACTGAGCTTAGTAAAACAACGACCCTTATTTTTGTGCTCAATCGCTTAACTGAGATCCCTGACTTTGTGGATCATTACGCCTACGTTAAAGAGGGTCATGTGGCTCAGCAATTAGCAAAGCCTACAGCCGAGCAGCGCGATGATTTACTTAAGCTATTGCACCTTACTCATACTCAGCTACAAATACCTGAGGCAGATATTGACCATCAAGCGCCTCCGCTCACAGACTCTATGCTGGTAAGATTAAACAACGCATCAGTCAGTTATGGCGGCGAGGCTATATTTGAAAAACTAAACTGGCAAATTAACCAAGGCGAACATTGGCAGTTAACAGGTAAAAATGGTTCAGGTAAAACCTGTTTGCTGAACCTTATCACGGGTGATAACCCGCAGTGTTACAACAACGATATCAAGGTGTTTGGCTACCAGCGCGGCAGCGGTGAGAGTATTTGGCAAATTAAACAACACATTGGTTATATCTCTAACGCGCTACATATGGATTATCGGGTGAGTATCACTGCGCTCAATACGGTTGTTTCGGGCTTTTATGACAGCATTGGTCTTTACCAAAAAGCCACCGATAAGCAACTTGCCATTGCCAAAAATTGGTTAGCGTTATTAGGGTTAAGTGATAAACAAAGCAGTTCATTTAGCCAACTGTCTTTTGGTGATCAGCGCTTATTGTTGATTGCTCGGGCTATGGTTAAACACCCTAACTTATTGATTCTTGATGAGCCTTGCTTAGGCTTAGATGAAGCCAATAGGCAACGCGTGTTATTACTGATAGAAAAAATCTGCGCTGCAGGCACCAGCACCGTGGTGTATGTTAATCACCATGCGAGTGACAAAATAGCCGGTATCGACAACTATTTAGAGATGGCCGATTTCACGAAAAAAGCGCCATAAGGCGCTTTTTAACTTTTTAAATCATTTAGATACGGGTAACTGTAAAACCCTTATCTGTTAATTGCTTCAATAAGCCGTGTTGCTCTGGTAAGTGCAAAGCGCCCACTGCAATAAACAGTTTTTCTTTACCGATGCGAGTAGATAGTTGATTAACCCAGTCATTGTTACGGTCTATCAACATCACTTGCTCGCTTAGTTGACCATATTGAGAATCATCAAAGCTTTCGTTATAAAACTGTGTAAGTGTTTTCATGTCACCTGATTTCCAAGCCTTGATCAGGCCAAAAAAGTAGGTGTCTACATCTGCAAGTTGGTCGAACGTTTCTTCGATCATTTTGTCATTCATGATTGCTAAGTGCTCAAACATTTCCATTTGTCGTTCAAGAGTTTCTAGCTCACCAATAGATATTTTATGTTCTTGAGCATAAGCAAGTACTTGCTTGTCTATGCCGTATTGATCTGAAAAACCAACGCTTTGGAACTCCATTTGCATCATGGTGACCATCACCGCCCACGGTGCTAAGTTCTTAAACATCGCAATATCAATTGATTTATCCGCAAAGTACTTTTGCAGTTTTGCATAGTTTTCTGATGATAATTCTGATTGTAAGGTTTTGCCATTTTTCAGCATCATAAATGGTAATGAGCGACGCTGCATTTCCATCGGTGAAATAGCGCTGATATCCACCTCAACAATGACTTTATCTGAGTTATCGAGTGCTTTTTTTACCTTGCTCGGTAAGCCTTTCATGCTGTTGTCACCCACATGTACGGTACCAAATAAATATGAAGCAACGCCGTTCTTTTCTACTTTCCATAATCCCGGCTCGGCAAGTGCATGTTGGCTAAAACCAAGCAGTAGCACCATAAAAAACAGGGCATTTATACGTTGGACGAATTTCATAACTTTCCTTTTCATTACGTGGTTATTTTCAATACTAAACTAATTTTTTAAAGAGGCGTTAAATTAAATCGGCTTTAAGCAGAAAAAATTACATTTAATTGCCAAAAATTAATCAATCATAGAATGGCAAATAAAGAGGTATGAAATTTCAATATTTAGCAAATGGCGAAAAATAAATCTTATTAATGGTGAAGTTTAGATATTTATTTCTATAAAGTCGTTTTTTTGCTTGTTTTTTGAATTGAATTTTATGTTGACTTAACGCCCCCAGCGCGGTACTAATAGAAAAAGACAGCGGGATGGCTAGATTTCCGCTACAAATGAACAGAATTTGGTTACAGATAAATGCTTACAAACAAACTTTCTCTAATTCTAATTAACGTCGTGGTGATTATTATTACCGCGGGGGCTAGTTAGTGCTTAGAGAAAAGTGAAGCATTTAAAAAGCCCCCCGCACTTAACAGTCCGGGGGGCTTTTTTGTTTTAAGGTTTGAGTCGCAGCAAATACACAATGTCACTGAGGAATGAGGATTTACGATGACAGGCGCAGAGTTAACAATCGATTTATTAGCCAAACATGGCGTTAAGGATGTTTTTGGTTACCCAGGCGGTGCCATCATGCCTATTTACGACGCCTTGTACGGTGCGCCAGTCAAACATTATTTGACGCGTCATGAGCAAGGAGCGGGTTTTGCAGCAGTGGGGTTTGCCCGCAGCACAGGTAAGTTAGGTGTGTGTTTTGCAACATCAGGCCCTGGTGCAACCAACTTAATAACCGCTCTTGCTGATGCAATGATGGATTCAGTGCCGTTACTTGCCATCACAGGGCAAGTACCTACCGCCGCAATAGGCTCCGACGCCTTTCAGGAAGTGGACGTGTTAGGTATGTCGTTATCATGTACTAAACATAGTTACATGGTTGAAAGAGCAGAAGATTTAGCCGAAATCCTACAAGAAGCCATCCACTTAGCGCAAAGCGGCCGCCCAGGTCCTGTGTTAGTTGATATCCCGAAAGACATCCAAATGGCACAAGTGCCATTCCACCCTTGGTTAGCCGCCGAAGATCATTTACCAAAATTAGACCCGAACCAAGTTGCAATAGCTAATCAAATCTTAAGTGAAGCGCAGCGCCCTGTGGCGTATATCGGTGGTGGTGTACAAGCTGCTGATGCACAAAACGAGCTTATGCAGTTTTTAGAAAAAACACATATGCCTGCGGTATCAACGTTGAAAGCGTTAGGCAGTGTATTACCTGATTATGAATATGATTTGGGTATGCTAGGTATGCATGGCGGTAAAGCAGCTAACTTAGCAGTGCAAGAGTGTGATGTTTTGGTTTGTATCGGTGCCCGTTTTGACGACCGTGTTACTGGTAATTTAAGCAAGTTTGCCGCAAAAGCAAAAGTGATACACCTTGATATCGACGCAGCAGAGGTTGGTAAGCGTAAGCCTGCAAAAGCGTCATTAGTCGCAGATTTAAAAATGTCATTACCGCAACTTGATTGTTTTGTAACGCCTGATGAATGGTTAACGCATATCGAAAGCATGATGAAAGAGCATGCATGGCGTTATGACTATCCAGGCGAGAAAGTATTTGCCCCATATTTATTAAACCAACTAAGCCAAAAAATGCCAGCAACGGGTGTTGTGTGCTGTGATGTGGGTCAGCACCAAATGTGGGTGGCGCAGCACATGAAGTTTAGCCACCCAAGCAATCATTTAAGTAGTGGTGGTGCAGGTACCATGGGCTTTGGTTTACCGGCCGCTATCGGCGCTCAAGTTGCTCGTCCAAATGATTTTGTGATCACGGTGTCGGGTGATGGCTCAATCATGATGAACATTCAAGAACTGGCTACAATTCGCCGTAACAATCTGCCAGTTAAAATTCTAATCTTAGATAACCAGCGCTTAGGCATGGTACGTCAATGGCAGCAGCTATTTTTTGAAGGTCGTTATTCTGAAACAAACCTTTCAGATAATCCTGATTTCGTGCAGTTAGCAGCGGTGTTTGGCATTCCAGGTCAAACCATCACTAAAGCAGATGAAGTCGATGCTGCGGTTGATGCGCTAGTTAATAGTGAAGGTCCATACATTCTGCATGCCTGTATTGATGATAAAGAAAATGTATGGCCGCTTGTACCACCGGGTGCAGCTAATGATGAAATGATGACGGAGACAGTAAAATGAAACACACCCTAACGATTGCACTAAAGAATCAAAGTGTCGCTGTAGAGCGCTTTTTACGCGTTGCACGTCATCGCGGCTTTGACCTAACAACCATGAATTTAGAAATGGCTGATGAAGCGTTTCACGTCACCATGACGGTAGACAGCGATAAGCCAATTTATCTACTAACATCACAGTTAAATAAATTGGTTGATGTTAAACACGTTAATGTTGAAAACCAATTTCAACAACAAGCAATCTAGTAAAAAATCAACAGGTAACTAGAGCAGTCAGAGTGATGCTTTAGTGAGAAATAAATTAGGAATGAGGAAGTCAGTGGCATGCCACTGCAACAACTGAGGTAATTATGGCTAAATTAAGAAGTGCAACAACAACAGAAGGTCGCAAACGTGCAGGGGCGCGTGCTTTGTGGCGTGCAACAGGGATGACAGATAAAGACTTCGGTAAGCCAATTATCGCTGTTGTTAACTCATATACTCAGTTTGTACCGGGTCATGTTCACCTTAACCAACTTAGTGAGCTGATGGCTGAAACCATCACCGAAGCCGGTGGTGTACCAAAAGAATTTAATACTATTGCGATCGACGATGGTATCGCAATGGGTCACGGCGGCATGCTGTATTCACTACCATCGCGTGACTTAATTGCTGACTCAGTGGAATACATGGTTAATGCACACTGTGCTGATGCCATGATCTGTATTTCTAACTGCGACAAAATCACCCCAGGGATGATGCTAGCTGCACTGCGTTTAAATATTCCGGTTATTTTCGTATCAGGTGGTCCAATGGAAGCGGGTAAAACACGCCTTGCTGATATCGACATTAAACTTGATTTAGTGGATGCCATGGTGAAAGGCGCTGATACCACAGTAAGCGATGAAGACTCTGAAAAAGTAGAGCGCTCTGCGTGTCCTACTTGTGGTTCGTGTTCGGGTATGTTTACTGCCAACTCAATGAACTGCTTATTAGAAGCGATTGGTTTAGCGCTGCCGGGTAACGGTACCACACTTGCTACGCATAAAGACCGTAAACAACTTTACGTTGAAGCAGGTGCGCGCATTGTTGATTTATGCCGTGAGTATTATCAAAAAGATAATGCAGCAGTATTACCACGTGCGATTGCTAATCGCACTGCCTTTATGAATGCAATGGTAGTTGATATTGCTATGGGTGGTTCATCAAATACGGTTTTACACTTATTAGCTGCAGCGCAAGAAGCGGGTGTTGATTTTGATATGTCGCACATCGATGAGCTTTCTCGTAAAACTCCTTTCCTTTGTAAGGTGGCACCTGCAACCAATAAATATCACATTGAAGATGTGCACCGTGCTGGTGGCATGATGGCAATTATCCGTGAGTTAGGTAAGGCTGGCCTTGTTGATTTATCTGTTGATCACGTGGCAGGCCACAGTATGGCTGAAATGGTGGCTAAATGGGATGCGACCGATCCTAATAATGAAGTAGCGCAAAAATTCTATAAAGCAGGTCCTGCCGGAATCCGTACTACAAAAGCTATGAGCCAAGAATGCCGCTGGCCAGAGCTTGATAATGACCGTGAAAACGGCTGTATCCGCAGTGTTGAAAATGCCTTTCGTCAAGATGGTGGCCTAGCTGTACTTTCAGGTAACTTAGCCCTTGATGGCTGTATTGTTAAAAGTGCTGGCGTAGTTGAAGAAATGCTGCACTTTGAAGGCCCAGCTGTTGTATACGAATCACAAGATGATTCGGTTGAAGGCATCCTTAATGGTGAAGTAAAAGCAGGCGATGTTGTTGTAATTCGTTACGAAGGACCAAAAGGCGGCCCTGGCATGCAAGAAATGCTGTATCCAACGAGTTACCTAAAATCAATGGGCTTAGGTGAAAAATGTGCGCTTATCACCGATGGTCGTTTCTCGGGTGGTACATCGGGTTTATCAATTGGTCACGTTTCACCAGAAGCAGCAAGCGGTGGTGCAATCGCCTATGTTGAAAATGGCGATAAAATAGTAATTGATATCGCAACCCGTGAAATCACCCTAGCCCTGTCTGATGAAGAGCTTGAAGCGCGTAAACAAAAGCAACTAGCACGCGGTAAAGATGCTTATAAACCACTTGATCGTGACCGTTATGTTTCATCTGCACTTAAAGCCTATGCGTTACTTGCAACCAGTGCAGACAAAGGAGCTGTTCGCGATTTAGCAAAACTTGAGGAGCTTAGTTAATTATGGTTTCTCAAGAGCTCGATTATTTTCGCGCTATCATCCAAGCGAACATGGAGCCGCTTGCAAAAGTCACTGAGGTCAGCGAAATGGCTGATCTTAGTGCACGGTTAGGCAACCATGTGTGGCTAAAGCGTGAAGATCAACAACCGGTTTATTCATTTAAACTTCGTGGTGCTTTTCATAAACTGAGCAAGTTGCCAAAAGGGTCTGATGTGATCACAGCCTCAGCGGGTAACCATGCACAAGGCGTTGCACTCAGTGCCTCATTTTTAGGCCATAAAGCTACGATTGTGATGCCAGTCACAACACCAGAAATTAAAGTGAATGCAGTACGTTCACTCGGTGGTGAAGTGGTATTACACGGCCATCATTTTGATGCGGCAAAAGCCCATGCTTTAGAGCTGACAGAGCAGCGTAACGGGGTGTTTGTGCCACCGTTTGATGATCCTGATGTGATTGTTGGCCAAGGTACCGTTGCCCGTGAATTAATGCAGCAATTGAATGACCTTGATGCTGTTTTTATTCCTGTTGGCGGTGGTGGTTTGCTAGCAGGCATGGCGGTGTACATTAAGTCGTTACGTCCTGATATCAAAGTCATTGGTGTTGAAGCTGATGAGAGTGCTTGCCTAAAAGCAGCGCTTGAAGCAGGCAAGCCCGTTGAGCTTGACCGTGTTGGCAGCTTTGCTGATGGTGTAGCCGTAAAAGTTATTGGCACCGAAACGTTTCGTTTAGCGCAAAAGTTTTGTGATGAAGTGGTCACTGTAACGGGCGACGAAATCTGCGCCGCAATGCAAGATATCTTTGTTTCGACTCGTGCTATAGCGGAGCCTTCAGGAGCGCTATCAACAGCGGGCCTTAAAAAGTGGTGCCAACAAAATGGTGTTAAAGGCTTAAATGTAGCTGCGATTTTATCGGGTGCAAACTTAAACTTTGACCGCTTACGTTATGTTGCAGAGCGAACGGCTCTCGGTGAAAAGAACGAAGCACTGCTTGCCGTGACCATAAAAGAAGAAAAGGGTAGCTTTAAGCAGTTTTGTAACTCATTAGGTGGCAGAGCTATCACCGAGTTTAATTACCGTTATGCAGGCCCCGGCGAAGCACAAATTTTTGTTGGTATTGCATTAAGGCAAGGGCAGCAAGAGCTTGAAGAGTTAAAAGCGGCACTGACAGAAAACGACTACACGTTTTGCGATCTATCAGATAACGAGCTGGCTAAATTGCATGTTCGTTATATGGTGGGTGGTAAAGCGCCAGCTCAACTTCATGAGCGTTTATTACGCTTTGAGTTTCCTGAATACCCAGGTGCACTGGCACGATTCTTAGATACCCTTGGTAGTAATTGGAATATCACTTTATTCCATTATCGTAATCATGGTGGAGCGATTGGTAATGTGCTGGCGGCCTTTGCTATTGAACCGAGTGATTATGAGGTATTCAATGAGCATTTGAACCGTTTGGGATACAACGTTCAAGATGAAACGAACAATCCATGTTTCACCCAGTTCCTAACCAGCCAAGGTCAGGAGTTGAGCGCAGTGAAAGTGGCTAATTAGTAGCTTAATATAATCAAGGCTGCTAATTAGTAGCCTTGTTTTTTTGTCTATTTTTCCTATAGTTATTGCACGGTTCTCAATCAAGGATGATGCGTGCAAGGAATGAAAAGTCTACTAGGGTTAATCTGTCTAATGCTCTCTATGAGCGCACAGAGCGTTGATAACGTTAGCTTACAATTAAAATGGACTCACCAGTTTCAATTTGCAGGTTATTATATGGCTGCAGAAAAAGGCTTTTACAAGGAAGCGGGCCTTAATGTTGCTATTATACCTGCCGACCCAAATGACCCTGATACCTTTCCTAAAGTGTTAAACGGCCAAGCCGACTTTGCCATTACTCACTCAGGCATATTACAAAAACGCCAGCAAGGCGCATCGGTTGTTGCCCTTGGAGCCATTCTGCAGTTTTCGCCTTACTGCTGGATGGTAAAGAATAACTCAGATATTTTTCAGCCCAGAGACTTTGTTGGAAAGAAACTCAGCAAAGTTAGCTCACTAGAAAATGCAGAACTCTTGGTCATGTTACAGCGTGCTGGATTGAGCCAAGAAAGCTTGATGGCAGCTAGCCAAGAAGGCGGCGTTAAAGAGTGGCTTGCCGGTGATTTAGATGCGGTGCAAGTGTATGTCACCAATGAGCCTTACAGCATGACTCTTAGAGGGGTTGGCTATCGACTCATTTGCCCGCAAAAGTTCGGCTTGAATGTGTATGGTGATATTTTATATACCTCTGAGCAGTTTTTAGCGAAGAAGCCTGAGGTTGTAGAGCGTTTTTACCGCGCGAGCCTAAAAGGGTGGCGGTATGCTTTATTGCACTTAGAAGAAAGCATCGATGTGACCAAGCAGCACTATGCTAAACATAAAAGCGTACAGGAGCTGGCTTATGAAGCACATGTTTTGGCAAGCTATATTCAACCTCCAGGGATTAAGTTAGGCAATATGTCGATGGCAAAATGGCGTTTAATTGCAGATCTATATGGCATCGAGCAAGCTGATTTTGATCAGGCTTTTGATGGCTTTATGTATGATCAGCAGCAAGCTGAAGCTATTGAGCTGTCGTGGATGTTGATCCTCGCCATCATTTTAAGTATTGCGTGTGTGCCATTGTACAGTCGCTTGATCAGCAGTAACCGACGTTAAATAAGATAAAAGCTGTTATACTGCTCTTTATTTCTTGTCGCTAAGTAGTTATGACACTTGCCGAGCACTTTGCAGCTTTAGATGCACTGCTATTTTCAACCCGCCAATACTGGCAATGTACCGCATTTGATTTTGATGATCTTCCTTGGCCTGAATTAGCCAACTTATTATGGGCGCTTGATGACCAACAAGTGAGTGAACTTGATGCCGATCAGCAAGCTTTATATCGTTATTTTACTGAGGCAATAGAGGGTATCGACCAGTTGGCTGAGTTGTGTAATTTGCCTGCTATAAGTGCTGCCCGTAATGAATTTCCATTTTGGATAAGTAATGGCATTAAGGGCCGTAAGTTTGAACAACTACAAGACTTTGTCGCGGCCATTAGTCAGCAGTCATTAAACCAGCCTGTTTTAGAATGGTGTGCAGGTAAAGGGCATTTAGGTCGTATGTTGGCATTTAATGGGGCACCACGTGTCCATAGCATTGAGCTACAACAACACTTGTGCGATCAAGGTCAACACAGTGCTAAGCAACAGCAATTGGCGATGCAGTTTTCACAAGCTGATGTATTAACCGATGACACAGATGGCTTTTTTGAAAGCCAGCAGCATGCAGTTGCATTGCATGCCTGTGGTCGTTTGCATCAAACATTTATGCAGCAAGCAAGTAAAGCGAAAACCCAGCAAATTAGTTTTTCACCGTGCTGTTATCATTTATTCACTGATAACGCTTATCAAGCAATGAGCGAGCCCGTAAAAAAAAGCCAACTTGCGCTTACTCATCGCGATTTAAAACTGGCGCTGCAAGAAACGGTAACCGCACCGAGCCGAGTTGATAAGGTCAGAAAAACAGAGGTTGAATGGCGTCTTGGATTTGATGCGTTACGTAAATCACTGACCGGTGAAATGCACTATGTGAGTGTACCGTCAGTGAACAAAGCGATCTTCTCTGATTCGTTTAACTCATTTTGTTTATGGGCTGCTGAGAAAAAATCATTACATTTGCCTGAAGGCATTGATTACAATAAGTTTTTAGAGATAGGTAAAAAGCGCAAAAGGGTCACCGAGCGAGTTGAACTCGTCCGACATGTGTTCAGAAGGGCAATTGAAGTTTGGCTCGTGCTCGATCGTGCTTTATATTTGCAACAACAAGGGTATCAAGTAACAGTTAGTACGTTTTGCGAAAAGCAGCTGACACCAAGGAATATCTTGATCCAAGCTAATTATTAAAAACCGTAAAGAGGCGCAATGAGAAAGTTAAAAAATTTATTCGAAAATAATAGACGTTGGGCAGCGCGTACGAGTGAAAATGATCCTGAGTTTTTTAAAATTCTATCAATGCAGCAAAATCCAGAGTATTTGTGGATCGGTTGTTCTGACTCGCGTGTACCTGCAAACGAAATTGTAGACTTATTACCGGGTGAGCTATTTGTTCACCGTAACGTAGCAAATGTCGTTGTGCATACTGACCATAACTGTCTTTCGGTAATGCAATACGCTGTTGAAGTGCTGAAAGTGAAGCACATCATGGTCGTTGGTCACTATGGCTGTGGTGGTGTTCAAGCAGTATTAAACGAAGCGCGTTTTGGCTTAATTGATAACTGGCTACGCCATGTAGGTGATGTAAAAGAAAAACACATCGAACAACTCAATGCATTACCTGAGCAAGAGCGTTTAAATAGCTTAATTGAACTAAACGTTATCGAACAAGTACGTAACGTGTGCCGTACTAACATTGTGCAAGATGCTTGGGCGAAAGGCCAAGATTTAACAATTCATGGTTGGGTGTATGGCTTAGCAAATGGTCATCTTAATGATCTAGAGTCGGTTGTGACCTGTGCAGAAGAAGCTAGTGATACCTACGGTATTGCCGTTAAGCGTGTATTCGAACGCGTGGCAGAAAAAAGCTAAAACTAGCTAGTTAGAAAAAAGGAGAGCTAATTCGCTCTCCTTTTTTATTGTTCGTCTTGTTTGCTAGCAAGTTGCTGCTCAAGTAATGCAACTTTCTCTTCAAGCTCAGTGAGTTTTTCACGAGTACGAATAAGTACTTGGCTTTGAATATCAAACTCATCACGGCTTACAAAGTCCATCTCAGCAAGTTTGTTTTGAATAGCTTGCTTTGTTTTGCCTTCAACTGTTTCGGCAAGGTTTTTCACGCCTTGCGGCATGTTGTCAGTAATTTGCTTAGCGATTTCTTCAAGTTTTGCTGGGTTGATCATCTTCGTCCCTTGAGTCACGTAAAAAAACAATCTTACCTTATTGGCTAGGCGTAGTGTAGTGATTACGGTAAAATTGCCCGTCCTGTCTTTGGATAATTTCTTTAGGGGCTTATGAAACTCAACCCAAAACAAGATGAAGCGGTAAAGTATATCAGTGGACCGTGTCTGGTATTAGCCGGTGCGGGCTCTGGTAAAACGCGTGTTATTACTAATAAAATCGCTTACTTAGTGCAAAAGTGTGAGTATCAAGCGCGCAATATTGCGGCGGTAACCTTTACCAATAAAGCGGCAAAAGAAATGCGCGAGCGTGTAACGCAAACACTGGGTAAACAAGAGTCGAAAGGCTTATGGGTTTCAACGTTTCATACCCTTGGACTTGAGATCATCAAAAAAGAGTTAACGACGCTAGGGTTTAAACCCGGTTTTTCGTTGTTTGATGATCAAGATACCAACCAGTTATTAGCCGAGCTGACCGAAGAAGAACTAAAAAAAGACAAAGATCTACTTAACCTACTGAAGATGCAAATAGGTAGCTGGAAGAACGAATTGATTCTACCAGAGCGTGCTGTTCGCGAAGCCCGTGAGCCACAAAAAGCCTTATTTGCTCAGCTGTATGCGCGTTATCAAAATCAACTACGTGCTTATAATGCCCTTGATTTTGATGATCTGATCATGATCCCTACTTTATTGTTAGGCCAAAATGCTACTGCGCGTGAGCGTTGGCAGCAGCGTTTTCGTTACCTACTGGTGGATGAGTATCAAGATACCAACACCAGTCAGTATCAGTTGGTTAAGTTATTGGTGGGTGAACGAGCTCGTTTTACAGTGGTAGGCGATGATGACCAATCAATTTACTCATGGCGCGGTGCTAAGCCTCAAAACCTTGTACTATTGAGTAAAGATTTTCCGGGCTTACGTTTAATTAAGCTTGAACAAAACTACCGAAGCGCAGGGCGAATTCTAAAAGCGGCAAATATTTTGATTGCCAACAACCCTCACGAGTTTGATAAAAAGCTATTCAGTGAACTTGGTTATGGTGAGCCAATCAAAGTGATTGGTTGTCGTGATGAAGAGCATGAATCAGAGCGAGTGGTGGCAGAGATCATTTCTCATAAATTCATGAAGCGTACCAGCTATAAAGATTACGCGATTTTATACCGTGGTAACCATCAAGCGCGCGTGTTTGAAAAAGCACTTATGAGCAACCGCATTCCCTATAAGATAAGTGGCGGCATGTCGTTTTTCTCGCGTTCAGAGATTAAAGATATCATGGCGTATTTACGCCTATTGGTGAACCAAGATGACGACAATGCCTTTTTACGTATTGTAAATACGCCACGCCGTGAGATTGGTACGGTCACACTCGAAAAACTTGGCACCCTTGCTAATGAAAAGCATATCAGCTTATTTGCAGCCTGTTTTGAACCTGAACTTGCACACCGCTTAAAAGGCCGTGGTTTTAATGCCTTAGCTGGTTTTGCCCGCTGGGTGGTTGAGCTTTCTGATAATGCGGTACGCGGCGATACCCTTGAAGCTGTGAAAGAGTTAGTTAGGCAAATTAACTACGAAGCATACCTTTATGAGTCATCACCGAGTGCAAAAGCCGCTGAAATGCGCATGAAGAACGTTTCAGAGCTTTATCGTTGGATCACCGACATGCTAACAGGGGACGCAGACAACCCGCCGCTGAACCTTGCTGAGGTGGTTAGTAAACTGACTTTACGTGACATGCTTGAACGTAACGAAGAGGAAGACGAATCTGATGCGGTACAATTACTGACACTGCATGCTTCAAAAGGTTTGGAGTATCCGTATGTGTTCATGGTTGGCATGGAAGAGGGGTTACTACCACACCAAGTAAGTATCGATGAAGATAACGTTGAAGAAGAGCGTCGTCTTGCTTATGTAGGTATAACCCGTGCTCAACAAGAGTTGGTAATGACTTATGCTAAGTTACGTCGTCAATTTGGTGAAACGTCAGATACTGAGCTCAGTCGATTTGTGCAGGAGTTACCACAAGATGACTTAGCCTTTGAAGCGAAAAAGCCACCGTCTTCACAAGCTGAGCGTATGGAAAAAGGCCAAGCCCGTGTAGCTAATCTAAGAGCGATGCTTAAGAAGTAATTATTTGTGCGCTTGGTGTTTCGTATTCGAAGGGCGCCAGCGCATGCTGTTTACCAATAAACAACGACAACCCGTGTTTATCGAGTAACGTGCGGTAGTTAAAAATCGACGGTCCTTTCGCGATTACTTTGATATTTTGCAGCTTAGTAATCGCCAGTACACCTTGCAGTTGTAAGTGATAGTTTTCTTGCTGTAATACGCGCTTGCTAAATGTTGAACTTAATAACAAGTAATCGAATTGAAACTCAGTCAGTAAGTTCAACTCACAGCGATCTTTAGCAAATTCATTCAACCCAATCGAAAATCCTTGTGCGACCAAGTTTTTTAAATTTTCAATTTGTATCGCTGATGCGTAACGAATTTCTTGTTCGTTGAATAACAGACACATTCTATTCGCATCGTGGGCTTTTAATAACTTACATAGTGCTTGAAAATTAATACGTTCAAGGACTAAGCCAGAGCAAGGGAACAATACTTTTTCTTTCTTACTGTCACTTACTAAGCTGAATGCTTGTTTTAGTAAGTTAAGTTCAACCTCAAAGTGCTGTACTTTATCGGTCGCAAACTTCTTAAGTACTTCAAAGCTGGTGCTGCCAAGTACTGGGTGTTCACCAAATGCTTCGAGTAAAGACTCTGCGCGAGTTTGCTCATCCAAGGTAATGATTTCGGCACTTCTAAAGTGCATAGGCAAGTCATCTAAGTGATGCATATTGTCAGCATCATGTTGCACATTACTGGCATTAAGCAGCGGATGGAAACATTCAAAGCGATTACGGCCTGCATTTTTAGCGTAATACATGGCGGCGTCGGCATCACGTATAATTTCATCGGTGTGCTTGTAGCTTGGTTTTGAGTAAGTAATACCAATACTGGCACCACTTTGAATGCATTGACCCTTCATACAGAAAGGTTTTCTCATTATTTCGATGATACGTTTGGCAACATCTTGAGCTTGCTGTTGCTCAGTTAAGTGAGTGAGCAATACCACAAACTCATCACCACCCAAACGTGCAAGTAAATCATGCTCACGGATACAATGCGAGAAAGATTCAGCAACACCAATTAAAAATTGATCGCCTGCTTGGTGACCAAGGTGATCGTTGATGTCTTTAAATTTATCAAGGTCAATAAATAACACTGCAAACTGCTGCTCTGGATAGCGCTGATAATGCTGCAATGTTTTTTCTAACTGTGTTAGGAATAAACTGCGATTAGGTAAACTGGTTAATGAGTCATGATGTGCATCGTGGTACAGCTGTTGTTCTATTTTTTTACGCTCTTCAATTTGCATCTGTAAGTGAAGGTTTGCTTGGCGTAACTCTTTCGTTTTCTCTGCAACTCTGTTTTCCAGCTTTTGATGATTTAGCTTTAACTCTTGATTTGCTAAATGGGTTTGAATGACGTTGGCTATTTGATGCGATACAAAGGTAATTAACTCACAGTCATCTTGCGTGAATTCGTGTTTATTATTATACGCTTGGCAAACTATTAGACCAATGACACCTTGCGATGTTTTAAGTGGTGCACCTAACCAGCTAGTTGCTGTTCGTTCAGCCGGGACGTCTACGGGCCTTTCAACAACGCCTAACTTAATTAGATTATTTGCTTTATCAATATCGATGACTTGGCATTCTTCAGAGCTTAAAACAAGTTCACTAAAACCTTTTGCAAAAGGTCTCGGTCTGCCTGTGTCATTGTATTCATCAACACAGTACGGAAAACTTAACCAGTGAGTTTGCTCATCATAAAGGGCAATATATAGGTTGTCTGCATAGGTAATGGTTTTAATAATTTCGTGAACATGTTTATAAACGTCGTCAAGATTTTCACTTAAGGTTGCCAGCTCTGATATTTTAAAAAGGATCTGTTGACGCTCTAACGCTTTTTTACGTTGCTGTATTTCTTCATTGAGAGCTTGATTACTTTGTGTCAGTGCACGAGTGCGAATTTTAACTTCTGATTCGAGCAGTTCACGTTTCTTAACTCGTTCGATGGCCGTTGCCAAATAAAGTGACATTACTTCTAGCAACTCAATTTGTTGTTCAGAATAACTCAGGTCTTTTTCATAGCTTTGCGCGACCATCACTCCAATTATTGACTTATCGCGGTATACAGGAACTCCAACCCAATGCTCGGCAGGTGTGCCAAAGCATTTGAGTAAGCCTTGTTCAACCGCTAGCTCTGTTTGTTGTTTAGTAAAGTAGCTGGTTTTACCTTGCTTAAATACGTAACCTGTCAGGCCTTCTTTAAAGTACTGCTCATACTTCAATGGCACAGAGAGGCCATCTTTTTCGTCGGCAAAATAAGATAACTCAAGGTTATCGTAAACAGGGTTATGCAAAACCACGAAGAAGTTTTTACTTGGAATATAGTCTTGCAGGATGTTGTGGATAGCAGGGTAAAGCAAGGTTAATTCGGCAACAGTACTCGCTTGCTCTGATAATTGTAAAAGAGCATGTTGCAAGTGGTGTGATTGCTTATACTTTTGTAAAAGCGATTTTAAGCGAACATTTTTACGTGCAAGCTTATCAAAGTGTGTTGCTGAATCTTCCAATGATTTAGAACTCATTTTATTATTGTTTAAATATCGTCCTTAATAGTTCCACTTTTTTATTAGATCGTCAAGTAACAGCTGTTTACAAATTAGTAATTTATTATGGTCATATTTGGCTACAGAGCTAGCCTCGCGCCCTGATAAAGGCATAAAAAAAGGGCTTATAAAAATAAGCCCTTAGTATTAGATTTGAAACTGTTACTTGCTAGTCATGAAATCGATAGCAGCGCTGATCTCTTCATCAGAACAGTCCATACACGTACCTTTAGGAGGCATCGCGTTGAAACCATTGATTGCATGGTCAAGTAAAGTGTCCATGCCTTTAGCAATACGAGGAGCCCAATCATCAGCTGATTTAGGTGCGCCTAGTGCACCAGTGCCGTGACAAGCAAAGCATGCTGCTTGGTAAACTTGTTCACCAGAACGAGGGCCTGTAGGTTCAGCAGCGACTGCAGCTTTATCACCTTCTAGATAGACAGAACCAATTGGCGCTAGACGCTTTTTGATAGCATCTTCAGTCAAAGAGTTGTCATACGCTTGTGCATATGCCGTTGTTGCTAGCAGTAATAATGCAGCTGATAGTTTTTTCATTTTGCCTTGCTCACTTCGATTTGAACGTGATCAATCACGATATATATGACGGAAATTAGAACGATTATAACGCTAAGCCACAATTTATAAAATGATCTAAAAGGCTTTTTCTTGAGAAAAACCGTCATTTTTTTGCGTTAGCGCAAGAAAAGCCTGCATAAAATACTGGCTCTTAGCTTGATGCTTAAGCAAGCTCTAATACTTTGTTAACTAATTTTTCGATACCCGCATCTGCATCTAAAATACTTTGGGCCAACATATAGGCTGGGGTAGTGACCACTTTATGTTGTTGATCAACAACGATATCGTTCACAGCACAGCTTTGGTGTGCTCCACCAAGTTGTTCTATAGCTGCGGCGGTCTCTGCATCGCTCCCAATGGTTGCTTTTACACCTTTACCATAAATAAGCGGCAGCATGGCAGGCGCAATACATATATAACCTGCTGCTTTGTTGGCATCGACAAAAGCCTTCGCTGTTGTCAGTACATCACCTTGAACTTGGGCATCTGCACCTTTTACTGCAAAGTCAGATAGGTTTTTCGCGGCCCCAAAGCCACCTGGTACGATCAAGGCATCGAACTCATCTACATTTAGCTCAGTGAGCGCTTTAATTTCACCGCGGGCAATACGTGCAGCTTCAACTAGCACATTACGATTAGGTGTCATTTCTTCACCTGTTAGGTGATTAACGGTGTGCATTTGTTCGATATCGGGTGCGAAGCATTCATAGCTCGCGCCTGCTTTAGCGATATGTAATAAGGTTAACACGGCTTCATTGATTTCTGCGCCGTCGTAAACACCGCAACCAGCTAAAATTACAGCAACTTTTTTCATTTTTGAACTCTCCTTAATGCGACTAGCTTAAGTTTAACAAGGATACGAGCATGGCGACAAAATAAAAAATTTTCGTCGCTTGATAACTCGCAAAGCATGATGAATAGCTGTTTATGCCTTTTTATAAATTACTAACGAAAAAAAAAGTATAAAGGATCGCTATGATCTTTGATCCATTATGCTAGAATACTCCTCCGGTTATGAAAAGGGATGTTAATTCGGTATCGAATAAGCAAAAGGTTATCGCTACTAAAACCGTTTTCCACATCGGACAAAAATAATAAAAAAAGAACGCCGTAATATCTTTTTTAAATAAAAACATAAGCTTATCTAATTTTCCTAAATGTTTTTTCATTTTGGGAGAATTAACTGTGTCTGTTATCTACAAAGTTATCCACAGCTTGCTCTGTCATAAAGCTTTATTGGTTAATAATTCACAGTCGTTTTCTTCATGACCTTATGGCATGCTTACAAACAATTTAATGTTATTCAATTAGGATCCAATTTCACCATGGCTCAGATCCCTGAAAATCCACTTATTCTTGTAGATGGTTCTTCTTATTTATTCCGTGCATACCATTCGCCACCGCACCTTACTAACTCAAAAGGTGAAGCGACAGGCGCAATCTATGGCGTAGTTAATATGCTTAAGAGTTTGATCAAGCAATATGATCCATCGCACATGGTGGTGGTATTTGATGCCAAGGGTAAAACCTTCAGAAATGATATGTACAGCGAATATAAAGCGAATCGTCCGCCAATGCCGGATGATTTACGCACACAGATCGCACCACTGCATAACATTATTAAAGCAATGGGTTTTCCACTGATTAGTATTGAAGGTGTTGAAGCTGACGATGTTATCGGTACGTTTGCGCGAATAGCCTCAGAGCAGCAGCGTCATGTGCTGATCTCGACTGGCGATAAAGATATGGCGCAGCTTGTTAATGAGCATGTTACGCTGATCAATACCATGACAGATAGCATTTCAGATCCAGAAACCGTGGTTGAGAAGTTTGGCGTTGGTCCTGAATTGATCATTGATTACCTTGCCCTAATGGGTGACAAAGTCGATAACATCCCAGGTGTTGATGGCTGTGGTCCAAAAACAGCGGTGAAGTGGCTGCAAAAATATGGATCATTACAAGGTGTCATTGATCATGCAGGTGAAATAAAAGGCAAGATTGGTGAAAAGCTTGCTACAGCACTTGATCATTTGCCACTTAGCTATGAGTTAGCAACAATTAAGTGTGATGTTGAGGTTGAGTCAGACCTTGAAAGCTTTAAGCTGCAAGAGCCTAATCGTGACGAATTGATTGCACTTTATGGTGAGTGTGAGTTCCGCCGTTGGTTAGCTGAGCTACTTGATAATCCTAAAGACGCTGACACGCATTTAGATGTGCCAACTGAAGCTAACGAACTACCAAAAGTTGCTGATGCACACTACGAAACAATCTTAACTGAAGAGCAACTTGATACCTTAGTGGCGCAGTTAAATGACGCCGAATTGTTTGCTTTTGATACTGAAACAACCAGCCTTGATTATATGCAAGCGCAATTGGTTGGTATGAGCTTTGCGGTTAAAGCCGGTGAAGCGGCTTACCTTCCGGTTGGTCACGATTACCCAGATGCGCCTGAGCAATTAAGCTTAGAAACCGTAATGGCAAAAATTGGCCCAATCTTAGCTGACGAAAACAAAGCGAAAGTGGGGCAAAACCTTAAGTACGATAAAAGCGTGTTAGCTAACGCAGGCTTTGAATTAAAAGGCATTAAATACGACACCATGCTGGAGTCGTATGTATTTAATAGTGTAGGCAGCCGCCATGATATGGACTCGTTGGCACTGAAATACCTTGGTCACAAAAATATCAGCTTTGAAGATATTGCCGGTAAAGGTAAAAAGCAGTTAACGTTTAACCAAATTGAGCTAGAAAAAGCTGCGCCTTATGCTGCTGAAGATGCTGATATAACGCTACGTCTTCATCAAGTATTATGGCCAAAAATTGATGCTGATAGCCAATTAAAATCGGTATTCGAAGAGATTGAGTTACCACTTGTCACAGTGCTTTCTGATATTGAGCGTACTGGTGTTGCAATTGATAGCAACATGCTAGCAGCTCATAGTCAACGTTTAGGTGAACGCCTGTTAGAGCTTGAGCAAGAAGCTTATGATATTGCAGGTGAAAAATTTAACTTAGGCTCACCTAAGCAACTGCAAGCTATTTTGTTTGAAAAACTTGAGCTGCCTGTTATCAAGAAAACACCTAAGGGTGCACCTTCGACAGCAGAAGAGGTGTTACAAGAACTTGCTCATGATTATCCGTTACCAAAAGTGATTATTGAGCACCGTGGTTTATCTAAACTTAAATCAACCTACACAGATAAACTTCCGCTAATGGTTGATGAGCGCACTAAGCGAGTGCATACCTCTTACCATCAAGCTGTAACAGCAACAGGTCGTTTAAGTTCAACGGATCCTAACTTACAGAATATTCCAATTCGTTCAGAAGAAGGCCGTCGAATTCGTGAAGCCTTTATTGCTGCACCTGGCCATAAAATTGTGGCTGCCGATTACAGCCAAATTGAATTACGTATCATGGCGCATTTATCTCAAGATAAAGGCCTATTAACTGCCTTTGCGAATGGTTTAGATGTTCACAGTGCAACAGCGGCAGAAGTCTTCGGGGTTAGCCTTGAAGAGGTTACCAGCGATATGCGCCGTAAAGCTAAAGCGGTTAACTTCGGTTTAATTTATGGCATGTCGGCGTTTGGTTTATCACGTCAATTAGATGTACCACGTCATGAAGCACAGCATTATATTGATAAATACTTCGAGCGTTTCCCTGGCGTACTTGAGTACATGGAAACAACCCGTGAAAAAGCAGCTGATAAAGGGTATGTAGAAACGATTTTTGGCCGCCGCTTACATTTACCTGAAATCAATGCCCGTAACGGTGCTCGTCGTAAAGCCGCTGAGCGTGCTGCGATCAACGCACCAATGCAAGGGACTGCTGCAGATATCATCAAAAAAGCGATGCTAAAAGTTCATCAATGGGTGAACGCACAAGCTGCAGGTTCAGTTAAGCTGCTCATGCAAGTGCACGATGAATTAGTGTTCGAAATTAAAGAAGAATCTGTGGACGACTATAAAGCTGAAATTTGTAAGTTAATGTCAGAAGCCGCTACTCTTGATGTGCCTCTGATTGTTGAAGCCGACAGCGGTGACAACTGGCAACAAGCTCACTAATATCTAAACTAAGAGCCACCGATATAACAATTCGAGTGGCTCGGTCTGATTAGTTAAGGAGTGGTCGGTAGCTCCTATCATCCCCATAGCTTGATGTGAAATTGCTCCGAATATTTAACCCCGAGTGAAGATTTAAGTTTCTTCTCTGGCTTGCAGGTAGGCGTTTACTAAAGCTGTGATTATTTGGCCTGCATCGTTCATACCTGTTTCTAAACTAACCGGGTGTTGTGATGGTGCGCCTTCACATAAATGTAAGTAGCGGGCTGTTGCTTGGCTAGCAGCTAAATGCACAAAGTGTTCTGCATCACTCACATTAAAACCACAGTTGGTGTATGCGCTAACTGGCATTAACGAAATACTGTCTAAGTCTACTTCTACGCCAAGCGAGGCATTATCAAACTGAGCTAGTGCGTGTTGACATGCTGAAGATAAATCAACTTTACGACGTACTTGAATGTCTTGGTAACTATCAAACGTGAAGTTTGCGTTTGTCAGGGCATCCATAATCGCTTGGTTATTTTTAAATTCGTGTAAACCTATCACATGGTAATCAGCAAGGTGATTCTCGCTGTACGCATATCTAAAGCCATTGCCACTATGACGCCCTTCGCATTCTCTAAAATCAGCATGAGGGTCTAAGTTAATAGCATTTACTGGTTTACCATCTTGCTTACTAAGGGCACGCAAAATACCTAAGCAGTTGTTATGGCCGCCACCGATTACAATTGGTTCAAGACCAGCTGCAAAGATCATTGCAAGCACTTGCTCAACGCGAGTGTCTATATCAGCGCACAATTCACGTAGTTTGGCTAAGTCGGCGTCGTTTTTATTATCAAGGTCAGCAGCTTGTTGGTTTAAGTCATCAAGGGCCACTTCGCCGAGTAGCAACACACGCTCGTGGTTTAAAAACTGGTTATGCGTTTGGTTTAAAAAGCGCTTTAAAAATGCTTGCCACGCTTGTCCTGAGCCACCGTTACCTAAGTTAGCGCGAGGGCCAATATCCTCACATACGCCAACTAAAACATAGCGAATACCGAAATGTTTTGCATCGATGAGTGCTTGTGGGGCGTTAACTTGAGTGTCGAGAAGGGCAAGGGCTTGCCAAGCTTTGAGTTCGTTAGCGCGGCGGACACATAAGTGCTTTACCGCCGCTTCATCATAAATTTTAAGGTAGTTTGTCACCGAGATTAGTCTTCTATTATTTCTAACTCTAATTCTTCAGCAGATAATATAATACCGGTGCTATCAGCGTAAACAAAGTCGTCATCAAAGAAAGAAACACCTGCGAAGTTAACGCCAATACCGTCTTCACCTGCACCTTCACTATCGGCAGCAACAGGAATAGAGGCAATTGCTTGAATGCCTAAGTCTAGCTCTTCAAGTTCATCAACATGACGAATAGCACCGTAAACGATAATGCCTTGCCAGTTGTTTTCTAATGCGATTTCAGCCAGCTCAATATCAATTAGGGCACGTCGGGTTGAACCACCTCCGTCAATCAATAACACGCTGTCGGTGCCATCGGTTGATAAAATTTCGCGGATCAGCTCGTTATTTTCAAAGCATTTAACGGTTTTTACTCGACCACTAAAGCTTGGGCGTCCACCAAAATTGATAAACATTGGTTCGAGCACATCAACCACATCTGCAAAGTGGTCGCATAAATCAGAAGTGCTGTAATCCATTTTTTCATCCTCTAAAGAGACTGTCTGTTTAGTACTCAGTATACCCTGATACAACTCAATAACAACGACTTAATAGCGGATTATTGGTTTAAATCAAAGGAATTTTGTCACCGCAACATTAGTGTCTCAAAAGCGTCACTTAATTGTTATTTTTAGCGCCTAAGCTGAGGTGAGTATAAAAATTAGACGCAAAGTATGACAAGGAGCTCACCATGGCAAACAACATACTTACAAAATTGGCAAAGGTGGACGAACAGCTGTTCTTAAGTGTGTTTAATGATGCTTCGCCAGTGTGGTTAAGGCGATCAGCCATTGGCTTTTCAAAAAGTGGTGATGGCGGTCTTTATGTTGCACTATTTTTGAGCTTTTGGTGGTTTACGGAGCAAGCGCATTTTCAACATCTTGCAATGAGTCTACTGGTAGGTTTTGTCATTGAGCGACCTATTTATTTTTTAGTTAAAAAGCGAATTGCTCGGGTAAGACCTTGTGATTGCTTAGTACAAGGCGCTTATTTAGTGCCGAGTGATAGGTTTAGTTTGCCATCGGGGCATAGTGCGGGAGCATTTGTAGTGGCGACAATTTTAACTATGTATTTACCTGAATTTGCCGGTTTGTGGTTGGTTTGGGCATCAGGGGTCGCTGCATCTAGAGTGATTATTGGTGTGCATTACCCCGCTGATGTGGTTATTGGTGCAGTAATGGGATCTAGTTGTGCAGTATTAGCTGTGATGGTGGTGGAGTCTATATGAGAATTTTGTACGGTATTCAAGGGACAGGCAATGGGCACATAACGCGAGCGCGGGTGATGGCTAGCACTTTTAGGGCTTTAGGAGTCGATGTTGACTATGTGTTCTCTGGTCGAAAAGAGCAAGACTACTTTGATATGGATGATTTTGCTGATTACCGAGTTTTTCGAGGTTTGTCGTTTACCAGTAAATCGGGGCAGGTTGATAGCTTTAAAACATTGAAAAATGCACGTCCACTACAACTAATTAAAGATATAAAAGGCCTTGATTTACGTCATTATGATTTGGTATTTAATGACTTTGAGCCAATTACAGCATGGGCTGCTAAACAACAAAATATTCCGGTAATTGGCATGAGTCATCAAGCGGCATTTTTATCTGATAAAGTGCCGATGTTTGGCCGCGCATTCTTTCGCCGTGCGCTGATCCGTAACTATGCGCCAGCCAGTGTTTATTTAGGCGTACATTGGCAACCTTATGCTGAAAATATCATCCCTCCATTTATTGCTACTCATCATCACGATAACCCAGTGATGGTTGAAAATAAGGTGTTGGTGTATCTGCCATTCGAAAATCTTAACAATGTGGTCGAGTACTTAAAAGATTTTCCTGAAAGAGAGTTTTATTGTTATCACCCGGATGCTCAGGATTGTTCAATTGGTAATATCCATCTGCGAGCACCATCACGCGTTGGGTTTCTAAATGATCTTGCTAATGCGGGTGGTGTGATTGGTAATGCTGGATTCGAACTTGCAAGTGAAGCATTACAACTTGGTAAAAAATTATTGTTAAAACCGCTAGGTAAACAATTTGAGCAAGGTATTAATGCGCAGACTTTATTGTCGATGGGGGCAGCTCATGTCATGAGTTATTTAAACCCCAATGCGATGGATGATTGGCTGCAATCTCCACAGAATAAAAAACTCAACTTCCCAAGCGATCCAGCACCTTTGGTTGAGTGGATAAGAAAAAAGCAATGGGAAAAGGTGGATAAGCTCCATAAATACCTGTGGCAACAGGTTGATTTAGAACAAAAACTAATTGTTTAAACCTTCCTAATATTAGAAAATGTGCGACAAGTTTAATCACTTTTTATTAGCTGCTTTAGATAGTTTAGCTATACTCTTAAATGCATGTTTCTATAGGGCACTTTGAATGAATGTATTACAAAACTTAACTATTAAGCGTCGTTTGCAATTAAACGCGCTCGTTGTTGGTCTTGCAATGATTGTGATGCTGTGTGTAATTATCCTTGAGTCGCGCATGATGCTAAAACTCAATGAAACAATTCAAAATGCGGAGGAACTTGATATTCATGAACTTGCAATGCGCAAGCATGAAAAAAACTTTTTGTTTTATAAAGATGTCGAAAGTCTTGAGCTTTTTGAAAAAGAGTATGCACAGCTTAAAGTTAAAATGGCACGTCTTGACGAGCTAGTTAATGACTTATCAATGGAGTCAGCAAAACTTGATGAATTTAGAAGCTTAGCGAAATTGTATTACGATGACTTTAATGAAGTTGTTGTGTTGCAAAAGAAAATTGGTTTGCATCCTAAAGATGCGTTGTATGGTGAGCTACGTGGAGCCGTGCATCAAGTTGAAACCTTACTCAGTGAACGTGAAAACTATCAGCTATTAACCTTGATGCTGCAGCTTCGTCGCGCAGAGAAAGACTTTATGCTGCGATTTGATTTGAAGTATCTGGCTAAATTTGATGATTTAGTCAGTAATTTTCAGTCTGAAATTAAAAATGCAGGATTTGAAACTGGCTATGAGAAGCAATTACTTAGTAACTTGGCTACTTACCAAGTTAAATTCAAAGCGCTTGTCGATGCACAGGTGACTCTAGGATTAGATCTAGACTCAGGTGCACTAGGTGAAATGAAGCGAAGTGTAGAAAAGAGCGATGCGATTGTTAATCAATTAACAACGGAAACTAAGGCTTTTGTTGAGTCTAGCGCCGAGCGAGCGCAACTCGTTGCGTTGCTTGTTTTCATTGTCGCCAGCGTTTTGGTCATGCTGTTAGTCTATTTTACTAGTCGTTCAATCATTATGCCTATTGAGCGTGTATATCACACGATTAATGAAATACGTCGCAGTAATGATTTAAGTATGTCTATTGAGCAGTCAGGTAAAGATGAAATCACCACGATGACAGTTGACTTTAATAGCTTGATTAGTGACTTTAAAAAGCTAATTTACGAAGTCAATACCGCTCTAGGCACACTCAATGTGGCAACAGAGCATTTATCTGAAACGACAGCGGCAACTAGCTCTGGTATGCAAGAGCAACTTCATGAAGCTGATATGGTTGCTACTGCTGCAACAGAAATGCAGGCGACGATTCAAGATATCTCTCACAATACTGAAGCAGCAGCGAAAAAAGCAGAGTCGACTAACTTAAGTGCGCAGCAAGGTCGTTCTGAGGTTGAATCAACGGTAGTGCAAATTAATCACTTATCAGACTCACTCGGTAATGCGTCAAGTGTGGTGTCGCAATTAGAAAAAGACGCTGAAACGATTGGCTCTGTACTGGATGTTATTCGTGGCATTGCTGAGCAAACAAACTTACTGGCACTCAATGCGGCTATTGAAGCGGCGCGTGCTGGTGAACAAGGCCGTGGTTTTGCGGTAGTAGCAGATGAAGTTCGCTCACTTGCGCAGCGTACTCAAGATTCAACACAAGAGATCGAGAGCATCATTTCGACCTTACAAGGGCGTACGCAAGAAGTGGTGAGCATTATGCAGCAATGTCGTACGCAAGGTGGCGAAAGTGCGGCGCAGGCAAGTAAGGCGGGTGAGTTATTGCGCTCAATTACCGAAGATGTACAAACTATTATGGATATGAGCACTCACATTGCCACAGCGATTGATGAGCAAAGCCAAGTGGCTTCTGAGGTGAATAAAAACGTGGTTCGTATTCGTGATATCGCTCAAGAAGCATCGGGTCACGCGGCGACTAATGCACAAACCAGCGAAGAAGTATCAGAGCAAGCGCGTGTGCTTTATCAAGCAATCGATAAGTTTAAAGTTTAATAATTACTTGATACTTTATATAGACAAAGGCGCGGTGACGGTGTCGTCATCGCGCTTTTTTGTTTTTAGGTGTGCTTTATCGAGGCATTTTGATAGGTATTAAGGCACAAACTTGATAGGCACGCTGTCTTTACTTGCTTCGTGCTCAGAGACTCTCGTTTGGTATTTCTGCCAAAGCTCATCATGGTTAGCTTGCAGCTCACTTAAATAGTGCCAGCTGAATAAACCGCTATTATGATTATCGCTAAACACCAGTCGAATCGCATAATGACCAACCGGCTCAATTTTACTAATTCCTACTTGTTGCTTACCAAGTACGAGTTTCATTGGTTCATTGCCATGACCTTGTACTTCAGCAGAAGGTGAGTGAACACGCAAAAATTCAGCACTAAATTGAGCAATAGTCTGATCATCAAAATGAACATCTAATACTTTGCTAACGCTGTGATAATGCACTTTAGTGACTTCTTTCATGTCAGCCTCGAATCTACGATTTATAAACTAAAAAGCCTCCAACTGGAGGCTTTTAATTATAACGCTAATTTGTTGATTAAAGAATGAAGCGACTTAAGTCTTCATCTTCAACAAGTGCACCTAAATGCTGCTCAACGTAATTGGCATCAATTGTTAGTGTTGAACCTGCTTTTTCTGAAGCATCAAATGAAATTTCTTCCATTAATTTTTCCATCACAGTATGCAAGCGACGGGCACCGATGTTTTCGGTTTTCTCATTAACTTGCCAAGCCGCTTTCGCGATACGTTCAATGGCATCATCAGTAAACTCAACCTCAACTTGCTCTGTTTTTAACAGCTCACGTTGCTGCTCAGTTAAAGAAGCATGAGGCTCAGTTAAGATACGTTTAAAGTCATCAGCACTTAGTGCTTCAAGCTCAACGCGGATTGGTAAACGGCCTTGTAGCTCAGGGATCATGTCTGATGGTTTAGCCATTTGGAATGCACCAGATGCGATAAATAACATGTGGTCAGTTTTAACCATGCCATGTTTAGTGCTTACTGTTGAACCTTCGATTAATGGTAGTAAGTCGCGTTGTACACCTTCACGGCTAACATCTGGGCCAGATGCTTCACCACGTTTACAGATTTTATCGATCTCATCGATAAACACGATACCGTTTTGCTCTACTGCGAAGATAGCTTGCTCTTTTAACTCTTCAGGGTTAACAAGCTTTGCTGCTTCTTCTTCAACTAATAGCTTAAATGCTTCTTTGATTTTTAGCTTACGCTTGCTGCGCTTATCGCCACCCATGTTTTGGAACATGCTCTGAAGCTGGTTGGTCATTTCTTCCATACCAGGAGGAGCCATGATCTCAACATTAGGTTGAGCTTGTGCAACATCGATATCAATTTCTTTATCGTCTAACTGACCTTCACGTAATTTTTTACGGAAAGATTGACGAGTAGAAGAGTTCTCTTCTGTTTTTGACTCACCAAAGGTATCGCGTGCTGGTGGTAAAAGAGCATCTAAAATACGCTCTTCTGCCGCTTCTTCAGCGCGATGTTTGAATTTTTTGGTTTGCTGTTCACGCGTCATTTTAATTGAGATATCAACTAAATCGCGGATGATCGTTTCTACTTCTTTACCAACATAGCCCACTTCGGTGAACTTTGTTGCTTCAACTTTAATAAAAGGCGCATTAGCAAGTTTAGCTAAGCGGCGTGCAATTTCAGTTTTACCCACACCAGTTGGACCAATCATTAAAATGTTTTTAGGTGTTACTTCTGCACGTAAATCATCGCTCAGTTGCATACGGCGCCAGCGGTTACGTAGCGCGATTGAAACTGCTTTTTTAGCTTTAGCTTGGCCAATAATATGTTGATCAAGCTCGTGAACGATTTCTCTTGGCGTCATCTCAGACATGGCAGTTCCTATTACAATTCTTCAATAGTTTGGAAATTATTCGTGAATACGCAGATGTTGCCTGCAATCGTTAGGCTCTTCTCTACAATGTCACGTGCACTTAGGTCGGTGTTTTCTAGTAGCGCTGTGGCTGCTGATTGTGCGAAGTTACCACCACTGCCAATCGCAATTAGGTCGTTTTCTGGCTGCACAACATCACCGTTACCTGTAATAATTAATGAAGCAGTTTCGTCTGCAACTGCTAATAGTGCTTCGAGCTTTCTAAGTGCACGATCACTACGCCAATCTTTGGCCATTTCAACGGCAGCCTTGGTTAAGTTGCCTTGGTGCATTTCTAGTTTGCTTTCAAATCGTTCGAAAAGGGTGAAGGCATCAGCAGTACCGCCAGCGAAACCAGCGATTACTTTGCCGTTATAAAGACGTCGAACTTTGCGGGCGTTGCCCTTCATTACGGTGTTACCAAGTGAAACTTGGCCGTCGCCACCAATAACGACCTTGTCGTCGCGGCGTACACTTACAATAGTGGTCATGATTATTCCTCATCATCGAGCGGCAAGGCCGCTCGTAAAAAGCGATTGATGAGGTGTTTATATGGGTGAATGAACTAAAATCAAGTCCAAAGCCAAATTCCGCAGCCCATTATTTTGATGCGTTTAAGTTTATTCTTGTCACTTTCGGCTAAACGTTTGGTTTCGTATGGGCCTAAGCGCACTTTATACCAAATACCATTGCTGCCCTCAGTTTTCTTCACTTCGGCCACTAAGCCGGCAAAAGCAATTTTAGCTTTTAATGTTTGTGCTTGCTCTAATGTTCTAAAAGAGCCGCATTGCATTACATATGGGCCTTTTTGTTCAATCTCTTTTACTTCAACCTGAACTTCGTGCTCTTTAATCTCTTTGATAAATTCAGGTGTCTTAGGTGGTGGAATAACTACTTCTTCTTTTTTAGTAGGGTTTGCTTGCTGCTCTACTAACTCAGGATCAGCATTATGTTTGATATACCATAGGCCGTAACCAAACCCGCCTACTAAGATAAGCGCAATTAAAACAAGAATAATAGGGAAAGGCTTTTTCGCCGGGGCTTGTTTTTTATTATTTCGATTTGCTGGTTTTTTATTTATGTAATCGTGCTGTGCCATGACTCTTAATTGGCCTTTAAATCATATCTATAGGATCGACATCTAAGCTCCAACGCACCTTTTGCGCTAATTTACTGGTACTTATATAGTCGACCATTTGCGCTAAATATTGGTGTAAGTGGGAGCGTTCCTGCGCCTGAATATGTAACTGAAAGCGATATTTACCTGCCACACGTTCTAGTGGTGCGGGTATCGGACCGAGCAATTGTATACCAGATACGTTCTGTACAGGAACCAAATCAGTTAAAAAATCCATCACTTGATTTATGTTATGTCCTTCGGCACGCACCATAGCCATATTTGTGATTGGTGGAAGTTGCGCGTCTTCTCGTTCTGTCAGTGCGTAACGGGCAAAATCTTGGTAACCATTATTAACTAAGTCTTGCAGTAGCGGGTGCTCAGGAAAGTGAGTTTGTAATAATACTTGCCCAGGTTCACCACTGCGACCTGCACGGCCTGCCACTTGCGTAACAAGTTGCGCTAAATGTTCAGTGGCGCGAAAGTCACACGAATATAATCCACTGTCGACATCTAGGATTAAAACAAGGCTAACATCGGCAAAGTGGTGGCCTTTTGCCAACATTTGCGTGCCAACTAAGATGCGCGCACCGCCTTGGTTAATATCATCAAGGGCTTTTTCTAAGCTGCCTTTACGACGAGTTGAATCTCGGTCGATACGACTAATCGGAATATCAGGGAAGGTTTGTGTTAAAAACTCTTCGATTTGTTCAGTGCCTTTGCCATTTGGAAAAATCTGCGTGCTGCCGCAATCAGGGCATTGATGAGGCACCTGATGTTGCTCACCACAGTGGTGACAGATCATCTGGCCAATGGCTTTATGAAAGGTTGCACTGGTGCTGCAACGTGAGCACTCACTTAGCCAACCGCACTCATGGCATATAAGGGTAGGCGAAAAACCACGACGGTTTAAAAACACCATCACTTGCTTACCACGTTCTAAATGCTGGCGCATATAGGCAAGGCTGGCATGGGCAATCCCTGCTTGCTCAGGCTGACCTTTCATGTCCATTAATTGGAACTGGTTATCAGTACTGGTTTGGGCCCGTTCAGTGAGGCTCAACAGCTGATATTTGTTATTAATTGCTTTATGTAAGGTCTCAAGTGCTGGTGTGGCACTGCCTAGAACGAGCGGAATATTATGTTGGTATGCTCTATAAGCGGCTAGGTCTCTAGCATGATAGCGTAGTGTATCTTGTTGCTTAAACGAGCTGTCGTGCTCTTCATCAACGATGATCATGCCAAGTGATAAAAAAGGTAAGAAAATACTTGAACGTGTGCCGATCACTATGGCGCAGCTGCCTTTTTCACAAAAACGCCAAGTTTGTAAGCGTTCGTTATCTGTCAATGCTGAGTGCCATAGCATAATTGGGGTATCGGGAAAGCGACGACGAAAGCGGTTGACAGTTTGGGGTGTTAAGCCAATTTCAGGCACTAATACTAAGGCTTGCTGACCTTTTTTCAGTACTTCTTCTAGGCATTGCAAATACACTTCGGTTTTACCACTTCCGGTAACTCCTTCAAGCAAAAAGCTTGTAAAGCCACGAGCTTGGTTAATGCTGGTGCAGGCAACAGCTTGCTCTTTATTAAGCACCGGCTTGCTACCGACAGTCGGCGCGCGTTGCTGCCATTGGTTATCATGCTCAATAAACTGGGTGATCAGTTCTTTATCAAGCAGACTGTCGATGGTTTTTTTTGTAAATCCGAGCGCTTTTAATTCTGTGACCGATGACTTGCCCGACTCGGCTAGCTGTTTTAATAAACTTAACTGAGTTTTTGCTTTTAATGACGGCAGTTTTGCACCTTTATCGGTCAGCTCAACCATATTAATACTGGTTTTATCTGGGCATTCGCCTTGCCTTAATGCAGCCGGAAGTGCCGTATGAATGGTCTCGCCCAATGGGTAACAGTAGTAGCGTGCTGTGAATTTTAGTAATGCTAAATGTTGCTTAGATAACACTGGCGTGTCGTCTATAACATCAATAATCGGCTTGATTTTGTCAGCGGGAACATCGGTTGATGTTTTAAGAGCCAGTACCACGGCAACCTTTTTTTGACTACCAAATGGCACGCGAACCCGCATACCTGGCTTTAACTCAGGGCTATGCAGCAGCTGTTCAACTTTATAATCGAAGGTACGCTGTAAAGGGACTTTTATGGCAACTTCTACAAAGTGCATAACAACTCAACTGAAACAAAGATAGAAAGATAATGTACTAAAATTGCAGTTAAAAACCTACCAACAAATACTGAACAACAGACCACTTGGTTATTTTTTTAGCGAAAGATGTATTTAAAGCTTGTCGTAAGGCGTCTTGAGCTATAAAATACGCGGCCTATTAATTGTATTAACTGCGTATGGTGCCAGACTTCGGGTTTGGAGAGCGATACGGCCTTAACTAGAGGTTCCCTATGAAAGAAGGTATTCACCCTAAGTACGAAGCTATCACTGCAACTTGTTCATGTGGTAACAAATTCGAAACTAGCTCAACTCTTTGTAAAGACATCCACTTAGACGTATGTTCTGAGTGTCACCCGTTTTACACTGGTAAGCAAAAGATTTTAGACACTGGCGGCCGTGTTGATCGTTTCAACAAGCGCTTCGGTGCACTTAGCAGCAAGAAGTAATCTCTGCTGTTTAGTTAAAAAAAGCACCTTAAGGTGCTTTTTTTATGCCTAAAATTTACAAAACTCATTATTAAAGCTGCCACTTACTTATCATCTTCACTTATGTATCTTGCATAACTATTTCTGGTTGTTATGCCCATTATGTCGCTAATTTTGCAGACAAAGCGCCACCCCTTGGCTATATTCTTTTTTGTATAAACTTTCATAAAAGTTATTAAAAATAATAAATTTAAATAACTTTGTTAGTAAATGCTGTGAACTTCGTTGAAATGGCTGTTTTGGGCTAATTTCGGCTAATTGCAGTGTACGTGCGTATAAAATACAACAACACGTGCTTAAAAGGTCATAAATAGATGAATTTTTATGTCTGATTAATCGCAACTATGCACAGAAATTGTTGGGAAATCCTTTAAAATTAAGCGATATAGCATATAACAGGATAGACCTGATAATACTTGGAATTTTTATACATTACAGGTATCGTACTGATGCAAGCTCTCTCACTTTTTAACTTTTTGCAGGATACTATCGCGTTATGTCAGATTTTCGTGAACAAGCATTACATTACCACGCTCACCCCGTTCCAGGTAAAATTAGTGTTGAACTAACCAAGCCAGCCGAAACGGTTAACGATCTCGCTTTAGCTTATAGCCCAGGTGTGGCTGAACCAGTCCGTGAAATTGCTGCTGATCCAGCAAACGCCTATAAATACACAGGCAAAGGCAACATGGTTGCAGTTATTTCAAACGGTACCGCAATTTTAGGTTTAGGTAACTTAGGTCCGCTTGCATCAAAACCTGTAATGGAAGGTAAAGCCTTACTATTCAAACGTTTTGCTGGCCTTGACTCAATTGATATTGAAGTTAAACACCGCACAACAGAAGATTTCATTAATACGGTTGCTAACATCGCTGATACGTTTGGTGGTATCAACCTAGAAGATATTAAAGCACCAGAATGTTTTGAAATCGAAAAAGCGCTTATCGAGCGCTGTGATATTCCCGTTTTCCACGATGACCAACATGGTACCGCTATTGTTACAGCTGCTGGTATGCTTAACGCCCTTGAAGTGCAAGGCAAAGATATCGAAGATGCTATCATCGTATGCTTAGGTGCTGGTGCTGCTGCTGTTGCTTGTATGGAGCTTTTAATTAAGTGTGGTGCACTGCGTGAACACATTTATATGCTTGACCGTAAAGGTGTGATCCATACACGTCGTGATGACTTAAACGAGTATAAGCAATTATTTGCTAACAATACCGATAAGCGTACATTACAAGATGTTATTGCTGATGCCGACGTATTCGTTGGTGTATCAGGTCCTAATCTGTTAACTGCAGATGATCTTAAGCTGATGGCAGACAAGCCAGTCGTGTTTGCATGCTCAAACCCAGATCCTGAGATTGCTCCAGAAGTTGCACACAGCGCGCGTAACGATTTAATTATGGCAACGGGTCGTTCAGATTTCCCTAACCAAGTAAATAACGTGCTTTGTTTCCCATTCATTTTCCGTGGCGCGTTAGATGTTCGTGCAACGGCAATTAATGATGAAATGAAAATTGCTGCAGTTCATGCTATTCGTGGCATCGCGAAAGAGCCTGTACCAAGTGAAGTATTAAAAGCGGCTGGCGTTGAGTCACTTGAGTTTGGTGCCGAGTACATCATTCCTAAGCCCATGGATCCGCGTTTATTACCACGTATTGCACGTGCTGTTGCTGAAGCGGCAGTAGAGTCGGGTGTGGCGCAAATCGATATGCCAGAAGATTACATGCGTTAAACTAAATTAGCCTTAGGTATAACGCTCAATAAAAAAACTCAGCCTAGGCTGAGTTTTTTTATATCTGCGATTATCGGCGGTGATCCGATGGCCGAAATACTTATTCTGAATCAAGCACTGGGATATCTAATCCCATTTCTTGCATAATTCTTTTAACTTCTTCAGGTACCTTTTCAGGGTTGTCTTTACGTAGGTCGTCATCATTTGGTAATGGTTGACCTGTAAAAGCATGTAAGAAAGCTTCACACAATAACTCACTGTTCGTCGCATGACGCAGGTTATTGATCTGGCGGCGTGTACGCTCGTCAGTTAATACTTTTAATACGTTAAGTGGGATTGATACGGTAATCTTTTTTACTTGTTCTGATTTTTTACCGTGTTCTGCATATGGGTGAATGTATTCACCGTTCCATTTAGCCATAAGTTGTTTCGTTGCCTCGGTTGTCAGTGATTTACGCCTTATTCACAGCGCAAGATGCGGAAATTCTATCTCTTTAAAAAAGATAGTCAAATACTAGTTATTTAGCCATCTAGTGGTGTAAATGTATAAACTTCTATGTGTAAGCGATAAATGCTTTGACTTCTCATATTTGATCATCTAACCTTTTAGACGTCTAAACATCCAATTAAAGAATAGGTGATGAAATGAGCGAAAAAAATAAAGCGACGATTGCTGTTCGTCACGGCATTGAAGCCGATAAACATCATGGTGCGGTTGTGCCTCCTTTATACTTATCAACCACCTATTCGTTTGCTGATTTTGATACTAAGCGCCAGTATGACTATGGTCGCAGCGGTAATCCAAATCGCGATATCTTAGCTGAAACCTTAGCTGAGCTTGAAGGTGGTGCTAAAGGTATTATCACTGCAACAGGTATGTCTGCTGTGCATTTAGCAACTCAGCTGTTAAACAGTGACGACACGTTAGTGATCCCACATGACTGTTATGGCGGTAGTTATCGTTTATTCACCTCGCTTGAAAAGCGTGGCCTGTTAAAACTAAAAGTTTTGGATTTAACTAAATCTGAAAACCTCCAAGAAATTTTAGCGATTAAACCTAAGTTGATTTGGATTGAAACGCCAAGTAACCCAATCTTGCGTTTAACAGATATTAAAGCAATCACTAGTATTGCTAAGCAGTGTGGTGCTTTGGTTGCGGCTGATAACACCTTCTTATCACCCGCATTACAAAACCCAATTGAGTTTGGTGTTGATATTGTTGTGCACTCAACTACTAAATACATCAATGGTCACTCTGATGTAGTGGGCGGTGCAGTGATTGCTGCAACGCAAGAGCTAGGCGACGAGCTTGCTTGGTGGGCGAATAATATCGGTATTACTGGTGCACCATTTGACAGCTACTTAACGCTTCGTGGTTTACGTACTTTAAATGTACGCCTAAAGCAGCACCAAGAAAATGCCTTTGCCATTGCTGAGTATTTAGAAAGCTCTCCTTATGTGAGCCAAGTTTATTACCCTGGCCTTGCTTCTCACCCACAACATGAGCTTGCTAAAGCACAGCAACGCGGTTTTGGTGGCATGGTGAGCTTTGATATTAAAGGCGACATCAACGATGCTGCTGCGTTTTTAACAAGCCTTAAAGACTTTAGCCTTGCTGAGTCGTTAGGTGGGGTAGAAAGTTTGATTTGTCACCCTGCAACAATGACCCACGCAGGCATGGAGCCTAAAGCACGTCTTGAAGCTGGTGTGGGCGATACCTTGATCCGTATTTCTGTAGGCATTGAAGACGTAAAAGATCTCATTGCTGATTTAGACCGTGTTTTCAATTTAGTTAAGCCAGGTCAAGGACTGCAAGTTACAAAAGCTGAAGCTAAGCAAGCACAGCAAGATACACAACAAAACGCGTCATTTAAGTTAACGCCAGCACATACGGCATTGTGGTAGAAAAATGGTAAATATTGTTCATAAATTTGGTGGCTCAAGCTTAAGCTCGGCAGATCGTTATCATGCGGTAGCGAACATCGTTCTTGCTAATACTGAGCAGGGCGATTGCGTCGTTGTGTCGGCATCGGGTAAAACAACCGATACCCTGGTAAAGCTTTGGCAAAGTTACCAGCAGCAAGATAGCCAAGCTGTTAGCGATATTCTATTGCTTATTGATAACAATCAACGTGCGCTTATTGAGCAGCTACTTATAGGGCAGAATAAACAACAGGCGTTGGCACAGTTAAAAGATGAACTTGCTGTACTAAATGAATTAATTAGTCAGCAGCAGTTACTTGAAGCCCCTTTACTTGCTCATGGTGAAGTGTGGTCGGCGCGGTTATTGGCTGCTTATCTAAATCAGTTAGGTGTCGATTCGCAAGATGTTGATGCAAGACAGCTATTTACTCTAAATGGTGGCCAGCTTTTACATCAAAAAAACCAACAGCAATGCAGTGATGCGATTAGCAGAACACATATCAACGTAGTAACGGGTTTTATAGCTGCAGATTGCCAAGGTAATACGGTGACATTAGGCCGTAATGGCAGTGATTACAGTGCCACTTTGTTAGCGAGTTATACTTTTGCCAAGCAAGTGTCTATCTGGACAGATACACAAGGGGTATTTAGTACTGACCCTCGTAAAGTTAAAAATGCGGTTAAGTACGCCAAAGTATGCCGCGAGCAAGCTAACTTATTAGCGCGTTTAGGTAACCCAGTATTGCATGCAAAAACCTTGTCGCCGTTAAAAGACTCAGAAATTAAATTAATGGTAAGAAGTAGCTTTGATTGTGATGCAACGCCAACCGAGGTAGTAAAAGAAGGTTATAGTAAAGCAAAACGTTTTATTACGACCTTAGATAACATCGATTTATTACGGGTTGATAAACTAAGCAGTGGTGAAGTCGGTGAGCTTAGTCAGTTAATTCAACACAGCCTGCATCACTTTACTAAAGAGGGCGATACTTACTTATTAGTGCCAGGTCAAAGCACTCACCAAGTTGTCAGCCACTTAGCGGGCCGTGCAAATATTGTCGAGTCAAATTTAAGTGGTTGTGCAGTAGTTGCCCCAACAGCTGATGTATCTGCGCTAACAGAGCAAGCCACAGCGCTTTTAAAAGAGCAAAGTATTCATCCTCGTTTTGTACAACAAGACGATAACTATGTGTTGATCTTAAACGATCAGGCAATTGATAGTGATGTTTTAACTCTTCTACATGACAAGCTGGTAAACAAAGGTCAAGAGTTGGCCATTATCGTTGCTGGACTTGGTAATGTAGGCGAAGTGTTCTTATCGCAACTACAAGCTCAGTTTGCGCGTTTATCTGCTCAGTACAAAGTAAAAGTAGTTGCTCTTTTACGCTCTAAACAAATGCTTTTTAGTGCCAGTGGTTTAAATACCGAAACATGGCAAGAGCAGTGGCATAATGAAGCGCAAAGCTACGACAAAGCTGAATTATTAGCACGTATCAATGAACTAGATTATGAGCACAAAGTGGTGATTGATATCACTGCCAGTGAGGCGTTCAGTCAGTTATACCCTGACTTTGTTGAACTTAACTGTCATTTGATCAGTGCAAACAAATATGCGGGCACTGCAGAAAATAGCTGGTATCAAAACCTACGCACTAATTTGGCTGAGCGAAATCTGTTATGGCGTTATAACACCAGTGTGGGTGCAGGTTTACCGATTAACTTTGCTTTAGCTGATTTGCAAAATAGCGGAGACAGCATTAACCGCATTGAAGGGGTATTCTCGGGTACTTTATCTTGGTTATGTAGCAGTTATGATGGCAGTGTGCCGTTTTCAGATTTAGTGTTTCAAGCTCAGCAAATGGGCTATACAGAGCCAGATCCTCGTGAAGATTTATCTGGCCGTGATATGCAGCGCAAACTGCTAATTTTAGCGCGTGACTTAGGCCTTGATTTAGAGCTTGATGATATTGCTTTAACACCTCTGATGCCTGAACAGCTTGCATCAGGAAGCTGGCAAGATTTCCTTGCAAACAAACAGCTACTTGATGAATTCATGACAGAAAAAGCAGCCCAAGCTGCGGCGGAAGATAAAGTGGTGCGCTACACCGGTGCTATAACACTCGTAGATGGTAAGGTTCAGGCTCAAGTTGGTTTAGTCAATGTTGGCAAAGATGATGTACTAGCAAGCCTTAAACCGGGCGATAACATCTTTGTGATCAATTCACAGTGGTATACAGATAATGCATTGGTGATCCAAGGCCCAGGAGCGGGTAAAGAAGTCACTGCCGCTGGGGTGCACTCAGACCTATATTGGCTGGTAAATAACCTAAAGTAATTTTGCTGATCTTAGTTTAAATAGCTAAGCAAAAAGCGCCCCAAGGGCGCTTTTTTATGTCTTATAGCAACTTAGTTATTTAGAACAACTCTTCCTCTGTGCTGAGCTTTTCTTCAAATACGTCTGTTGGTTGATCGAGTACGTACTTAGTTGGTGCAGTGCCTTTAATGAAGTATTCAAAACGACTGGTGTAATCATTTTTGTGACTCAATAGACCTGTTGCTAAGTCGATTCGAACCGATACTAAACCTTCAGGAAGCTCAATAGGTGCTTCTGGCATACCATCAAGGGCTGCACGCATAAAGTCGACCCATGCAGGTTGCGCGGTTTTAGCGCCGGATTCTGCACCTGATATTTGCGATTTATCGAGGTTACTATTGTAAGTCGAGCGGCCTAGCGCTTTTCCAGGGTTATCAAAACCAACCCAGACCGAAGTCATTACATTGCGATTAAAGCCGCTAAACCAAGTATCTACCGAATCATTAGTGGTACCTGTTTTACCAGCTAAATCACGACGATCAAGTGCTTGTGCACGCCAGCCTGTGCCACTCCAGCCTGTTTTATGGGTCCAACTACCGCCCCCCCAAATTGCACTGTGCATAGCTTGCGAAATTAAAAATGCATTTTGCTTAGAAATGATACGAGGCGCACAGCGAGGTGTTTTCGTTATCTCTGCTTCAGTAAAACTCTGTTGATTCTGGTTAAGAGATGCAAACTCAGGGGTTACAGTTTGCTTAGGCGCATCACAAGCAAGTTCTGGCTCTGTTTTGAATAAAACAGTACCCGCCGAATCCTGAATTTCAGAAATAAAGTAAGGGGTAATTAAGTGGCCGCCATTGGCGAATGTACTCATACCGCGGGCTAGTTCAAGTGGAGTGATTGAAGCGCTACCGAGTGCGAGTGATTCACTGCGGTTAATATCGTTATTCAAAAAGCCAAACTTAAGCAAATGATCGGCTGTACGCTCAAGGCCAACACCACGTAATAGGCGCACCGAGATTACGTTCTTCGATTGTGCGAGTGCTCTGCGAATACGTATAGGACCATTATAAACCGCAGGGCTGTTCTTAGGGCGCCATGCCACACCTTGGCTTTTATCCCATTGATTAATTGGTGCATCATTCAAAATAGAAGCAAGAGTATAGCCATTCTCAAGTGCCGCTGAATAAATAAATGGCTTAATGTTTGAGCCTACTTGGCGTTTTGCTTGAACTGCGCGATTGTATTGGCTTTGTTCAAAGCTATAACCACCGACAATCGCTTTAATGCGACCATCTTGTGGGTCAAGTGAAACAAGTGCGCTCGATGCTTCTGGTACTTGGCTAAGGATATAGCTTTCATCTGCATTTTTACGCAGCCAAATTTGCGCTCCCGCTGATAAAATTTCGGTAGCTGTTTTTGGTGCAAAGCTTTGACGGTAACGCGTAATATATTTACGCGCCCATTTTAGACCATCCCACTCAACAGTGACTTGTTCACCGCTTTTTAATAGCACATCAATTGATTGTTCAGCGACGTTGGTGACAACACCTGCTAATAGCGGACCAAATTCTTTGACATCTTTTAATTTAGATAAGATCTCTTCTTGGCTAAGAGGGCTTTCATTTTCGCTGTCCCATAACTGAGCCGCAGCACCACGGAAGCCATGACGCATATCGTAAGCGTGTAGGTTATCAACAATCGCATCTTGAGCAGCCTGTTGAATGTTAGAGTCAACGCTGGTGTAAACTTTAAAACCAGTATTATAGGCGCGCTCGTGACCATAACGAGCTACCATTTCAGCACGAACCATCTCTGAAATATACGGGGCATAGACTTCAATTTCTGCGCCGTGAAATTTTGCAGTAATAGGTGCGTTAATTGCCTCTTCATATTCGCTTCGAGTGATGTACTTTTCGGTGTACATACGACCTAATACGACATTTCGACGAGCCTTTGCGCGAACTGGGTTACGAATAGGGTTAAGTGCAGAAGGTGCTTTAGGTAGGCCTGCAATCATCGCCATTTGCGCTAAAGTTAACTCGTTTAAATCTTTGCCATAGTAAACTTGCGCAGCTGCACCAATACCAAAGGCGCGATTACCCAATTCGATTTTGTTTAAGTATAATTCGAGAATTTCGTCCTTAGTTAAAATACTTTCAATGTGAAGAGCTATGAAGATCTCTTTAACTTTACGGATATATGCTTTTTCTCGGGTTAAGAAGAAGTTACGGGCAAGCTGCATGGTTATCGTACTTGCGCCTTGTTTCTTTTCACCGGTAGATATGAGTACAATGGCTGAGCGAACTATACCAATTGGATCAATGCCAATATGTTCATAAAAGCGATTATCTTCTGTTGCTAATATTGCATCGATTAATGGTTGGGGTATTTGATCTATTGTTACTGGAATGCGGCGTTTTTCACCAAATTGATTGATCAATAAGCCATCTCGTGAGAAAACTTGCATAGGTGTCTGTAACTGAACGTCTTTTAAAACCTGAACGCTAGGAATGTCGGGTTTAACGTAATAGTATAGACCAACTAAAGTGATTAGTCCTAAGAATGAGCAGATGATAATAAATTGTAAAGTTCGCTTTAATAAAATCACTTATATTTTCCCTAAATGGACTCCCAATTAGAATCGGAGACTGCTAGTATATATTGATTAAAAAATGAATAATATTTTTTCAGATAAAAATTATAACTTGTTTATTATTAAAACAAAGGCCAAGTTGCAAACATGCTAAGTCAGCTATTTAAAAAGCCTTCATCTATGATGGTAGGGATCGACATCGGATCACACTGTATAAAGGCAGTGTTATTGCAGGAGACAGACGCTGGTTTGCGGCTTGAAGCACTAGCTATTGAACCTATGCCTAAAGGCGCTATGTCTGAACGTTCTATTCAAGACATAGAAGCAATAGGTAATGTTATCGCGAAATTAAAAAGAAAAATACCTAAATCCGTACAACGCGCTGCTGTTGCAGTGTCTGGGCAAACCGTGATCACAAAAGTAATTTTTATGGATGTATCATTAACTGATGCTGAACTTGAGTCACAAATTGCTATTGAAGCAGACAGCTTAATTCCTTACCCCCTCGACGAAGTTAATATCGATTTCGAAAAACTGGCTATTAACGAAGCGGATCCAAGTAAAGTTAATGTACTTCTTTCGGCAGCGCGAACTGAAAGTGTGCAAGCTCGTGTAGGTGCTCTTGAAACAGCTAACTTAAAAGCGGCAGTGGTCGATGTAGAAAGTTATGCCCTCAGCCGAGCAATGGATGTTTACTATCAACAGTTGCCAAGCGATGCTTACAATAAGTGTGTCGCTGTGGTTGATATTGGTGCTGTTCTGATGTTGGTTAGTGTGGTGCAAGAGGGTGAAACAATTTATACCCGTGACCAAGTATTTGGCGGCGATCAATACACTAATAGTATCGTTGCTTATTATAATAAAAGCTTTGATGAAGCTGAAATAGGTAAAACAACAGGGGATTTACCACCAAATTATACTTTTGAGGTGTTAGCGCCATTCCAAACATCACTATTGCAGCAAGTAAGACGCGCAGTACAAATGTTCTTAACAACCAGTGGTAAAGAGCAAGTTGACTATATTGTTCTAACGGGTGGCACAGCTATGATTGATGGCCTTGACAGGCTTTTAATTGAAGAACTGGGAATCCATACGGTGGTTGCTGAGCCATTTGCAAACATTGAAATCTCCGCAAAAGTGGATCGGAATATGCTGCAGCGTCACCGAACTCAGTTTGCAATAGCCACAGGACTGGCATTAAGGAGCTTTTCATCATGCCACATATAAATTTACTGCCCTGGCGAGAACAGCAAAGAAAAGACTCACAGAATAAATTTATAACTGTGCTTTTTTCTGTTGTTGTTGTCAGCTTTATCAGTATGTATCTATTGAGCTCTTTTTACAGCGGCCTTCGTCAAGGCCAAGATGCAAAGAATAACTTTTTAAATACTGAGATCGCTCTTTTGAATCAACGTATTAGGGAAATTAATGAGCTTGATAAAAAGAAAGAAAACTTACAGCAACGAATGCGTTTAATTGAAGAGCTGCAAAGTAGTCGTAACTTAGGTACACAAATCATGGATGAAGTTGCGAAAATAGTCCCCGCAGGTGTCTATTTGACGAAGTTGGAGCGCCGTGGTGACCAAATTCATGTAACAGGTCGTAGCGAATCGAATAACCGCTTATCGACCATGCTACGTCAAGTTCAAAGTTCTTATTTACTAGAGCGCCCAGTAATGCAAGGCATTGTTGCAGGTGAGCAGACATCAAGGCTATTAAGTGACTTTAATATGGATTTTTATGTTAAACCGTTTGATCAGATAGGTGAGGCGCGTAATGAACCTTGATATCAAATCGTTAACTGAAATAGATTGGAATGAAATAGAGCTCGAAAACATGGGTGATTGGCCCATTGCTGTAAAAGCGTTATGTTGTGCTTTTGTAGCTGCAATCGTGTTGTATTTTAGTTATAGCTTATTGGTGTCTGATGAGATTGCCAGCTATCACAGTGCCGTAGCAAAAGAAACTGAGTTGCGTAACACTTACAAGCAAAAATATGCTTTAGCGAGCAACTTAGAACTGTATCGCCAACAAATGGTAGAAATGGAAGAGAAATTTTCTCAACTATTGAAGCGCTTACCTACCTCGAATGAAACACCTGGGTTGCTTGATGATTTATCTTATGTTGGAACGACAAGTGGTTTAACCTTCTTAAAAATTGGTTGGTTACCTGAAATTGAAAAAGAATTTTATACAGAGCTACCGATAAAAATTGAGGTGGTGGGTACTTACCATGAATTCGGTGAATTCGTCGGCAAAGTAGCACAATTACCGCGTATTGTTAGTTTGCATGATTTTACAATTCAAACTTTAGGTAATGGCGAACTTACTTTTAGTGTTGTAGCCAAAACATATCGTTACGAGGGGGGCACTAAAAAATGAAGAAGCTTTCCTTAGTTATATTAATGAGCTTTGCGTTAGCCGCTTGTAATGATGATACTGCTGAGCAAAAAGAGTTTATCGATCAGGTAAAAGCTAGCACAACGCCGAAAGTTGAACCGATCCCACAGATAGCGCAATTTGAATATTTTGAATACAGTGCAGGCAGACTTCGCAGCCCATTTGTTGCTCCGAAGCCTGAGATTATTCAAAATAACCTTGTGCAGGTGAAGAACTGTCTTCATCCTGATCCAAATCGAGTTCGCCAACCTCTTGAGAAATACCCATTAGATAATTTGCTTATGAAAGGTACCATAGGCCGAGCTGGCAATACTTGGGCACTCATCAAAGCGGCAGATGAAACGCTTTATCGCGTAACCGTAGGTAATTACATTGGTTTGTATCATGGTGAAATAAAAGAAGTGCACGACAATTACATAGAACTATTAGAATTAATCCCTGATGGGGCTGGTTGTTGGAAAGAGCGTCTGACAAAGCTAGAAATGTTAGAGGCGGATACAAATGGTGCAAGTTAATCTTATGAAAGGTAAAAAAAATATGCATAAAGGAATGGCTTGGTTTAAAAACATGCATAAGTTCATGTTAGCTGCACTTGCTTTTTTAATAGCGCAGTCAGCAGTTGCGGCACCTTTACTATATGATGTGCGTTATAACCCATTAATGAAAGGCGAAACACAACTACAGCTTGTGTTTGATGAGGCACTGACATTCGAACCAAAAGTCCAGGTGTATAACTCACCAGCACGCATCGAAATGTTATTCAGTAATGTAGGTGTTGATAATGAAATGCGTGATGTACCTGTGAACCAAGCAGGTATTCAGCATGTAACAAGCACCATGACCGCTGATGGTTTGAAGGTCGTTGTATCGTTAGATAAATTAAAAATCTATAAAACGTTCGCTAAAGATAACATCCTAACGCTGCATGTTTCTGATAACCCAATTAGTGGAGACGAAATAGCGGATCCACTCTCAGCAGCCAATAATTATATAAATACAGTTCAGTCGATAGATTTTCGTCGTGGTGAAAAAGGCGAAGCAAGGCTGTTAGTATTTTTACAAGACACGCAAGCAGCTATAGATGTTCACGAAAGTGGTGGCAAAATTATTGCTGAGTTCCACCATACTGATATTCTCGATGATCTACTTTATCAGCTTGATGTGATGGACTTTGGCACAGTCGTTAGCAATATTGAGACGTTTAAAGAAGGCAATATGACACGTATCGTGGTTGAGCCAAACGCTGCATTTAAATTCACTCATCAGCAAATTGAGAATATTTTTACTTTAACTGTCGAAAAAGATGATACACAACGCGCTTACCTTGAAGGGGGAATTGAGTATCAAGGACGTCCAATGACGTTAAACTTCCAAGATATTCCCGTGCGTTCAGTACTGCAAATAATCGCAGGTTACAATGAATTTAACTTAGTAACGAGTGATTCTGTTACAGGCAATATTACTTTACGACTAGAAGGAGTCCCTTGGGATCAAGCTCTTGACGTAGTATTGAAAGTGAAAGGCTTAGATAAGCGCATGGATGGCTCTATATTAATGGTCGCCCCTTCTGAAGAGTTGGCTGCCCGAGAAGCTAAAGAACTTAAAGCTAAGCAGCAAGTTGAAGACTTAGAACCGCTTTATAGCGAATATATTCGCCTTAACTATGCAAAAGCAGAAGAGTTTGCAGACCTATTGAAAACAGACACAAATAGCATTATCTCAGCGCGAGGAAGTGTTTCTGTTGATAAACGGACGAACACTTTGCTGATCAAAGACACTGCAAAAAGTATTGAAAGTGTGCGTCGTATGGTTGAGACCCTAGACATTCCTGTTAAGCAAGTCGTGATTGAATCACGTATGGTGACAGTGAATGATAATGTGCAAGAAGACTTGGGTGTTCGTTGGGGTATTAGTGACGTAGGAAGCGATGGTGCTATTTCTGGCTCTTTAGAAGGCGCTGGCGGCATGTTTGGTGCGGGCTCTTACGATAATATTCCAAGTATTTCTGATCGCTTAAATGTCAATTTACCGGTTTCAAGCCCTGCGGGTAGTATTGGTGTGCAAGTCGCTAAGCTAGCCAATGGCACTATTTTAGATTTAGAGTTAAGTGCGCTTGAAGAAGAAAACCGCGGCGAAATTATCGCAAGCCCACGCATTACGACGGCTAATCAACAAAAAGCACGTATTGAGCAGGGTACAGAAATTCCATACGTTGAAGCTGCATCTAGTGGCGCAACGACAGTAACATTCAAAAAAGCGGTATTGAGCTTAGAAGTAACGCCTCATATCACACCAGACAACAAGGTAATTTTAGACTTAGTAATTACACAAGATACTCGTGGTGATACGGTACAAACGCCAACAGGCTCTGCTGTGGCGATCAATACCCAAGAAATCCAAACCCAAGTATTAGTAGAAAATGGTCAAACAGTGGTGCTTGGTGGTATCTTCCAGCAGCAAATCGTTAACTCAACTAAGAAAGTACCATTGTTAGGTGATATTCCTTATTTGGGTGTGCTGTTTAAAAGCACGAGTGAATTTAACGAGAAGAAAGAGTTGTTAATCTTCGTAACCCCTAAAATTCAAATTGATTAAGTGATTTTTTCTTAAGCAACGAGCAATTAGCATTTTTAATTGCTCGTAATCTGGCTTTTTATGCTAATTGACTTGAAATACCCAAGCAATTACTGAGATAATCCCCTCCTTAATTTTGGGGCCAGGTCGTTAGGCGGGGTTTTATTTCAAATTTTAGAGTTCGTTTGTACTAAAAAGATATGGCTGAGAAACGTAATATATTTCTAGTGGGCCCTATGGGGGCTGGCAAAAGCACAATTGGTCGTCACATTGCTGACCAATTACACCTTGAATTTTTCGATTCAGATCAAGAGATCGAGCGTCGTACTGGAGCAGACATTGCTTGGGTATTCGATCTTGAGGGTGAAGAGGGCTTTCGACTTCGTGAAGAAACTGTAATTTCAGACCTAACTGAGATGCAAGGTATCGTTCTTGCAACAGGTGGTGGTTCTGTGATCAGTAAAGAAGTACGTAACAAGCTTTCTGCTCGTGGTATTGTTGTATACCTTGAGACACCAATCGAAAAGCAAGTTGCACGCACACAGCGCGACAAGCGTCGCCCATTATTGCAAACAGAAGAAGCACCGCGTGATGTACTAGAGCGCTTAGCTGAAGAACGCGAACCGTTATACAAAGAAGTTGCTGATTTTGTTGTCCGCACTGATGAGCAAAGCGCGAAAGTTGTTGCTAATCAAATCATCGAGAAATTAGATTTTTAAAAACCAATAATAAAAAGGAAACTAGCTATGCTTGAATTAACAGTTAATTTGGACGAGCGAAGTTATCCTATTTATATTGGTCAATCTGCTCTTCAAGAGACTGGTCGGCTGCGCGAGCACATCGGCGACTGTCGACCTATCATTATCACCAACGACACCATTGCACCTTTATATCTTGATGATGTAATGACGTCGTTGGCTGATCTAAACCCGTTATCTTTTACCATCCCTGATGGCGAACAATATAAATCACTTGAGTGGTTTGAAAAGATTTCGGCGTTCTTACTTGAACATAACTGTGGCCGCGATACTTGCCTTATTGCCTTAGGTGGCGGTGTGGTGGGTGATCTCACTGGTTTTGTTGCTGCATGTTATCAACGTGGCGTGCCTTTTATTCAAGTGCCAACGACTTTGCTTTCGCAAGTCGATTCATCTGTTGGCGGTAAAACGGCAGTAAACCACCCACTTGGTAAAAACATGATTGGTGCGTTTTACCAACCACAAGCAGTATTTATCGATACGCAATCGCTACATACTTTGCCTGAGCGTGAATTCGCAGCGGGCATGGCTGAAGTGATTAAATATGGCCTTATTTACGACACTGAGTTATTTGCTTACCTTGAGCAAAATATCACTAAACTTAAGTCTCTTGATGAACAAACTTTACAGCATGTGATTTATCGCTGTTGTGAAATCAAAGCCTTGATTGTTGCACAAGATGAAAAAGAAGCCGGTTTACGTGCATTACTAAACTTAGGGCACACCTTTGGCCACGCAATTGAAGCGCAAATGGGCTATGGTAATTGGCTACATGGCGAAGCCGTTGCGGCAGGTATGGTACTGGCAGCACGCCTTGCACATACCCGTGATGACTTAAACGCAGCAGAAGTTGAACGCATTATTAAATTGATTGCTGAGTATGATTTACCTGTCGATATTCCGGCAGAAATGACCAGCGAGCAGTTTTTAACGCACATGCGTAAAGATAAGAAAAATAAAAAAGGCACGATTCGCTTTATTCTACCTACCCAATTTGGTCAATGTGCGCTGGTAAGTGATGTTACTGATCAGCAGGTTTGTGATTTAATAGCGCGCTAATGCAATCGCAAATATTGCCTAGCCGTGCTGCGCTAGTTGATCGAATCGCTCTGCAGTTTGAATATGGGCAAAACCTAATTTGCTTACTCGGTCCTTCTGGCCTTGGTAAAAGCTATTTATTAGAAACCTTCATCACGGATAAATACCTCGACTTTAATAAAGCGTTTGTTCAGTTGTCGGGAAAAATGACCGACCAACAGTTTATGACTGAACTGTTAGAACAAAGCTTTAGCAACCCACTAATTGATCACGCTTTAAGTTTGTCTGAAAACTTCTATCAACTTTATAAACAACAGCCTTGTGGTGATTGTTTATGGGTCATTGATGGAGGGCGTCATTTATCTGAAGAGTTAATTCAGCAATTAGAAGTCCTTGCCAAGCAAAGCCCGAGCACGTTATACATACTGATTGCATCACAATCGGCAGGGCAGTTTAGTCAAGCAGTTGAAATCCACTTAGAGTCGCTAAATTTAAGTGAAAGTAAGCAACTGATGCGTTGGTTTTTCGATAACCTCCCTGTTGAAGAAGACCCAGTTTTTCGCACCTTTTTACAAGAAGCGCATGGTAACCCAGCTTTATTACTTGCTTGGCAGCCTGAACAACAAACTGCAGACATTCGCGCACCAGAAAAAAGCTATAAACTGCTTTATTTAATTTTGCTCTTAATCACGACCATGGTGCTGATCATTGGCTTTTTATATAAAGCTGATATGACTGAGTGGTGGAAAGCGCATTACCAGCAGGATACAACGAACTCTGTGGCAACAGCACTGCCTGCAGAAGCAGTAATCAATGGTCGAGTAGAAAGCAAAGAGCTAGTTCTAGAACAAGCTCAAGACGATCTTCAAGCCGAGCAGCAAGTTGCTACTAATGATGAGGACAACACAACTCAGGCAGCTAAGGTGCCAGTTGATAACTCTGCGATAGAAAACCGTGAGAATGAAAGTCATAACAATAACGTGGCTGCGATTGTTGATAGCCTTTTGCCAGCAGAGCGAATAACACATGAGACTGAGCAACCAACGACAGATGAAGTTATAGCTGCCGTCATCAACGATGCTGAGCAAACCGAGTCTGCCATTGAGCCAGAGCTGCCATTAGTAGGAAATGCGTGGTATTTAACTCAGCCAGATGACAATTTTGTAATCCAATTACTTGCGGTGACTAAACAAGAGATTAGCGATAAGTTTATTACTGAAAATGGCTTGCAAGGGCAAGTAAATACTTACCAAAGCTTACGGAGTGGTAAGCCGTGGTGGATTGTAACTTATGGTAGTTACACCACACTGAATGATGCTAAGAAGGGCGTAACAACACTTTCTGATAATGTGCGTAAAAATCAGCCGTTTTATAAAAAAATAAGTAAAATTAAACAAGAAATCGCTTCACTAAATCAGTAAATTAAAGCTGATTAGTGTAAAATCGCGCAACACCGAATTGAAGTTAAGAGCAGATGCAGCAAAAAACCAGAGCCTTCCTTAAATGGGCAGGTGGAAAATACAGCCTAGTTGAAGATATTCGTACCCGCTTGAAGCAAGCGAGTATGGATGCTGACACCTTAGTTGAACCTTTCGTTGGTGCTGGCTCTGTATTCCTTAATACTGATTTTAAGCATTATATTTTAAATGATATAAATGCGGATCTGATCAATCTTTACACTGAGCTTAAGCGCACGCCCGATGAGTTTATTAGCGACGCTAAAAAGTTGTTTGTAGAGCTTAATAACCACCCCGAAGCCTATTACGAATATCGTGTTCAGTTTAATCAAAGCAGTGATGTGTATGAGCGTGCGATTTTATTTTTATACATGAATCGCCATGGCTATAACGGGTTGTGTCGCTATAATCTAAAAGGTATTTTTAATGTTCCTTTTGGTAAATATAAGCGCCCGTATTTCCCTGAAAAAGAAATGCATTTCTTTGCTGAAAAAGCTCAGCAAGCAACCTTTACTTGCTTAGGTTATGACAAGGTATTTAAGCTTATTCCTAATAATGCGGTTGTATATTGCGATCCACCTTATGTGCCTTTGAGTAAAACAGCTTCATTTACTTCTTACGCTAAAGGCGGTTTCAATTTAGATGACCAAGCAAACTTGGCGAATTTAGCTGAGCAAGCCGCATTCGAAAATAACACGCCGGTACTTATTTCTAACCACGATACAGTGTGGACGCGTAAAATCTACAGCCAAGCATCATTAGATGAGATCCAGGTAAAACGCACGATTAGCCCCAAGGGCGGTTCACGCAATAAAGTGAACGAGCTAATGGCTATGTATTTAGCACCAAAGAAACGGTGAAATAAATCGCTGCTACAAATAGACTGAAAAAAATCAGGGCAATGACGATGATAGTACTGAGCGAGTGCTCTTTGAAGTCAGCTTGACGCTTATTTTCTGATTGCACACCAAAAAATGCCGCAAAGACACTTTGTAATGCACTCATGAATTTGTTCATACGATTTAGAACTTAGAACCTAAACCGCTAACTTTCTTTGACTCTTCACTACTTGTTAATAACTCAAGTAAATCAAGATAATGGAACTGAGCACTGCGGCTATCACCCGTTAACCAAGAAAACCATCCTGTTTCTTGTTCTGCTTTCATACATTGAGCAGAAGATGATGATGCGTTAAGCGTGTTGCATGAGCAACCAGACGCCGCTGCTAAAAAGTCGTCTTCATCAGCAGATGAAAAAGATACAAACGCAGCAACCGTAAGTGCGGACGCGATTAAGATCCCTATTTTAAAAGCACGCATGAGAATAACCCTTGTTTGTGTTACTTAAACAAGCATACATAACAATTGCTCAAATAACAAACTTAATTATCGCTGAATTAAATAAAAATTTAATAAAATTAGCTCTTTAAAGTAAATTTAATGTTTATTATTTGTTTCATTTTATTGTGTTGTAGATGGCTTTTTAATAGAGTTATTGCTCAAATTTTGACTAAAATAACACTAATTCAATAGGCTAAAAGGATTAGCTTAAAGCAATCGCCCTTTAACAATCAGCTGCGGTGTTTAAATCAGCAGTCGATTGGGTTACATTATGCGCTCTTCTTGCAGTCGCAAATTTTAATGGAATCTCTCATGTTGGAAACATTACAAAAGTATTTAATTGCCCCTTCTATTTTATCAGCCGACTTTGCCCGTTTAGGTGAAGATGTTGATCGTGTACTAGCAAGTGGAGCAGATGTTGTACATTTTGATGTGATGGATAACCATTATGTGCCAAACCTAACTTTTGGTCCGATGATTTGTAAAGCACTGCGCGATTACGGCATTACAGCCCCGATTGATGTGCACCTTATGGTAAAGCCTGTCGATCGTCTAATTCCCGACTTCGCTGAAGCGGGCGCTTCTATCATCAGCTTTCACCCAGAAGCCAGTGAGCATATTGACCGTACCTTGCAACTCATAAAAGACAGTGGTTGCCAAGCAGGGCTTGTATTTAATCCTGCAACCAGCCTTAGCTACCTTGAGCATGTGCTCGATAAAGTTGATGTGGTGCTATTAATGTCGGTTAACCCTGGTTTTGGCGGCCAAAGCTTTATTCCTCATACCCTCGAAAAGCTTCGCCAAGCGCGTAAAATTATTGATGATTCAGGTCGCAAAATTCGTTTAGAAGTTGATGGTGGCGTTGGTGTTGATAACATTGCTGAAATTGCCGAAGCGGGCGCTGATATGTTTGTTTCAGGCTCGGCGATTTTCAATCAACCAGATTACAAAGCGGTTATCGATGCGATGCGTAACGAGCTTGCAAAGGTTGAGCCATGAAATACGATGCGGCATTTTTTGATTTAGATGGCACCCTAGTCGACAGTGTTTATGATTTATATATTGCGATGAACCTGACCCTAACTGATCTAGCGTTTCCGGTTGTTACGCAAAAGCTAGTTGAAAGCTGGGTCGGTAATGGTATAGAAACACTTGTTAAACGTGGTTTGAGTGGCGATATGCAAGTTAGTGAGCATTTAGATGAAGCCCTTGCTGAGCGTGCAATTAATTTGTTTTATCAGCACTATGACCAAGTTGTAGGCGATTACAGTGCGCTTTATCAACATGTAGAAACCGGGCTTGCTGCCCTTGCTGGTATTCCTAAAGTGGTGATCACCAATAAGGCTCGTCGTTTTACCGAAAAGCTACTTGATAAACTGTCACTGACTAGTCATTTTCAGTTGATTGTATGTGGTGATGATATGGCAAAGAAGCCATCACCTGAGCCTTTACTATTTGCTTGTCAGCAATTAGATGTCAGCCCAGCCAAAGCGGTTATGATAGGCGACTCTAAAAGTGATATTTTGGCTGCCAAAGCGGCTAAGGTGGATGTTGTTGCGCTTAGTTATGGCTATAACCAAGGTGAAAACCTTGTTGATTTCAATCCAGAGTACCTCTGCGAGAATTTCTTAGATATAATACCCGTTCTTACCCAAAGGTAAGTGCATTTTAAATTCGTCTTTTTAGTTTAGTAAAAATATAAAGGAACATCATGAGTAAACCAGTAGTGTTAAGTGGCATTCAGCCAACCGGTGGTATGACAATAGGCAACTATGTTGGCGCTATTAACCAGTGGCTTAAGCTACAGGAAGACCACGAAAGTTTCTTTATGTTAGTTGATTTACACGCTATTACTGTACGCCAAGATCCTGAGCAACTACGCTCGCGCGTGCTTGACGGTATTGCGCTGTATGCTGCATGTGGTATCGACCCAGAAAAAGCTGCGTTATTTGTACAATCTCAAGTGCCAGAACATGCACAGCTTAGTTGGGTTTTAAACTGTTACGCTCAAATGGGTGAGCTTAACCGTATGACGCAGTTTAAAGATAAGTCTTCTAAGCATGCTAATAACGTTAATGTGGGTTTATTCTCTTACCCAGTGCTGCAAGCAGCTGATATCTTGCTATACCAAGCGGATCAAGTGCCAGTGGGTGAAGATCAAAAACAACACCTTGAGTTAACTCGTGATATTGCAACACGTTTCAATAACCTATACGGTGACGTGTTCAAACTACCAGAGCCATACATTCCTGAGTTCGGCGCACGTGTAATGAGTTTACAAGATCCGCTCAAGAAAATGTCTAAATCAGATGAAAATCCAAACGGTTACATTATGTTATTAGATGAGCCGAAGAAGATTGAAAAGAAACTGAAAAAAGCAGTAACCGATTCAGACGAGCAAGCTCGTATCTACTTTGATCGTGAAGAAAAACCAGGTGTATCAAACCTACTTACTTTATTATCAGTGGCCACTAAGCGCTCTATTGAAGATTTAGTTCCAGAATACGAGGACAAGATGTATGGCCATCTGAAAAAAGACACTGCAGCAGCGGTTGTTAATATGATTGAGCCAATTCAAGCACGCTTTAAAGAAATTCGCGAAGATCAGTCATTACTTGATAGCATTATGAAATCAGGTGCTGAAAAAGCGAGTATCCGCGCTGAAAAAACATTAAAAGCAGTCTACGATGCGGTAGGTTTTATCCCTCGCCCGTAAGCTTGTGATAAATTATTGAAATAAAAATACCGCTTGATAGCGGTATTTTTTTAGCTATTAAAAGCTAAGCGCCATTAATACTGTAAATAAACAGATAAGTGCAGCAGCGGTTTTGTCTGTTTTTTCCATTTTTTATTTCTCACCTGTATTCAATTGTTTAATTACATAACCTTTATTTTTTAATAAGCCTAACAAGCTATCTTCACCAGCTAAGTGGGCTGTGCCAACGAGCAGTAACTCTTTTTGCGAATTAGTAAAATAATTTTCAATATGACCAAGCCAAGTTAGATTTCGTTGCTTGATCAACATTTGGTAAGTATTAGGGTCATGTTCTTGTAAAGGCATAAGAGTAAGTTCATCTATTGCTTGCATATCGCCATTTTTCCATGCATCAAGCATTGCGATGTACAGTGCTTGGTAACTAGAAATTTGCGTTAATAGTGACTCAATAAAGGCATTTTCGTCTTGGCTACCGATTTGTTTAAACAGATCTAATTGAAAAGCCACGGTCTCTAGATAAGCGATTTCTTTTTTATCTCGCTTAGCTAATTTCGCGAAGTAACTATCAACACCTTCACCCATAAGTTGTTGCTTTTGAAGTTCTAGCGACATGATTAGCACGCTTAACATAAAGGGGCGAAAGCTATCGAGTTCGCTGAGTTTCATATCATACTGGGCAAGTTGTTCTTCTAGTTGCTGTTTCACCTTTGCTGATAACTTGCTACTCAGTGTTTCGCCAGCTTGATAACTAAGAGTTTTAAGCATAGTGAGTTGTGCTGAGCTATCGCTTGGTGCAGGTACATCAGTTTCAAGTACTAAGATATCAGCCTGTTTATACGCTTGATTAAATTCATCAGGAAGGGGGAGTTCCTTGGGCGGCAAAATGTGGATTGAACCAGCAACATATATAAATTCATCACCTCTACTAACTTTCCATACGGCACTTTTTGCAGTGCTAAAACCACTTATTAATAGGCCTGTCGCAGCAATTGATGAGATTAGCAAGTGTCTAGTTAGTGTTTTCATTATTTAAGCCTGTTAATTTAAAGAAGCTTGCTCAGCATGCTGAGCAAGCCAAGTATTACTTATTCAGTTGTTGCTCAATTTGCTGATCAATTTTATTGTTCATTTGCTCAATAGATGCTTCGATAGAGGTCTCTAATTGCTTGTTTAGCTTTTGAGTACCTTGAGCATTAAGTAAGGTATTCGTTGATGTAATAATGATTGCAGTGACCGCTAAAAGTGACATCATTTTTAAGACTGAGTTAGCCATAATTTAATTCCTTTAATTGGTTGATTAGTTTTATCAGCGAAGCAAAATTGGTTGGTAGCCCGTTGATGGAAACTACAATAGCGAGGAAAGCTGCTAGAGTCGCTTATCTAGTTCTAAGCAATTTATATATAAGGTTTGAAAATATTAATTTGAATATTTTCAATGGTTTAAATTTAATTCTTATGAGAGGAAATAAGGTTTTAAACCATTTAATTTTTGCGGTTTTGTCTTTTGATGATAGTTTGGATGCAGCAAATAGGAACTTGGAGGTTTTGATATGGGTTTTAAAGTAAAACATTATGCGGCTAAAACTGTACCTGCGAATAGCTCATTAGAATGGGAGCTAATCTTAACTGAGCTTATCATTGGTAGCCTTTGTGCTGCATTCGCAAAGATCGGCTATGATGCCGCTATGTTACTTATTTTTATACCTAATTTAGTAATCGCCTTAGTTTGCTTTGGCTTTATTGGGCTTTCGATATTTCATTTCATAAGAGAAAAACGCAGTAAGCCAAGTGAGTAGTATAGATTGCTGCGCTATTTTTCTACTGGGGTAACGCCTGGCGAGTCGCACGCAATGACTTCAAATCGATAGCCATACTCAGCATGGTGATCAGGGGTTACTTGCACAATCTCATAATCATTCAGCTCAACGGCTTTACTGTTTTCTGCTTTTAAACAGCGTGAATAACTATCGGCTTCAAAGCTGTAAGCAAACATGGCAATTAAACGTTTGCTACGTTCAAAGTAACCTTTGGTATCTAAAAATTGGCGAAGGTTTTCAGCGGTTTCGCCGTCAACTTCTATATCTACGTCTTGGCTTGGGGCTGAGCTTTGTGTATTTTCAGGAAGTTGTTGCTCGAGCTTTTCACCAAGTTCTTCGACTGCTTTTTGCTGTTCTTCACCTGATTCCTTGGCAATGACTTTACTATCCACAAAGGTGCTGACCATATTGTCGAGCACTTCTTCAGGTGGCTTATCATCAAGAAATGAAATTAAGTTAATAAAAACTACCGACGCTAAAACAAAGCGTACAATGGCAGTTAATAATGGTGAGTAGCTTTGACTAATAAACTTAACTCGCTCAGAGCCAAATGGCTTTATCAGCAATAAAACAAAAATATAAAAAGGTAAAAAAAGTTGAAATAACAATAAAGTACCTAGGGTTATTCCCATTGCCCAAGGTGGTAAATATAACAGGGTGGCAAAGTTATGTGTGTAGTTAAAGTGACTAGCTGAGACATGAGTTACATCATTAACTATGCCGCTTGCACCAGCCAACACAAAATTAGCGATACTGGCATAGAAGATTAAAATCAGTGCTTTGCCGGCAAGCGAGTGCCAAAGTTGGTTAAATTTGGGCCAAAACTCAATAACAAGCGCAATAATGGTGATGGTGGCACTTAACCAGCCCGATTGCAGAACAATCAGGCTGCTTAATGCTAAAAGATAGAGCTTTTGCGCGGTACTTAAGTTAAACCAAATGGCTTTTAACTGTTCAACCAGTCTCGTTTTATGAGGCTGCCAGCTACGTTGCTGTTGTTGAAACTGTTTATTAGCGCGCCATTTTGCAATTTTTAAATACCTACGCACGCAATATCCTTTTTATAGTAATGGTTTTAAGTACCTTCCTGTGTGTGAACGCTCACAATCGGCAACGTCTTCAGGTGTACCAGAAATTAAAATTTCACCACCGCCTGAGCCGCCTTCAGGGCCTAAATCGACAATCCAGTCTGCGGTTTTGATCACATCAAGGTTATGCTCGATAACAACAATGGTATTACCGTGATCGCGTAAGCGGTGAAGCACGACTAATAATTGCTGAATATCAGCAAAGTGTAAACCCGTAGTTGGTTCATCAAGGATATATAAGGTTTTACCTGTATCGCGTTTTGAAAGTTCGCGAGCTAGTTTTACACGCTGTGCTTCACCACCAGAGAGGGTAGTAGCAGCTTGACCTAAGCGAATATACGACAAGCCTACATCCATTAGGGTTTGCAGTTTACGTGCAATAGCCGGAATTTTATCAAAATAGTCACGGGCATCTTCTACGGTCATTTCGAGTACTTGGTGAATGTTCTTACCTTTGTACTGTACTTCGAGGGTTTCACGGTTGTAGCGCTGACCTTTACATACATCACAAGGTACATACACATCAGGTAAAAAGTGCATTTCTACCTTGATCACACCATCGCCTTGGCAAGCCTCACAACGGCCACCTTTAACGTTAAAGCTAAAACGGCCCACTTTATAGCCACGTGAACGGGCTTCTTGAGTACCCGCAAATAGCTCGCGAATACCGGTGAAAATACCGGTGTAAGTTGCTGGGTTTGAGCGCGGAGTACGGCCAATTGGGCTTTGGTCAATATCAATCACTTTATCAAAATGATCTAGACCCTTGATTGACTTATACGGTGCCGCTTCTGCGGTCGTTGCGCCATTTAACTCTGTATGAGCCAGCTTAAATAAAGTGTCGTTGATAAGTGTCGATTTACCTGAGCCTGATACACCTGTGATACAGGTCATTAAGCCAAATGGAATACGTAAATCAACGTTCTTTAAGTTGTTACCTGTGGCACCAAATAACTCAAGCCATTTGTCAGTAGTTTGATGGCGAGCCGCCGGTACTTCGATTTTCTTTTCGCCAGAGAGGTACTGGCCCGTGATTGAATCTTTGCTAGCTAGAATATCGTCATGGGTACCTTGTGCAATAACATGGCCGCCATGAACACCGGCACCCGGGCCGATATCGATAATATGATCCGCAGCGCGAATGGCATCTTCGTCATGTTCAACCACAATAACGGTGTTGCCTAAATCGCGTAAGTGAATAAGGGTTTTTAGTAGGCGGTCGTTATCGCGTTGGTGCAAACCAATTGATGGTTCATCCAGTACGTACATAACACCAACAAGGCCTGCACCAATTTGGCTTGCCAAACGAATACGCTGAGCCTCACCACCAGAAAGGGTATCGGCACTTCGCTCAAGTGATAAATAATTAAGGCCGACATTGATTAAGAAAGATAAACGGTCGCGAATTTCTTTGAGAATTTTTTCGGCAATTTGGGCGCGCTGACCAGTTAGATTCAAGCCATCAAAAAATGCCATGCTTTCACCAATACTCATTGTGGTGATAGCTGGCAAGTTTGTTTGACCTATAAATACATGGCGAGCTTCTTCACGTAGTCGCGAGCCATGACAGCTCGGACACGCTTGGCTTGTTTGGTATTTAGCAAGCTCTTCGCGCACTGAGTTTGACTCGGTTTCACGGTAGCGGCGATTCATATTATTTAAAACGCCTTCAAACTCATGGTTACGCGTAATTAAGTCGCCACGGTCGTTACGATAGTTAAAGGCAATTTTAGTTTTGCCAGAACCTTCAAGAATTACCTTTTTGGCCTCTTTACTAAGCTCTTGGAAAGGTACTTCTAGGTCAAACTTATAGTGCTCTGCGACAGCTTGCAGCATTTGGAAGTAATAAAAGCTGCGTTTGTCCCAGCCTTTAATTGCACCGCCCGATAAACTTAGCTCTGGATTTTGTACAACACGGTTTGGATCAAAATACTGACGCACACCTAAACCATCACAGCTTTGACACGCACCTGCCGGGTTATTAAACGAGAATAAACGCGGCTCAAGTTCACTCATAGCGTAGCCACACGTTGGGCAGGCAAAATTAGCAGAAAACAGCATGTCTTCGCTGAGTGAATCGTCCATTGCCGCTACATGGGCAATACCACCTGATAGCTCAAGGGCTGTTTCGAATGATTCAGCTAAACGCTGTTGTTGGCCATCTTTAACTTTAAAACGGTCAACCACGACCTCGATAGTATGCTTTTTATGAAGCTCAAGGGTCGGTGGATCTGATAAGTCACAGACTTCGCCATCGATACGGGCGCGAATGAAGCCTTGACTTGCGAGTTGCTCAAGCAGCTTAACGTGCTCACCTTTACGATCTTTTACCACTGGCGCTAATAGCATTAGCTTACTTCCTTCAGGAAGCGCTAAAACCGTATCGACCATTTGGCTGATCGTTTGTGCTGCAAGCGGTAAATCGTGAGTAGGGCAGCGAGGCTCACCTACACGGGCAAATAATAAACGTAGGTAATCGTAAATCTCGGTAATTGTACCGACCGTTGAACGCGGGTTATGCGACGTTGATTTCTGCTCGATAGAGATAGCCGGCGATAAGCCTTCGATGTGATCGACATCGGGTTTTTCCATTAGTGATAAGAACTGTCGCGCATACGCTGACAGTGACTCAACATAACGACGTTGCCCTTCTGCATACAAAGTATCAAACGCTAAAGACGATTTCCCTGAACCAGATAGGCCAGTGATAACTATCAGCTTATCACGGGGAATGGTTAGGCTGATGTCTTTTAAATTGTGCGTACGGGCGCCTCGGACTTCAATGTTTTCCATGCTATCTCGTTTTATTACCTAATTATTTTTTCAGTATCTCATAATACGCGATAAGATTAATCCTTGATCAAAGAAAAAATCATCGCTTACAGGTGATTATTTAGTTTTCGCTTGTGGTAGAATCCACGCTCAAATTTAAATAGACAGCAAGATCAGTAATTCATGACAGCATCTTCACTCAACTCTCGAGAAAAACGCGCTGCCGTTTCGTTGGCGAGCGTCTTTGCATTCCGTATGCTTGGCTTATTTATGCTGATGCCAGTATTGGCGATTTATGGTCAGCAACTAGAAGGGTTTTCGCCGCTTTGGATTGGCTTTGCTATTGGTGCCTACGGTTTAACGCAAGCGGTGTTACAAATACCGATGGGGTGGTTGTCTGATAAGATTGGCCGCAAAAAAGTGATTATTGGTGGCCTTTGTATGTTTGCTCTTGGTTCAGTGATTGCGGCAACCGCTGAGTCTGTGCAAATGGTTACGCTTGGGCGTGCACTTCAAGGCATGGGGGCGATTGCCAGTGCCTTATTGGCGCTTGCTTCTGATTTAAGCCGTGATGAACAACGTCCGAAAGTTATGGCCGTGATTGGTATGTGTATTGGTATGAGCTTTGCTGTTGCTATGCTACTAGGGCCTATTGTTGCTGCATCGTGGGGAGTTGCTGGGGTATTTTGGCTTACCGCAGGACTGGCCATTTTAGGTATTTTAATTGTGTTGTTTTTGGTGCCTAATGCTGTCAATAAGGCGCCAAAAGGTGACACACTTGCTACGCTTGATGATATTAAGCAACTGATTAAACACCCACAATTAGCACGCCTCGATTTTGGCGTAATGCTGCTTCATCTTACATTAACTACCGTATTTGTAGCCTTACCAGGCCAACTGATAAAAGACGGCTTAGTTGCAGACCATCATTGGTATTTATATATCCCTGTGCTGTTTTTAGCGTTTTTCTTGATGGCACCAATGATGATTGTGGCTATTCGTAAAGAAAAAGAAAAACAAGCCTTTATTGGCTCAATCGCACTGCTTGTTTTAAGTATGCTCGCGATGTCGTTATGGGTTGATTCGGTGATTGGCATCGGTATTTGTATGTTGGTTTACTTTATTGCTTTTAATTTTTTAGAAGCAACCATGCCTGCACTTGTTTCGCGTATTGCCCCAGCAAACCAGAAAGGTTCTGCGATGGGGGTATTTTCATCTACGCAGTTTTTTGGTGCCTTTTTAGGTGGTTTATTAGGGGGTTACGTTGCTCAAGCATTAAGTGCGCAAGCAGTGTTTGCGGCGGCGGCACTTGTTGGGGTAATATGGCTTATCCTTGCTTGGAATATGCAAGTCCCACCAAGAAGTAAAATAATTAGCTTAATGACTGAATTAAGTTCAGAGCAGCAGGCACAAGCGCTTGCTTCTCGTCTTGTTGCTTTACCGGGCGTAATTGAAGCAACGGTTGTCTGTGATGAAAATCGCAGCTATTTAAAGATTAATGATAAAGAATTTGACCTAGACCAAGCACGCAAAGTGGCTGGTTTAATCTAACGTTTTATAGGAGAAGTTCCATGGCACGCGGTGTGAACAAAGTTATCTTGGTTGGTAATTTAGGCCAAGATCCAGAAGTACGTTATATGCCTAATGGCAATGGCGTAGCGAATATCAGCATTGCTACGACAGATAGCTGGAAAGATAAAAACACAGGGCAAATGCAAGAGCGTACTGAATGGCACCGTGTCGTGTTATTTGGCAAACTAGCAGAAGTTGCTGGTGAATACCTTCGTAAAGGTTCACAAGTGTACATCGAAGGTCGTTTACAAACGCGTAAATGGACTGATCAATCAGGCCAAGAAAAATACACTACAGAAATCGTGGTAGACATGGGCGGTCAAATGCAAATGTTAGGCGGTCGTGGTGAGCAGCAAGGTGGTGGCGGTGGCTATCAAGGTGGTCAATCACAAGGCGGTTACCAAGGTGGTCAGCAACAAGGTGGCGGTTACGGCGGTGGTGCACAGCAATCACAAAGCAATAACAGCTATGCTCCACAGCAACAGTCTGCGCCAGCACAGCAGCAACAGCGTCCACAACAGCAGCAGAGCAATAACCAATATGGTGGCGGTTATGGTCAGCAGCAAAACAATGCACCTCAACAAGGTGGTTTTGCTCCTAAGCCTCAAAATGCCCCACAAGGCGGCGCATCAAATCCAATGGAACCACCAATCGACTTTGATGACGATATCCCGTTCTAATTCACAATATAATTAGATTGTAGAGTTAATTTTTAAAACCCAGCTTAGTTGCTGGGTTTTTTATTTACGCAATACTTCGTAATCACTACTTTTGTTTGGGTTGTGTTGATTACAAAATAATTCTCATTAACTGTTTTTGCTAGGTGTTTAAAATTACAAAACTTTTGACAGCGCTGGTTATAGGATATTTCTGATATTGCTTTAAATCGCCCCGCAGCCTTGTATTTATAGGGTTCTTGAACAACACTTTGTGTATGTTTAAGCAACTAACCTGTGAAATGAAACGAGACTTAACTTCACGAATAAAGCAACCGGAGGCCATCTACGTGGCGGCCGCATTTTTGCTGTTAGTTGTTTTTAATATTTTTTTAAGTGATGTGTTACACGACAAAGTGCACCGAACAGGCACTGAACTAGCCAAGCAGGTGTATGAGCTGAACCTTGATCCGGTTGTGTCGCAAGATATCATTGCCACATTAGTTAAAAGCCAAGGCTTTGCAATGAATGCTAGCGACGTTCCGCAAAACTTTGCGAATTTCATCGATCTTGAGCAGGAGGTTTTTAGCTATAAGACCGTTAATTTACGCTTATTTCATTGGCCTTCATGGTTAGTTGAAAGTCACTTATTTATATTTTTAAATTTAATATTGCTTGGTACTGGGTATTGGGGTTTCCGTTGGTGGAAAAAAATGTTCAAGCAATTAGAAACCTTAGAGCAGCCACAAATACAAAGCCAAGAGCAGCAAGTGGTTGAGGCACCGCCAAAGCAGTTAACATCTCCAAAACCATTAGCGCACCAAGATTTGAATATCTTATATGGTGTGCCAACTAATTATAATCATTTGTTTGCACTATTTTTTTGGAAAAGCCCGTTTCCTGCTAACCTTGATATCGATAACTACTTTAAATTAGTGATTGCTAAAGGCTTTGGTGAGCTTGTAAATCGCTCTGTTAAATTACTGCCTTCTGGCGGTATCGCTGTCACCTTAAATAATGTACCTGCCACTGAAATTGATAAATACACAAAGCGACTACATCAAGTTATATATCAAGCTTGTTTAAATTACCGTAGTGATTTGTCTCGCGCTGATATAAAAATTGGTGTGTGTAATTACCGCACAGGGGCTGATCAGGCAGTGGTTTATCAGCTTACTAAATCGGCATTAGCACTGGCGAAACAAAGCGCTTGGCAGCATATTCATCGCTTACCTTTTGGTCACACGCAGTCAAACATGCTGGCTGATAGCAAAGAACATCTTTTTGAGTATATAAAGAAAAAACACTTTATGTTGTTTTTTCAGCCGTTATTTGACTTGCAAACGGGCGATATTTTGCAGCATGAGGCATTGATCCGTATTCGACACAAAAGCTTAGGTTTGCTTGCTGCTAGGCACTTTATTCCACACATGAGTAGTAAAAAAGATGTTTTACTGTTAGATAAAACCGTAATTTTACAAGTAAAAAAGATGTTGTTGAATGAGTCTGGTAGCTTAAAGGTAAGTATTAACTTGCATGCGATGAACTGGTTCAATGATGAGTTTTGGGATTGGTTAAATCAGCAGACAGATGACTTTAAGTGTATCGACAGGTTGCAATTTGAACTCAGCGAAGATGATTATTTAAAACAGCATAAAAAGCTTAGTACACAGTTCGAGTGTTTAGAAAAACTCTCGGCAGGTATAGTTATTGATAATGTGCGCAGCAGTGAGCACCTAGCGACCTACAAAGGCATTAATAACATTTGTAGTATTAAACTAGCTTTAGAGCTAATTCATAATATAGACACAAGTGCTCAGCAACAAAAAATTGTTAAGCAAATAATTACTAAAGGGGCAGAGCTAAACTTTCCTGTCTATGCAGTTGGAGTAGAAACACAGAACGAACTTGCGACCTTAAAAAACCTAGGTGTCATTGCTGCTCAAGGTTTTTACTTTGCCGAGCCATTACAAAAGCTGGCGGATATTACGCCCTATAGTTAGTCAATGAGGCCTCGGTACTTGAGGCCATTTAACCCTTGTAGCCCACCTGTATGGACTGCAATGATGTGCGAACCTTTAGCAAAGTAGCCTTGCTCTATAAGTTGCCATACAGCAAAGAGCATTTTACCGCTGTAAATTGGCTCAAGCGCAATAGTGTGTTGCTTGCTAAAAGTTTGGCAAAATTGCCACAAGTTATCGCTAAACTTTCCGTAGCCACCATCATGAAAGTCGCAAAGCAGCTGCCAGTTTTGTTGCTGATTTGCTTTATTACTTAGCTGCTTTAACTCATCAATTAAGTAGTGCGCTTGTTTCAGTACTGCGACACCTAACAGCTTTGTGTGCTGCGGTGCGCCTTCAATTAACCCCGCCAATGTACCGCCACTGCCAGTAGGGCAAACAACCACATCAGAACTTGGTAGGCTCTGTGCTAACTCTTTGCAACCTAAAAGCGCAGCTGCGTTGGTGCCGCCTTCTGGCAGTATGTAGGCATTAGGAAATTGTGCTTGCAATTGTGCTAGGTAAGTTTGGTCGTGCCTTAACCGGTAAGTAATTCGATTTACTGGGTGTAAGCTCATACCGCATTGCTTTGCGTAGTTGAGTGTTGGATTTGCTTCGTCTAGTTCAGGGCCGCGAATAATGCCGTGGGTTTTAAAACCAAATAGTTTACCCGCAGTTGCTGTGGCATGAATATGGTTTGAAAATGCACCACCAAAAGTGAGTAGTTCAGATTTCTTCTGCTGCTGCATGGCTTGCAAGTTAAATTTTAGCTTACGCCATTTGTTGCCACTAATTTGCGGGTGAATAAGATCATCACGCTTGATGCTGAGCTGAACTTTACGTGCCGCTAATAAGGGGTGATGAATTGTTTGTACTGGTGATTCAAAAGAACTATTCACGGTATCATTTTTTAGTAAATAAACACGCCCAATTGTAGCAAAGTCGTCTTAGAGATAGAAATTAGTCAATTAAACCAAAATGATTTTGTTATTTACTGGCATCAACTAAGGTAATAGAGGTAAACTGAGATAATAATTGAACAAAGCTTGTGTTTTGCCTTGCAAGTACATAGCATAAGAGTTTAATTATAAAAAATAATAATGACCAAATAATTGCCGCTTTTTGGGAATGGAATATATGCGAATTGCTCCTTTATCTCTGTTAATTTCAGTTAGTTTGCTAGCGACAAGTGCATTTGCACAAGATACAGCTACGGTAACTGGCATTGAATCAGAGATCAGTAAAAAACAAGCCGAATACGATAACTCGACCCTAATCCTCGAAAAACACCTAAAAGAAGAAAGTCAGTTACAAAAACAACTCGAATTATTGCGCGCCCGCTCAACTGAGCTAGATAAAGAAAAAAACCAAGCGCTAGATGCAATGAATGAGATGTATCGCCGACTGATTGATGACCCAACCCTTGATATCAGCAATGCGCAGTCGCGTTACCAAAAAGCTGTGGTTGATCATAAACAAAACAAAGATGATATTTCGATGCAATTGGCGGCAATTGCTTCGCATAGAAAAGATATCGAGCAAATTCGTGTATCAAAGCACACTCAACTGAATACCTTAGAAAGCTTAAAAGAGCAGTTAGCAACAGCACGTGTTGAGCGTTTACGTAACGAGTTTACACGTGAAGGCACGCTAGAAGTTAATCATACGATTAACTGTAAGCGTACCGAAACGCTTGCTGCCTGTGAGCAGCGCGGCCAACAAATGGGTTTACAAAAAGCCACTAAACGTTTTGTAGACCAGATTTTTGCTAACTTAACAGAAGAGCGTTTAGTTGAACCGAAACGTAACCTTGCCGGTGCACAGGTTAAGATTTTAAGTAGCCATGTCGTGAACAGTGCTTTTAGTGGTCAAGGTAACTACAACGTTAATTTAAGCGTGACCATGCGCGGTGATGTAAACAGCAGTCGTTTATGTAGCCTACTTAATTTAGACAATCGTTTTTGTGCAGATTATGGCACGCCTTTGGCCGGTAATTATCAAGCAAATTACGACGCAACGTATTCAGATAGTCAGTTAACATTCAGTAACTCTCAGGATAATAATCAAGTGGTCTCTGTATCACGTTTTAATGAGCAACCTGTAAGCGATTATTCTGTAAAAAAGCCAATTAAGGTTGAACCATTACCTGATCAAAATAAATCTAAAATGGTTGAATTAACACTGCGTTCAAATGTTTATGATGATGAAGTGTTTATTGATGGCGTGAGCTATGGTGCAACTAGGTTAACAACGTCATTACCAAAGGGCTTTCACAATATTGAAATTCGCAAACGTGGCTACAAAAGCTACAAAGCGCGAATTGATCTGCGTAAAGCACAAACCATTAATGCAAACCTAGTTAAAGTGCCTGAGCCAGTTGTTGCTGAAGTGACAGCGGCACCAGAGCAACCTGTAACAGCACCTGTTGCAAGTATTGTTAATAAAACCAGTTCTGCCAGCATTGTAGTTATTCCCGCTGGTAAATTTAAGATGGGTGACATTAACGGCAATGGGTTAGCGAATGAGCGCCCAGTGGTAGAAAAAACCATTGCTAACTCATTTGCAATGCAAAGCAAAGAAGTAAGCGTTGGTGAGTATGAGCAATTCGTTGCGAATACCGGCTATAAAACAGAAGCAGAAAAAGATCGCGGCTGTGCATATTACTTAAATGGTGAACCAGTTTGGGAGGCTACTCTAAACTGGCGCAATCCGGGTTTTGATCAAGAAAGCGATTTCCCGGCGGTTTGTTTAACTTACAACGATGCCAAAGCGTATGCAGATTGGTTATCGGGTCAAACAGGCCAGTTATTTCGTTTACCAAACGAGGTTGAGTGGGAATACGCTGCACGTGCAGGTAAAGAAACTGAATACCCTTGGGGTAACGAAATTGGTAAAAATTTAGCGAACTGTGGCTGGTGTGGAAGCGAATGGTCAAACAGGAGCGCAGCACCAACAGGGTCGTTTTCTCCTAACGCATTCGGCCTATACGATACAGTAGGTAATGTGTGGGAATGGACAAACAAAAAGTCAGGGCAGTCTGATGTGGCTGTTCGAGGCGGTGCATGGAATTTTGCTCCAAGCCTAGCACGCGTTTCAACGCGCTTAATCTTAGCGCCAGATTTTCGTGCAAACTATATCGGTTTCCGTTTAGTACGCGAACGATAAGAATTTAAAAAGGAAGCAATGGATGCTTCCTTTTTTAGCAATTTAATTAAAGCAGTTGCGCTTTTTCATGATTAGCATGATAGAGTGAGAGCAGCTAGTATAAGAACGAATTTTCAAAGGTCATCCAGCCTCATGTTTAAAAAACTCCGTGGTATTTTTTCAAACGATCTATCGATCGACTTGGGTACAGCCAATACCCTAATTTACGTAAAAGAAGAAGGTATTGTATTAAACGAGCCTTCAGTTGTTGCTATTCGTCAAGAGCGTGCTGGTGGCCCTAAGAGCGTAGCATCTGTCGGTACCGAAGCTAAGCAAATGCTAGGTCGTACACCGGGTAACATCAAAGCGATTCGTCCAATGAAAGACGGTGTCATTGCTGACTTCTACGTGACCGAAAAAATGCTACAACACTTTATCAAGCAAGTGCATAACAACAACTTTATGCGCCCAAGCCCGCGTGTTCTTATCTGTGTGCCTTGTGGTGCAACACAAGTAGAAAAACGTGCGATTCGTGAGTCGGCTATGGGTGCCGGTGCTCGTGAAGTTTATCTAATCGAAGAGCCAATGGCTGCGGCTATCGGTGCTGGCCTACCAGTGTCTGAAGCAACCGGTTCAATGGTTGTTGATATCGGTGGTGGTACAACTGAAGTTGCCATTATTTCTTTAAATGGTGTGGTTTACTCTTCATCTGTACGCATCGGTGGTGACAAGTTTGATGAAGCTATCATTAACTATGTACGTCGTAACTTTGGTAGCTTAATTGGTGAAGCAACTGCCGAAAACATCAAACACCAAATCGGTTCGGCTTTCAAAACAGATGAGCCAATTGAAATTGAAGTACGTGGTCGCAACCTAGCGGAAGGTGTGCCGCGTTCATTCACCCTTAACTCACACGAAATCTTAGAAGCACTGCAAGAGCCATTAATGGGTATTGTAAGCGCGGTAATGGTTGCTCTTGAGCAATCTCCACCAGAGCTTGCATCTGATATCTCTGCTCACGGTATGGTATTAACCGGTGGTGGTGCATTATTAAAGGATCTAGACCGTTTATTAATGGAAGAAACTGGTATCCCAGTTGTGGTTGCTGATGATCCATTAACCTGTGTTGCACGTGGCGGCGGTAAGGCACTAGAAATGATTGATATGCACGGTGGTGACGTATTTAGCTACGACTAATGAAGTTACTTTTTGGTCGTACCATCTCTTTGCAACTGCGGCTTTTTGTCGCAGTGCTTTTGAGTGTCGTGCTGATCGTGGGCGATCGCTACACGCAAGGTGGTACAACAATCCGCACCAGCCTAAACACTCTAGTTAGCCCACTCATTTACCTTGCCAACTTGCCCTATGAGCTATTTAGTATTGGCGCGAAGAATCTGCATACCCGCGAACAGCTTTTAACCGAAAACGAAGCATTAAAAAAGAAGCAGTTACTACAAAGCGAACAATTACAACAACTGCAATTTCTATCTCGTGAAAACGATAAATTACGTGCTTTACTCGGTTCATCGGCTAAACAATCAAACCGTAAAATTATTGCACAAGTCCTCTCTGTTCACTCAAATCCGTATAGCCACCAAGTGGTTATTAACCGTGGTACAACCGATGGCCTAAGCGAAGGCCAAGCTGTGATTGACGAAATGGGTGTAGTGGGGCAAATCACTCAAGTGGGGTCAACTACTTCGCGCGTACTGCTGATGACAGATACAACTCATGCCACACCTGTGCGTATTTTACGTAACGATGTGCGTACCGTGGTTGAGGGCATTGGTAAAATTAACGTGGTAAAGCTTTCGCATGTACCGCATAGCCTTGATGTTCGCATTGGCGATATTTTGGTTACGTCTGGTCTTGGTGGTACCTTCCCAGAGGGTTATCCGGTTGCCGTGGTGACCGAAATTAACCGCGATGAAGGGCGTCCTTTTGCGCAAGTTTATGCTGAGCCAATTGCGCAACTTGACCGTATTCGCTTATTGGTTGTGCTGTGGCGTAATCAGCAGGAGAGCATCAGCAATGAATAGTCGTCACTCTTTGCTGATTGCTATCAGTATCTTTTTTGCATTGGTAATGGCACTAATGCCGTTACCAATTTCGTTTGAGCCATACCGCCCAGATTGGGTGTTAATGGTATTAATGTATTGGTCGTTAGCGGTGCCGCACCGTCTAAATATTGGCACAGCCTGGGTCGTTGGTTTATTAATGGACCTTGCATCAGGTTCGCCACTCGGTGTGAACTCACTGACTTATTCGGTGTGTATATTTATCACTGCGAGTAACTTCCAAAAAATTAGAAACTTTTCTTTATGGCAGCAAAGCATTTTAATTGCTTTGTTTTTAACGCTTTACCACCTCATGCAATTTTGGCTTAACCACTTTTTAATGGGCGTTTATTTTAGCCCGCATTATATGTGGCCAGTGCTAACCGGCATGCTTTGTTGGTGGTGGATATTCTTAATTTTGCGTAAATATCGCCGTCATTTCAGGATTAGATAATGCAAACCGCAATTTATTTGGCGTCTGCATCACCGCGCCGAAAAGAGTTGCTCAGCCAACTTGGCGTTGAGTTTTCTCAATTTAGCGTTGATGCTGATGAAAGCCAATTCCCAAACGAAGCCCCGCGTGACTATGTAGAGCGCCTAGCCAAACTCAAAGCACAATCGGGCGTTGCTATGGGTTACACCGACCGCCCAGTACTTGGCAGCGATACCGTGGTTGTCATTGATGATACCGCACTTGGTAAGCCGCTAGACCAAGCTGATTTTACCGCCACCATGAAGCGCTTATCTGGCCGTACCCATCAAGTGATGACGGCTGTGGCAATTGCTGATAGTGAGCAAGTAAAAAGCTGCCTTGTTGTCACCGATGTTACATTTAAACCACTCAGCGATGCGGAAATTGATGCCTACTGGCATAGTGGTGAGCCGCAAGATAAAGCCGGTGGTTATGGCATTCAAGGCTTAGGTGGCCGCTTTGTGAGTCATCTTTCGGGTAGCTATTTTGCGGTTGTCGGCTTACCTTTATATGAGACAGAGCAGTTATTAAACGAATTTTTAAGAGGGTAACATGAGCACCGAATTACTGATCAACGTTACACCGAGCGAAAGTCGCGTTGCGCTTATCGAAAATGGCGTACTGCAAGAAATCCAACTAGAGCGAATTGGCAACCTTGGCATAGTGGGCAATATTTACCTAGGTAAAATCAGCCGCGTACTACCGGGTATGCAGGCTGCGTTTGTCGATATTGGCTTAGAGAAAGCCGCCTTTTTACATGCATCAGACATTGTAAACAGTGCCTCAATTGTAGAAGGCGTTGACGAACAGCCAATCAAAAAAGTACAAGATATTCGAGAGCTTGTGCGCCAAGGTCAACATATCATGGTGCAAGTGGTTAAAGACCCGCTAGGTACCAAGGGCGCGCGCTTAACAACCGATATCACGATTCCTTCTCGTTATTTAGTGTTTATGCCAGATGCAACACATGTAGGTGTAAGCCAGCGTATTGAAACCGAAGAAGAACGTTCGCGTTTAAAGAAAATTGTTGCTGAATATGGTGATGATGACGGCAGCTTTATTGTTCGTACCGCAGCAGAAGGTGCATCTGAAGCAGAGCTACGTCACGATGCGGAATTTTTAAAAAAGCTGTGGCAAAAAATCGTCACTAAGCGCAAAAAAACCAGTAAAGAAAGTATCTTGCATGAAGACTTAACACTGGCGTTTCGTACTCTACGTGACTACGTAGGTGAAGACATGGAGCGTATTCGTGTTGATTCAAAACTAACCTATCAAGAGCTTAAAGAATTTACTGAAGAATTTGTGCCGCTGTTATCGGGAGCATTAGAATACTACCCGGGTGAGCGACCTATTTTCGATTTATTCGATGTTGAAACCGAGATCCAAAAAGCACTACATCGTAAAGTTGAGCTTAAATCGGGAGGTTATTTAATTATCGACCAAACCGAAGCGATGACAACCGTTGATGTAAATACCGGTGCGTTTGTTGGCCACCGTAACCTCGAAGAGACCATTTTTAATACTAATATCGAAGCAACCTCAGCGATTGCTCGTCAGCTACGTTTACGTAATTTAGGCGGCATCATTATCATCGACTTTATCGATATGATTAGTGATGAGCACAAACGCCGAGTATTGCATTCACTTGAATCTGCGCTTGCAAAAGATCGTGCAAAAGCCAACATAAATGGCTTATCTGCACTAGGCTTAGTAGAGATGACCCGCAAACGCACCCGCGAAAGCTTGGAGCACATTCTTTGTGATGTGTGTCCAGCGTGTTCAGGGCGCGGCTCGCAAAAAACGGTCGAAACGGTTTGCTACGAAATCTTGCGTGAAATCGTTAGGGTAAACCGTGCTTATGCAGCTGATAAGTTTATGGTTTACGCAGCGCCTTCGGTAAGCGAAGCATTGATCAACGATGAGTATCACAACCTTGCTGAGCTGGAACTATTTATCGGTAAGCAAGTCAGTATTCAAACAGAGAGTTTATACAACCAAGAACAGTTTGATGTGGTAATGATGTAATGAAGGCAAAAACGGTCTGCTTTTATTGTTTACGTAAGTTATGGCAAGTATTTGCTATTACTCTCGTACTGCTGGCCGTAATTGTCTCTGTGGTAAAGTATTCACTGCCATACGCGAATGACTATAAAGATGACATTGAAGCGTTTTTGTATGAACGTTTTGATGTAAATTTAGCGATTGGCTCAATCTCAGCCAGCTGGCAGGGGAAAGGACCTGCTTTAGTTATCGAAGATATTTCCTTTGAAGATAACCAAACCTCACCCATTGCACTCACCATTGATAAAGCGAGCCTTGAAGTTAACTTATGGGAATCTATAAAAACCCGTCAGCTTAAATCGAGCTACTTTGTGATCAATGGTTTTCATGCTGATGTCGATTTACCAACGATGCTTGATTTAGGCAATAATCAACAATCTGGTAACTTTGAGCAAAAAGAACTTATCGAAGGTTTGTTTCTTGGTGAAACAGGGCACTTTGCAGTGCAAGATAGTAGCCTTAACTTTATCCTCAATGATGGTAAAGAGCGTAAGCTCATTCTTGAAAACATTGTCTGGCAAAATACTCCTGAGCAACATCAAGGCTCAGGTACATTAGCGTTACCAGGAATTTCTGTTGGTAGCTTTGACGCCCGTATGGCATTGAATGGGTCGACTCTTGAAACCATGGCAGGTGATATCTATGTGCAAGCGGCGAACGTTGATGTATCTAAATGGCTGGCACAATATATTAATACCGACAAGCAGCAGCTTAATTCCGACATCAACTTACAAACTTGGTTTAGCCTTGATAAAGGCCTGATCAGCGATGTAAAAGTGCAGTGGCTACCGAGTTTTATCAACTGGCAACAAAACCAAGAAGCGCATCAAATTAGTTTAAGCGAAGGTGGTTTTCATTTATTTCCAAAGCAAGGTGGCTGGCGCTTAAAAAGCACCGGACTTACCTTTGAAAGCGATTTAAAACAATGGCCAACCTTACAATTTGAAGCTCAGCTTGGCGATAAAAATCAAATTTGGTTAAAGCAATTTGATTTTGCATTGCTGGCCAAGTTATCGCAGTTAAGTAACTTTGAAGTACTTGCCCCGTTTTTAGCTCGTCAACCCAATGGTCAGTTAAGTGATGCCTACCTTGAGTTAGGTCAGCAGGATAACTGGCAACTTTGGTTTCAGGGCGAACAAATTAATTGGCTGTCGCTGCAAGGTGTTCCGGGTGGGCAAGCTATCCGCGTTAATGGCTTAATTAATCAATCAGCTGGGCGAATTCAGCTTTATGGCGAGAATAATCAACTATTAACAAACGGCAGCTTTAGCCAAGATATTGCCTATAACCAATTAAATGTAGAACTAGACCTTCATCATTATGATGATGGCTGGCGCATTAGTAGCGATAATATTTGGCTTGATAACGACGAAGTAACTGTGGCTGCTGAGATGATGCTCAGCCTGACTGATGAACCGCGGTTAGATTTATATGCTGAAGCCTATGCCCCTGATGCCAAAGTCGCTGGGCATTATTTTCCGTTACCTGTCATGAGCAAAAGCCTTGTTAGCTACCTCAATGGAGCCATTAAAGGTGGCGAAGTAAATAAAGCGCAAGTGTTGTTCTCAGGGCCATTTAAAGGGTTTCCGTTCAAAGAGCAGCAAGGTCAATTTGAAGTGTTAGCGAATGTTGAAAACGCGAACTATAAGTTTTCACCAAGCTGGCCAGAAGTTGAAGATGCCAACGTCATTTTACATTTCGAAAATGAGCGCATGGATATCTATAGCAAGTCGGGCAAGCTGGTTAATCTAGTCCTTGGCGATAGCGTGCATGTCAGTATTGCCGATTTAATGAATGCAGATGTCTTAAAAGTTGCTATTAATAAACGCGCCCATGGCGATAAGCTTAATCCCTTCTTTTCTGCGACTCCGTTAGCAAAACCGTTAGCTGATGTATTTGAGGTAGTTCAAGCGAAAGGGGAAGCGCAGGCTGAAATTGAATTATTAGTAGATCTAGAATCTGGTCATGTTGATGCGATTGGTGAAGTTGAGTTAGCTAATATTCCGATTTACCTTGCACAGCCTGGGATCACACTTAATCACATGACCGGTATTGTTAAGTTTAACAACGATAAAATCGACTTAAAAAATGCCAAAGCAGATTGGATGGGTATGCCGCTCACTGCAAGTTATAACAGTGAAAGTGTGGCTGATAACTATCGCGCTGAAATTGCTATAAAGTTAGCGCTTGAAGCTGAGCCTTTAATTGAACAGGCCCATGGTTTACTGGCCGGTTACTTAAGCGGCCAAAGTGATGTAGATATTAATGTGTCGCTTAACTTTTTACCGAATGACTTTAATTACCGCGCCGATGTGAGTGGTAATTTAATCGGTGTGACTAGCCAACTACCTGCACCTTATAACAAAGGCGCAGAGCAGAAATGGCCATTAACTGCGGTCGTGCAGGGCGACCGTATTTCTAATTTGATCACCGCAAATGTTGATGAGCAGTTATTTTTTAATGCGATTTTAGATAATGGCGAAAAGAAATTTAGTAATGCCCATTTAATTTTAGGTGCACAAGATTTAGGTTTGAACCGTGAAGGTTTTGCGGTATCTATTGATTTACCAGAAACCGAAATAGTGCCTTGGTTTGGCTTAATTGATCAAATTATTGCGCTTACCAAAGTTAAGTCAGATGCGCCAAGTGTGATGCCTGCATTCAACAACGTAACGGGCAAATTTAATAAACTGGCACTACACAATATCGACTTTAATGATTTTGAATTTCGCTTAGCGCCAAAACAATCAGATTTAGAGTTAAAGCTAAATGCTAAAGAATTACGTGCCGATGCACTGATCCCAACCGGTGAAACACGCAGACCAATTCAAATTTTTACTGACTATCTGCGTATTAATTTTAACGAAGTTGCAGAGCAAACAGAGCAAAGCACTGAACCTGAAGATTTAAGCTGGTTAACCCGAGTCCCAGCCATCGAGTTTAACTGTGAAGATTGTAAAGTCGCTGAGTATCAGCTCGATAAAATTAAAAGCAGCTTAGTTGGGGAGAACGATAAACTTTTGTTTACTGAGCTGGTCATCGACAAAGGCGATCACGTATTGCGCGGTAAAGGGCAATTTGCCGATGGGCAAACACGCTTTAGTGGTAACTTACAAAGTGACGATATTGGTGCGCTATTTGATGAGTTTGATATCACTACTACAGTAAAAGACTCTGACGCCAATATTAAGTTTGATCTTGCTTGGCAAGGCGCACCTTATAGCTTTGATGTACCAAGTTTAGCCGGTGAGTTAGATTGGCGTTTAGGTGAAGGACACCTTGCTGAGATCAGTGATGGTGGTGCGCGAGTATTCTCATTACTGAGTTTAGACTCGTTAGTGCGTAAGCTGAAACTGGACTTTAGAGATGTATTCTCCAAAGGCTTTTTCTATAACAGCATGCAAGGCACGATGCAGCTAGAAAAGGGCATTGCTTACACTCAAGATACCAAACTTGATGGTGTGCCTGCTGATTTAACGATTAAAGGCCATACAAACTTAAATACCTTTGAAATTGATTACGATCTAGCGGTTGCGCCGCAGGTAACGTCGAGTATTCCAGTGATTGTGGCATGGATGGTTAATCCGGTAAGTGGTCTTGCTGCGTTGGCAATCGACAAAGTGATTCACTCAGCGCGGGTGATCTCAGAGATCAACTTTAAAGTAACAGGCAGTATGAACGACCCTGTTGTCGAAGAAGTTGATCGTAAGAGCCGTGAAGTGACGTTACCGCAAGCCGCGCAAAGCCAGCCGCAGTCGTCGACGCAACTAAAATTAAAAGATGCCGCATCTTCAGCGAGTTTAGATAATAATGAAGGCTAATCCTCACCCACAGGTTGTTGCAGTACAAATGTGCTCAAGTATGAATGCTGAGCAAAATCTCGCTTTTTTAGCAGAGACATTGAATCAGTTACCTGCAACTCGGCCATTGCTAGTGTGTTTACCCGAAAGTTTTTTGATCTTTAGTAAGCAAAGCCAAGCAAGCTATCAATTAGGTCACCAAAGTGAGGCATATAAAGCGCAACTTGCCGATTTATGCAAGCAACATGATATTTGGTTAGCCGCTGGCACCCTGCCTGTTTCGCAGCAAAATGGTAAGTATTTAGCCGCCTCGTTTTTATTTAACAACCAAGGCGATGTGGTTGCGCAGTACAATAAAATTCATTTATTTGATGTAGATGTAGCCGACACTACCCGCAGTTACCGAGAGTCTGATGCGACGCAAGCAGGCAATGATATTGTGGTGGTCGACTCGCCATTTGGTAAAATTGGCTTAGCAGTATGTTATGATCTACGTTTTAGTGGCTTATTCACCGCCATGCAGCGCCAAGGGGCTGAGCTTATTTTAGTGCCCAGTGCCTTTACCACAGTCACCGGCGCTGCTCATTGGCATATTTTATTAGCTGCGCGGGCAATCGAAACACAATGCTATGTGGTTGCCGCAGCGCAGTGGGGCGAGCATGAAAATGGCCGCCACACATATGGCCACAGCATTATTATTTCACCATGGGGAGAAACGCTCAGTGAGCTTGCCTCTGGTACCGGGTTTATCAGCCATGAGCTTGATTTAAACCGCTTGAATACAATTCGCCAAGACATGCCTGTGCAGTCTCAGCAACGATTTAGAGAGCATTTATTATGAACACGGTTGAACAGCATTTATTACATGACAGCCAATTAACAAGAGAAGAATTAGAAAAAACGCTCGCTTTTATTCATCAGCACCAAGTTGACTATGCCGACCTGTATTTTCAATCGAGCCATCACGAATCTTGGGTGCTTGAAGACGGTTTAGTAAAAGAAGGCTCATACAACGTTGAGCGTGGTGTGGGTGTGCGTGCTGTTAGCGGTGAAAAAACCGGTTTTTCATACTCAGATGCGATTAACCTTGAAGCGTTAAACAAAGCAGCAACGGCTGCGCGTAGCATTGCCAATGCTGGCGAAAACAAAACAATTCAGGTGTTCAGTGATGTAGCTGCTAAACAACAGTATGCGCCGCATCAGCCAATTCAAAGCATGAGCAACGATGACAAAGTAAGCCTGCTACGTGAACTTGAAAACTATATTCGTCAATTAGCGCCGGATGCTGAGCAAGTGATCAGTTCAATGTCGGCGGTTTATGAAGAAGTGTTAATTGCTGCAAGTGATGGCACCTTTGCCACCGATATTCGCCCGCTTATTCGCTTAAACTGCTCAGTGTTACTTGAGAAGAACGGCCGTCGTGAGCGCGGTGGTGCAGGGGGCGGTGCGCGTTTAGATTATGGCTATTTTAAAGAGTTAGTCGATGGCAAACCGCGCTGGATGGAATACGCCGAAGAAGCTGTTCGCCAAGCAAAAGTAAACCTAGAAGCAATCGATGCACCTGCGGGTAGCATGGAAGTCGTGCTAGGCGCAGGTTGGCCGGGTGTGTTACTACACGAAGCGGTAGGCCATGGCCTAGAAGGTGACTTTAACCGTAAAGGCGCATCAGCGTTTAGCGGTAAAGTAGGTCAAAAGGTGGCATCTGAACTGTGTACAGTCGTGGATGATGGCACCATTGCTGATCGCCGTGGTTCATTGAACGTGGATGACGAAGGGACACCAGCTGCGTATAACGTGCTTATTGAAAACGGTATTTTAAAGGGCTACATGCAAGATAAGCTAAATGCCCGTTTGATGGGTGTTAACCCTACTGGTAACGCACGCCGTGAATCGTATGCTCATTTACCTATGCCGCGTATGACCAACACCTATATGTTAGGTGGCGAGCACAGCCAAGCTGATATCATCAGCTCAGTGAAAAAAGGTATCTTCGCGCCTAACTTTGGTGGCGGCCAAGTGGATATTACGTCAGGTAAGTTTGTATTTAGTGCCTCTGAAGCCTACTTAATTGAAAACGGTAAAATCACGCAACCTATCAAAGGCGCAACACTGATTGGCAATGGCCCAGAAGTGATGCAGCAAATTTCGATGGTAGGCAACGACTTAGCGCTTGATAAAGGCGTTGGCGTGTGTGGCAAAGATGGCCAAAGCGTACCTGTTGGTGTGGGTCAACCAAGCCTTAAAATTGATAACCTAACTGTGGGTGGTACGGCTTAATTGCCCCTACTGATAGTTATAGTGAACGCGAGGGTAATCCCTCGCGTTTTTGTATTAGCTCAATAGCATCCATATACCTGCGGCAATCATAAATAAGTTTTCACTCAGAGAGATAAAGCCGAGCGGCACATTACTGTCGCCACCAACACAGGCGCATTTCAGCTCTCGTTTATCGATATACACAGCCTTAATAACTGATACCGCACCTATACCACCAATAAATAATGAAAATGGTGCTACAGCTAAGGCGGGTAATTTAGCCACCATACCTATCGCTACATACGCCTCTATAAATGGATAAACATAGGCGTAGGGCACGACACGCATGGCTAGTAAGTCATAGGTAATAAATGAGTTAGAAAAGCTGTATAAGTCTTGCAGCTTTTGTATCGCTAATACCGCCATGGATAATGCAACAAACAGCATCAGATTTTGCATAGAAAATAAAGCCTCACCACTGGCATAAGTGAAACCGCAGCTTAGTAGCATAGCTACTGCGAAAATGGCTAAAACAGGGGTATAACTGGTACCTTGTTGGCCAGCCTCGGGCAGATTAAAAAAGTCGCGTAAATCATCGTAACCACCAATGCGTTTATCATTGATAAAGGTTTGTGGTGTGGTTTTTACATCATGCTGCTGTTTGAATTCGTCAGTTTGCTCACGGCTGGTTAAGTGACGATCATCAACATCGTAACCATGACGCTCTAGTAAATCTTTTGATTTTAAACCGAATGGGCAAATATGCTCATCGGTCACCATGCGATATAAAATTGCAGACTTAGACACAGTGCCTCCTTGTAAAAATGCCTTGTTTACTGCGTAATAACTACTTAATTACACAGTAAACAAGAGCAAACTCTTGCTATAACTGGTTACTTTATTAACAGTTACAAGGTTTGTGCCAGCACTGGTTATTGCTTAGTTATAGTTAAAACAGCATCCATTACCGGATCGATACCTGCAAAGTAGTCTTTTGCAGAAAGTGTAATTGGCATATCGGGCGCTAACCAGATTCGATGATCTTCCGCTCGGCTTTGCTGGTGGAATTGGCTCGAAATAAGGCCTGTTTGTTTACTGTATGGCAGGTTAAACCAGCCAGCTTCACCTGCCACATTCGGGCGGGTGCCTGATGGCTCACCTACAAAAATCGCTGGCACTATATTGGCAATCTTTACAGCTACATCATGGCCTGCCGAAAACGTATTGCGGCCAATTAATAAAAATAGCTTTCCTTGTGGTTTTAATACGTTAAAAAATGCGGCCGTTGCCACCAAAGGCGGGGTGAGCGAGCCATTACCACCACTGTTATGGCGAAGGTCTAGCACCAGATGCTCAATGTCATCGTGTTTGATTTGTGCTTGTAGCTGCATGGCAAATTCAGCAAGGGTGAGATCTTTGTTATTTCGCACATCATTGAATTGTACATACAGTAATTTATTCGTTTTGATTTGTTCGCTCCAAAACGGCGTATTGTTTTTTGCTAAGTATCTAAGCGTAGGGTGCTCAGCAAGTTTTGGTAACTTAGGAAAACCTGTAAATTGCATTGGTTTGAGCGCTGGTGTAACTGTGGTGATAGCGCCTTGTGGTGAGCTGAGCGTAAGTGTTACCTCGCTCCCTTTGCTAATGCCAAGCCCGTTTAGCACATCAAGCAAACTTAAATAATAGGGACCCAACCAAAGGGTTTGCATTTCATTATCGCGAGCATTAATACGTTTAGTTAACTCAAGAGCTTGCTGGGCTGGTGTATCGGCAAATGCCTCAACTTTATAGCCAACATATTGCTGGTAATCGCTACTTGCTTTGCTGATGTATAAACCGTCACTAAATTGATAAAACTGAAATGGTAGTTGCTGAAAGTTGCCTGTTTCACCCCATGCTGGGATCAATAGATTATGACCATTGCCAAGTAATGCAATTAGCTCCATAAACTGAAAAACAATTTGCTGATCGGTTAGAATAGGAATCGACTTATCAATCTCAGCTACTTTTTCTGCAAACTGTTGTGAGCTCATGTTTTGATACATTGCCACGTGTAAACGTTTGATCTCTGAAACTAAAAACGCTAAATCGGCGCGCCATTTTTGATCTCGATTGAGTTCAGTATCCAAATTATTACCTGCAAGTGATTTATAACTGGCTGATTGTGCAAAGCGTTCAAAGTAAGGGTTAATACCAGATTTAAATAAGCTGGTGCCAGCAAGTGTTGGGCGGTCATCCCATCTTGCTGCTAGAGCTTTTTTAAGCCAATACTCGGCTTGCTGTTGGTTTTTAAGCTCTGCGTATGCCTCTGCAATTTTCACCATTAAATCGTTCGGGTTACTGGCCCCATTAGGAATGCCTTTTAAGCTAGTCCCAATTGCAAGTGCGCGTTGCAAAGCATTGCTGGCATTTTGATAATCGGCCAATTGAAAGTAACTGAGGCCAAGTAAATACCAAGTATCGCCATCGTGTTGATATTCATTAATGAGCATTTTTGTGAGTTTATTCACCTGAGCCCAGTTTTGTTGTTTAGCAAATTCTATTGCTGCTGTTTTCGATTGAAAGTAAGCGATTGGGTCGCTTGCACCAACGCGACTTGGCTGCACTTTTAAAGCTTGATTCGTCACCTCTAAAGAGTGATTCGTTGCTAAAGCAAAACCCGAAAAGTTTATTAATAGGCACAAAGTTAGTAGTAAAAAATAGGACTTGTACATCAGGAGTCTCAAAGTTGTTTTTTGTTTAAATTAGCGTTTGAGTTGTAAAAAAGCGTCCTAAAACAGGATTTAGGACGTTTTTTGTCTGTTTTATGAGCTAATTCTTTTGCGTTTGCTTCTTAAATTGACTCGGTGTTAATCCCGTTTCTTTTTTAAACACGGCATTAAAAGTCGATTTAGAATTAAAGCCTGCTTGAAATGCCAGCTCTATCAGGCTGAGTTTTTGAGGTGAGTCTTGCTCTATTTCGCGTTTAACATCATTCACTCTATGCTGGTTGATGTACTCACAAAAGTTGTTCCCCGTTGTGCTGTTAATAGCCCAAGATATTTCTTTACTACCGAGCCCTGTTTGATTTGCTAAGTCGTTTAGTGAGAGCCTAGGTTGTCGATAAAGCGATTCGTTAATAATCAAGTTATCAATGGTTGAGAAAATTTGCTGCGCAAGTTGCTCGTCAGCCGAATCAGTTTGTTCAGCTTCGGGTTCTTCTGACAATGTGACTGGCTCGAATTGAAAGCTATTTTTGATGGTGTGAAACAACAAAAAGCTAAACATCAGCAGTAACAGTATTTCGTTTAATAAATACCAGTGCATCTTTATATCGAGCGGCGTGATTGGTTGCACATTCATGCGCAGCAAATCAAATACGACAATAATGGCAAAAATAAATAATGCTTTGATCAGCCACTTTAATTTAAGGCTCTCAGCATCTGAGCGCGCATGCATAAGTTGTTTGTGATAGCGCTTTAAAATGCCATAAGCGAAGTAGAAATAACCAAGTTGACTGAGCGAACCAAGTAAAATGATCGCTTGCGTGTAGTGGGTAAAGGCCAAGGAAATAGCCGCAGGAATTAAGTGTACCGCGTAGTGTGATGTTTTAAAAGGCTGTTTACCTGTAATCGACAAGGTAAAAAAGTAAATCATAGGCCCATACAGTAATGTAAATGCAGGGGTAATTAAGTAACTAGAAAACCCTAACCCTTCTAGCAGGTTAAAGGCGCACACACAGCCTTGAAATGCAAACAGCAGCACCAAGGAACGACTTTGTTTTTGGCTATTAATTAATAATGCACCAAATAACATTTGGAACAGAAAGATACTCTGTACAAGGTGTACAGGGAATAAAGTGATTGATTGCAAAGTAGTTTACGTTTTTATTCTTTTAGCTGAGTTTAACAACTCCCCCTCACTTTGTAATCATAGGCATTAAAAAGTTTAAATTGGTCAGTATTTTAATTGCCTTTTTCTCTTCTTTTTGGCTGTACTTTCGAATAAGTTGATTAATGGCAATTTATGCTTGAATAAGCTAGAATTATCAGTATTACAGGAGGGTTTATGACTACCAAAACTGCTAAGACTAGCAATCAGCAAAAAACTAAGTTTATGCCCGATATGGATAACTTTAAGGTCAGTTTAAGCTATGAAGGTCTAACGCTGAAAACTAATAGTGAAGGCAAAAGTATTGCTGAATTGAAGCGTAAATATGCGCGATAAATACGGGGTAGCTCAAGATAAATATTGCTACCCTGCCTCTGATGTATTAATTAATCTATTAGATATTCGAGAATCGGATATATTAGATCAAGCCGAAGCTGAGTTTACCGCTGAACGCTATAGAACTTATGACTCCCCCGAACAACCTCTATCTAAGTTTTCACTTGAGCATTTAAAACATCTTCATCACCACTTATTTCAAGACTTATATGTGTGGGCAGGTCAAATTAGGGATGTTGATATCTCCAAGGGTAATACCCGCTTTTGTACTTGGACGCGTATTGAGCCTGAAGCTAACAAATTATTTCGAACCATTCCGGCAATATCGAATTGTCAGAATAATGATGAACTAATTGAAAAAGTGGCAGACTTGTTTTGTGAGCTAAATTTACTTCACCCATTCCGCGAAGGTAACGGTAGAGTGTTACGTTTCTTTTTTGAAGAAATGTTATATAGCATCGGCTATAAGGTTTCGTGGCCTCCAATCTCTCAGAGAGAGTGGATTGATGCGAATATTGCAGGTGTGAATTTAAACCTAGATTTACTTAAACGTATTTTTAGTCAAGCAATTTCTGAGCTTTGATAGTGTACTGAAATCACTACCAAATTTACTCAATAAAAAACCTTGTGGCAGCACCACAAGGTTTAAAATTGACTCGCAACGCGAGTTTATCTCATCGTTACAAACTCTTCTGAGCCCGTCGGGTGAATAGCCACAACAGCATCAAAGTCTGCTTTGGTTGCGCCCATCTTCATTGCAACGGCAAAGCCTTGGATCATTTCGTCAACGGTAAAGCCAATGCCGTGTAAGCCAACAACTTTTTCGTCTTCGCCTGCACACACTAGCATCATGTTACATGCTTGACGGTGCTGAGTAACCGCTGTGTACATTGCTGCAAAGCTTGATTTATATACTTTAACGTTATCGCTGCCGTATTGATCAATCGCTTGCTGCTCTGTTAAACCAATTGTGCCGATTGGTGGATGGCTGAATACCACAGTAGGTACTAGCTCGTAGTCCATTTTTAAATCATCAGGTAGTTCTTTATTGAATAAGCGCTCTGATAAAATACGACCTGCTTTAACGGCTACTGGCGTAAGTTCGATACCGTTTTCGATGATATCGCCAACTGCGTATACGTTTTCAGCTGTGGTGTTTTGGAATTCGTCTACTTTAACGTAACCAGCTTCAGTTACTTCAACACCTGCCGCAGCAAGATTGATCTTGTCAGTTGTAGGTGTACGGCCAATTGCCCAAATAACTTCATCAACGTTTTGGCTGTGACCATTTTCAAAGTGAATGGTTAAGCTGCCATCGCTTTCTTTAACTACTTCTTTAGGTGTGCACTCAGTGTGAAGAGTTGGGCCTTCTTTTGCCATAATATCGATAAGCGTATCAACAATGTATGGGTCAAAAGTACGTAGTGGTTTGTTTTTACGAACAAACAGGTGTGTTTCTGTACCAAGGCTATGAAGTACGCCTGCGATTTCAACGGCAATGTAGCCTGCACCAACCACAGCAACACGCTTAGGCTGTGCGTCTAGCTCAAAGAAGCCATTTGAATCAATACCAAGCTCAGCGCCTGGAATGTTAGGAATAGTAGGGCGACCACCAACAGCAACAAGGATATGGTCAGCAGTGTATAGCTCACCGTTTACTTCAACTGTTTTGTTATCAACAAACTTAGCAAAGCCATTGATTACAGTTACACCATTGCTAGATAAGTACTTGTTGTAACCTTGGTGAATACGGCCAATATACGCTTCGCGGCTTTCAACTAATTTAGCCCAGCTAAAACCTTTTAATTCAACATCAAAGCCGTAGTCAGGTGCATATGCGTTAATTGCTTCAGCAATTTGTGCGCCGTGCCACATTACTTTCTTTGGAACACAACCCACGTTTACACAGGTGCCACCCATGTGTTTTGCTTCAATAAGAGCGACTTTTGCGCCACGCATTGCTGCACGGTTTGCAGAGGCAATACCGCCACTACCACCACCAATTGCAATGTAATCAAAATGCTGAGCCATAGTTTGTCCTCAAAAATAGATAACTTTTTATTAATTAATCGATTTAGTAATAAGTTGATAATAGCATAATAAAGACCAAGGTTAAGCCCCTTGTATTTCATCAATTCGCCCCAACTTCAAAATCATCTTCGCATAAAATTTGAGAACGAAAATGACAATTGCAGAAAATAACCCGCTCATTGGTTTAGAAGGGCTTCCGCCGTTTTCTAAAATTAAACCAGCACACGTAGTGCCAGCATTAAAAGCAGCGATTGCTGAGTGTCGTACCAAAATAGATGAGGTACTGGCAAGCAAATCATACACATGGAATGATTTGGTGCTTCCGCTTGAAGAAGCTGATGACAAGTTATCACGCTTATTTTCACCGGTATCACATATGAATTCTGTCGTTAATAACGACGAGCTACGTGAAGCCTATGAGCAATGTTTGCCGTTGTTATCTGAGTATTCAACCTTTGTTGGTCAGCATCAAGGTTTGTACGATGCTTACAACGCGCTTCACAACAGTGACGAATTTAAAACACTAACGACTGCCCAGCAAAAAACCATTACTAATGCACTGCGCGATTTTGAGCTATCTGGTATTGCTCTAAAGCCTGAACAACAAAAGCGTTATGGCGAAATCAGTGCGCGTTTATCTGAGCTGGCCTCTAAGTTTGGTAATAATGTAATGGATGCCACGCTTGCTTGGCAAAAGCATATTACAGATGAAATCGAACTGGCTGGTTTACCAGAGTCTGCGTTAGCACTAGGTGCTGATACAGCTAAAAGCAAAGAGCTAGAAGGCTGGGTATTCACGCTAGATTTTCCATCTTACTTACCAATCATGACTTATGCTGATAACCGCGAGTTACGTGAAGAGTTTTACACTGCGTTTGTGACGCGTGCCTCTGATCAAGGCCCTAACGCTGGTGAATTTGATAACTCAGCTATTATGAGCGAAGAGCTTGCCCTGCGTCATGAACTTGCCGAGTTACTTGGTTTTAACAGCTACGCTGATATGTCATTGGCGACTAAAATGGCAGAAACGCCAGAGCAAGTTTTCTCATTCTTAGAAGATTTAGCTGCTAAGTCTAAGCCACAAGCTGAGCAAGAGCTTGCTGAGCTAACAGCTTACGCAAAAGATAAGCACGGTGTGACTGAACTGGCTGCGTGGGACTACGCTTACTACGGCGAAAAGCTCAAGCAAGAGAAGTACGCGATTTCTGATGAAGTGCTGCGCCCATATTTTCCAGCCAATAAAGTTCTAAGTGGCTTATTCACTACAGTTAATCGTTTATTTGGTATTAGTGTTAAAGAAGTGACAGAGTTTGATACTTACCACCCTGATGTACGTTTCTTCGAAATTTACGATAACAGCAACACGTTACGTGGTCGCTTTTATCTAGATTTATATGCCCGCGATCGCAAGCGTGGCGGTGCTTGGATGGATGACTGCATGGGTCGAAAAGTACGTGCAAACGGCGAATTACAAACCCCTGTTGCGTACTTAGTGTGTAACTTTAATAAAGCAGTGGGTGATAAGCCTGCTTTGTTTACGCATAACGAAGTGACTACGTTATTCCATGAGTTTGGTCATGGTATTCACCATATGTTGACACAAGTTGATGCTGCGCCAGTGGCTGGTATTAACGGTGTTGCATGGGACGCGGTTGAGTTACCAAGTCAGTTCCTTGAAAACTGGTGTTACGAAGAAGAAGCGCTGAGCTTTATTTCGGGTCATTACGAAACAGATGAGCCATTACCAAAAGAGTTACTAGATAAACTTCTTGCGGCGAAGAACTTCCAATCAGGTATGCAAATGCTGCGTCAGCTTGAGTTCTCGTTGTTTGATTTTACTATTCACCATACTTACAAAGCGGGTGAGCCATGTCATATTCAAGCAACACTTGATGAGGTACGCAGTAAAACGGCTGTTGTTAAAGCGCCAGCGTTTAATCGTTTCCAGCATGGCTTTAGCCATATTTTTGCAGGCGGTTATAGCGCAGGTTATTACTCTTATAAATGGGCTGAAGTACTCTCGGCCGATGCGTTTTCTAAATTTGAAGAAGAAGGCATTTTTAACCCAGCAACGGGCGAAGCTTTCTTAAAGAACATTTTAGAAAAAGGGGGGAGCGAAGAGCCTATGGAGCTATTTAAAAAGTTCCGCGGACGCGAACCACAAGTTGATGCACTACTAAGACATAGTGGTATTGCAGCATAATACACATTACTTAAACTAAAGCGCCGTAAGGCGCTTTTTTATTAATAATTCTTAGCAAATTCAATCTTGCGTACTATTCTTTTTAAAAACAGTTGCAGGAATTAAGTATGTCAAAACTTGTATTAGCCATTGATGATGATAAGTATGTCCATCATGTGATTGAAGAATCACTATCGGGCTTTTGCACGTTGATCCATGCTAAAAATGGTGAAGAAGGATTAAGACAGGCGATAAAGTACAGCCCAGACATTATTTTACTTGATGTTGAAATGCCTGCTAAATCAGGGTACGAGGTGTGTAACGAATTAAAAGCTAACCCGCAAACTAAAGATATTCCTGTGATGTTTTTATCGGGTAAAGCGGACTTACCAGACCGTGTAAAAGGCTATAACGCAGGTGCAGCTGATTACATTGTAAAACCATTTAATGCTGAAGAGCTGATGGCACGTATTCGCGTGTTATATCAGTACCGGCAGCATTCAAAAAAATTAACCAGTGATGTTGAGCGAGCGCAAATAACCGCCGAAATAGCGATGACAGATTCAGGTGATATGGGACGCATCATGCGCTACGTTGGGCAGACTTATCATGCGCATGATATCAAAGCGTTATCTGAGCATATGTTTGAGTTTTTTAACCCGATGGAGCTTGATGTCGTGCTGGCGTTTTGGTATCACGATGTCGGCGTGTTTTGCTGTGCCGAAGGTGGAGTATGTCCTTTAGAGCAGGAGTTACTAGAAAAACATCGTGATGCGAATCGCTTTGTTGATTTTAGCCACCGCACCATTATTAATTACCCTAAAGTGTCAATGTTAGTCAAAAACATGCCACTTGATGATGCCCAACTTTATGGTCGTTATAAAGATTTATTCCCGCACATCCTCGAAGTCACAAACGCAAAAGTTCAAGATATGGAAATTAATGAGCGGGCACTGACTCAGGCACAGCAAATTGGGAATGCCTTTAATGAACTATCTCAACAAATGTATCAAAACAGTGATTCACGCGAACGAGCAGTTGAAAAGCTAGCTGCGCAATTGGATGAGTTAAATAAGTCAGTCGCACAAAGCAATTTGTCGAGTAGTGATGAAGTAACTTTTCATCTACAGCAACTAGAGCAGACTAAGTTATTATTTTCTTCGCTCAATGATGATTTAGCGTTTATAAAATATCAGTTAAAACACATTATTGAAGCGCGTAGTGATCTTCTCGCCAGTTTACAAAAAATGGCAGAGCCTAGTCACACTGAAGATGTCACTTCACAAACGGATATCGAGCTATTTTAAGCCATGCTATACTGACGCCGATTAATATAGCTCGGAGTTTTGTGTGGTAATTCATTGTCCTTTTAAAGAAATGCGTCCTTATTTAGATGCAATAGAGTTGCGTTTTGGTTTAGCTAAGTGGGCTGAGCAGAATGCGGGCTTTTCGCTTCATTATGACGACCAAGGTCTTAGCTTGAAAAAAAAGGACGAACCTAAGCTGGGTGCAATCCACGTTGATTTTGTAACGGGTGCTGCTGCTCACCGCCGTAAGTTTGGTGGAGGTAAAGGGCAAGCTATAGCAAAGGCTGTAGGGTTAAATAAAGGTGCCACACCAGTGGTTCTTGATGCCACCGCAGGCCTTGGTCGTGATGGCTTTGTACTGGCATCACTAGGCTGTAAAGTGATTTTACATGAGCGCCATCCAGTAGTTGCCGCGCTATTATTTGATGGCCTAGAACGCGCCTATAACGATGCAGAAATTGGCCCTTGGATGAAAGAAAACATGAGCTTAGTGTTTGGCTCTAGTCATACGTTACTGGCGCAGTGTAGTGATACTCCTGATGTTGTGTACTTAGATCCTATGTTTCCTCATCGTGAAAAATCAGCCCTCGTTAAAAAAGAAATGCGAGTATTCCAAGAGCTTGTGGGCTCAGATAGCGATGCCGATGATCTATTAGAGTTTGCTTATCCGCTTGCTAGTAAGCGAGTGGTTGTGAAGCGCCCTGATTACGCGCCATTTTTAAATGACAAAACCCCGAGTATGCAAATCAAAACCAAAAAGAACCGCTTTGATGTATATGTAAAAGCGGCAATGGTTTAAATCTAATGTTTTTGGATGTGTATGGTTTTTTTCGTGTAGTTATTTATGGTGGTATTTCATCATATTGTCATAAAAGGTTAATATTCTACGCGCGCAACGTTACTTGGGAATATCGTTTATGCGCGTGTCATCATTTACTCGGCTATTGGCCGTTTTACTTACTCTCGCTAGTATTTTATTAGCAGCCACTCTGTTTTGGGCAAGTCAAACCTTATTCGGTTTAGAGCAACAAGATAACGCTTATAACAAGCTAAAAAACACCATCATTATTGATTTAAAAAGCTACCTTGATGATTATTTAGAACAAGGTGACAGCCAACACTTAAATAAAGCTTCTACGCTGATAAGTGATGTTAAAAAGCAGCATTTAGCTAAGTTGCCTAGTGATCTTGCAAGTCAGCTTAATAGCCAGCTAACAGCACTCGATAAAGACATCAATGGTAAGTACCGCGCTTTAGGTAAGCTGTCTGGTAACGAAATGGCGCTGCTTGATAACTCGTTAAGACAAATGGCAGGTTCAGCTTCATCATTAATTGGCTATGCAAGTAAAGCCGAGCCGCAAACAGCGCTTGCACTTGAGTATTACCAACTAGCTGCTGACTACTACAGCGAAGTCACTTCACTTGCTTTGTACACTTATAAGTTAGTGATCAACTTTGATCAAGACACTAAAAACAGCCTTAATCAAAGTGTTGAAAACCTAAATGCGCTTGGGGCTAAAATCGATAAACTCGAAAATTTAGGTGTAATGAGCGAAGTGGATGAAGACGCTTTATTTTTTGGCGAAGAAGCAGAAGATTTGGCCGGTGACATAAAAGCTGAGTTAAGTAGCTGGCCCAAACGCTTCCCACGTGATTTAGCATCCACTCTTGAGCAAGCAGAGCAGCGTCAAACCGGCATGCAAGCATTGCGCGAGCAAATAGGCGCCTTGTCTACAACGGTGCTCGGTGCAGAGCAAAAGCTAAAAGATGAACAGAGCGACCTTAAGCAGCAAGTGTTTATCGTGTTTTGTGTAGCCATTGGCATGCTGGTGGTTTTAGCAGCTGGTGTGTATTTCGTACAGCGTAACCAAGTGCTTAACCCGCTGCGTCAATTGCGTGATGGCTTTGCTTTCTTAATTGAGAGTAATGAGCTTAAAAACATTGAGAGTAAAAATCCGAAAACTGAAGTCGGTGAAATTGCCCATTACTTTAATCAATTGATTGAGCGCCAGCGTGGTGAAGCAGAAGAACGAGCACAAATGCTTAAGGTTATTAATGACTTTATGCTAGAGATGAGCGAGCACTTACATACGATTGCCCAGCAAACTGATGCTAGCCACTCTCAGGTTGAACAAAACCAAAGTTTACTTACTGATATTCAAGACATTGGTGAACAGGTTAATAACATCAATGGTCAAGTTGCTGATAACGCCAAACAAACCTTTGGTGCGATGGAGCAGAGCCTAGGCTTTGCAGATAGCATGTTAACCGCAAGCTCTCGTACTGAAGAACGCGTTGAGCAAGGCCTAGATAGCTTAAAAGAGCTATTAAAAGGCGTTGATGATGTGGGTCAAGTTATTGAGGTGATTAAAAATATTGCTGAGCAAACAAACTTATTAGCACTGAATGCAGCGATTGAATCGGCGCGTGCAGGTGAGCATGGCCGAGGCTTTGCGGTGGTCGCTGACGAAGTACGAAAACTTGCCAGACAAACGCAGGGGTCACTTGATGATATTAACAATCAGTTAAACCGCTTAAGTGAAAACTCCACCATGGTATCGGAGCAAATTAGCGCACTGGCTAATGATGCCGAGCTACAAACACAAAATGCCCAAGAACTTAAACGTAACTCCGAAGGCGTAGCTGGCAACGCGCAAGATGCAAATAAGGTCGCATTTGATGCTATGGAGCTGGCTAAACAGCAAAACGCCTTACTCGAAAACTTCAGTCAATCAATGCAAAGCATGAAAGGGCAGGTAAGCGAATCAAACTCTCTGGTTAGTGATATTCAGCATCGCCTACAAGAGCAAATGCATACCATTAAAGCCAGCTTAGGTTTATAACCCTCCAAAGGGCGAGCAATGGTTTACGTTGTTTGTCCTTAAAATCATGCTGTATTCAATTTTTTAGGTATATACTCTGTACTCTTATTTTCTTTCAAGGAATTACGATGATCGAACAAGGCCAAACTATACCTACAGCAACCCTTAGTGAATTAACTAGCGAAGGCATGCAAACCTTAACAACAGAGGCATTATTTGCAGATAAAAAAGTAGTGTTGTTTGCCGTGCCGGGTGCATTTACACCAACATGCTCTAATGCTCACTTACCTGAGTTTATTACCCTGGCCGATAAAATTACTGCTAAAGGCGTTGATGCAATCTACTGTGTATCGGTGAACGATGCATTTGTAATGAAAGCATGGGGTGAAGCTCATAACGCTGAGCATATTCGTATGTTAGCAGATGGTGATGCAAGTTTTACCAAAGCACTTGGTTTAGATAAAGACACAGCTGGTTTTGGTGGTATACGTTCTAAGCGTTATGCAATGATCGTTGAAAACCAAACTGTAACAGGGCTGTTTGTTGAACAAGACAAAGAGTTTGTAGTAAGCCGCGCTGAAGCTGTGCTAGAAAAGCTTTAATAGCAATTCATAAATACAAAAAAGCCGGACGTAAGTCCGGCTGAAAGTCCCTGGGGGTGACTTAGGAGATCAACTATTAAGGTTGATATTGCGCATCCAGTGTAACACCCGAGAAAGTACGGTAAGCATTTAAGCTTAAGTGCCAAGTACCTGCTTGTGGATTACTGAACGTACAAGTTTCTGCGTTACCGTTTTTGTAAGGGCGACAGTCATAGCTTGATGATGTTGGTTGGCTACCAAACTTAACGAATAAGTCTGAATCGCCAGTACCGCCTGATGTCGTTACTGTAAAGCTTGCCATACCGGCAGGAACATCAATAGTGTAATGCTTCCATTGGCCTGCACTTGCAGAGATATCTGTTACTGTGCCACCACCTGCTTGTGGTGAACCTGAGCCTGAACCACCGCCAGAAGTTGTTAAATCACCTACTAGGCTAACACCTGAGTATGCAGAGTAACCATTCAGCATTACATGGTATGTACCTGCTGTTGGGTTATCGATAGAACATACTTCGTTGTTACCGCCTTTATACGGGCGACAATCATAGGTTGATGTTGTTGGTGCGCTACCTGCACGAACGTAAAGGTCAGCATCGCCTGAACCGCCACTCATTGTGAAGGTTACGTTAGTCGCACCTGTTGGAACTTCCATTGTGTAGAAAGTTTGGCTGCTAGCAGAGCCACTTAAACCAGTTAGTGCTTGACCATCTTCTAATACGTTACCCGTTGGTGGTGGCGGTGTTGTACCTGAGGCTGCTGCAACCGCGGCTGCCGCATCAACAATACCTGTACCACAGCTAGTACATGTTGCTGGGAAAGAACGAGTTGTCGATTTTAAGATACTTTCGATTTCATCAGGTGTTGCTGATGGCTTAGCTTGTTTGATTAATGCTGCGACACCCGCAACATGTGGAGCTGCCATCGATGTACCTTGTGAGTAGTGGTATGAATCACTGCTAGGGCTTGAAGAGCCTGAGTTGTGAGTAGATAACACACCTTCAGAGTCATTCGCAAAGCTTTGTGCGCCACCCGGTGCTGCAACGTCAATGTTGCTACCGTAGTTTGAGTAGTATGCACGACCACCGTTACGACCAACAGATGCAACGTTTACAACACCATTACAGTTACCAGGGTTGTAGTTTGCAGAGTTATCGTTGTCGTTACCTGCAGCGATTACAATTACAGAACCGTTGTTACGCGCTTGATTGATTGCATTTTGCGTTGTTGAGCTACATGAACCGCTACCACCTAAACTCATGTTAATAACATCAGCAGGGTTAGCATTTGCTGGTACGCCAGAAACTGAACCACCCGATGCCCAGATGATGCCGTCAGCGATATCAGAAGTTAAACCACCACATTTACCAAGTACACGCACTGGCACTACTTTTGAGTTGTAAGCAACACCGGCAACACCTTCACCGTTATTAGTGACTGCTGCAACAGTACCCGCAACGTGTGTACCGTGCCAGCTTGAGCTTTGTGCACTGTGTGTGTAACCACATTCGTTAGCGCTGATTGCATCACCCGGATCGCGTGCATCGCTATCACGACCACCGCCGTCGTTCGCTACAGACACGTTAGAGATCATGTCATAGCCTTGAAGAATGTTAGCATTTAAATCAATATGAGGGCGGTAACCAGTATCAAGTACCGCTACAACGACACCGCTACCCGTTGCTGTATCCCAAGCAGTAGGAAGGTTAAGACCGCCCGCTTGCTCGTAGTAGTGCCATTGGTCGTCATAACGAGGGTCGTTAGGCGTCGCAAACGGCTTTAACATTTGGTCGATTTCGATGTATTCAACATTACCAGAAGCGACCATTTCTTGCATAAATTCTTGGGTTTCTTCAGCTGATAGTTTTTTATCAGCACGCATTACGTGGTGATTACTCATCGCCATTGCACGAACGTATTGTGCTTTTACTTTACCTTTTTTGCTGCTGAAGTTTTTAATAAAGCCTTTTGCTTTTTTGTTCATCATAGTCGGCGTTTGTTCTGCTGCCGACATGGTCATCATTTCATCACTATTGTTTTTATACTTGATGATAAATTGAGTACCGAAGCCTTCTTGGCCTTGTAATTTAGCTGCAGTTTCCTGCATAGATGGTGACATAAGTTGATCTGGAGTAGCCATAGCTGCTGTTGTTCCAAACAACGCAGTCAAGCTCAGTGCAATTGCGCATTTCTTCAAGTTGTTGTTAGTTGTCATAATGATCCCTAGATTGTTATGTAAATCTCCACGATGTTTTTCGTGAAGGGGGACAAAGGTAAAATATATGTTAATTTAGTTAAAATATCGTTTTATTATGGTTGTCTCTATTTTGGTTATAACTAAATGTATAGACGTCTAAATCAGTCTTTTTATGGTGTTTTTTGATTGTTTTCTCATAATAAAGTTATAATTTTATGGTTTTGAGTTTTTGCTTTATTTCGTTTTTTGGATTTATCTTTTTTGTAAAAACATCTCTGAGTTAACACTGCGACGACAATAACTTGTTATAATCAGCTAAATTTTTTTAGTGAGTATGATTAATGACCCAAGTAGATGTAATTGTGATTGGCGCCGGCGCCGCAGGTTTGATGTGCGCTGCACAAGCAGGCTACCGTGGTCGCAATGTTACTGTGCTTGATATGGGCAAGAAGCCGGGCCGTAAAATATTAATCAGCGGCGGCGGGCGTTGTAACTTCACCAATGAAAACGCAAGCCCAGACAACTACTTATGTGGCAATCCTCACTTTGTAAAATCGTGTTTAAGCCGTTATACCCAACATGACTTTATAGAGCTGGTGGACCGTCACGGCTTGGCGTATCACCATAAAACGCTGGGTCAGCTATTTTGTGATAACAGCGCACAAGATATCGTTGACATTCTTTTAACTGAGTGTGAGTGGGCAGGTGTTAACATAGCGCTGCGTAACGAAGTACTCAGCGTGACAAAAACCGATGCGGGCTATGAAGTTATTACCGAGCAAGACAGCTATCAATGTGAGTCGTTAGTTGTCGCATCGGGCGGATTAACCATGCCTAAGCTCGGTGCATCACCAATTGGTTATAAAATTGCCGAGCAATTTGGTTTAGCAGTGCTACCAACCATGGCGGCATTAGTGCCATTTACGTTGCACCAGCATGATAAAGATCGCTTTGATGGGTTATCGGGGATCAGCATTCCTTGTCTGGTTACTAGTGAAGATGGCACCCAGTTTAAAGAAAACATCTTGTTTACTCACCGTGGCCTTTCGGGCCCAGCTATTTTACAAATCAGCTCTTTTTGGCGTGCAGGGCAAACTGTGTACATCAACTTGTTACCCGAGCTCGATTTAAAACAGCAGCTTGAGCAGTGGCGTCAAAGCCAAGGGCAAAAGTCACTAAAAAATACCCTTGCGACAATTTTACCAAAACGCTTTGTTGAAATGCTGCACGACACGAAAGCGATCCCAGATTGCAATGTAAACCAGCTAAGCCATGCGCAAATCGACGCATTACATGACTACATTCACAATTGGCAAATTAAACCTAACGGCACAGAGGGTTATAGAACAGCCGAAGTAACGCTTGGCGGTGTAGACACCGACGAGTTAAGTTCAAAAACTTTCGAAGCGAAAAAGTCACTAGGCCTTTATTTCATCGGCGAAGTCACTGACGTCACCGGCTGGCTAGGCGGCTACAACTTCCAATACGCCTGGAGCTGCGGCTTTGCAGCAGGGCAGTATTGTTGATTTGAGTTGCGAGTTGCTAGGGGAAAGGTGTTAGTGGTCAAGCCAAAGGAGCTAGGCTCTAGGTGCTAGGTTAGCACTTGCTTGTAGGTCCTGCTATAGCGCGTGGCTGTTATTAATGGAGTAATAGATGAATAAAGTATATATATTTTATCCAGAATATGAAGATGAATTTATTACTCCGGTTGATACCTCAGAAACGAGTTTATTATTCTATGAACAGCTTTAAAGCTTACTTATTACTTTGTTTTCTACTGGTGATTACATGTCATTCGCATGCCGACGATGTTAGTTGGCAGTGGCAATCAGATTTGGAAAAAGCGATATTGAAAGCAGATACCTCAGTGCAAAATATAGAGCTTGGTTCTTACTGGGATACACGTTATGGGGCTGCTGTATTTTCTGTTGCAAACTTAATATCAATCGGTTGGTCTAGTAGAGGGTTTAATCCAGAAATATACAATACGGTTTTGAATGATATTTGGAATAATACGAGTCAAAAGCACTTGCTAAATGACAACTTAATTCGCTTATCTTCTTTAACGTGGAGGTTAAACCTTAAGAATAGATGCTTTGATGCTAACGTGAATAAAAGCCGTGCTCGTAAGTACATCATTGAAATGATTAACTCGGATGAGAATGTTTTAAAGGATTCTGCAATCAGTGGGCTCGGGTTATTAGGCGAACGTGAAGATGTTGATATGTTGATTGAGCTATTGATTAACAATCAAAATAACTTTGTTGGATCTTCTGCATTAAGCTCTCTTTTGCTTGTTGAAGGTGATTACGCACTAGAAATGCTTAGGACTAATATACAAAAAGTCTCCAATGATTCTCTAAAGCAGCAGATTAACGAAGAGCTTAGCTTCATACGAGTCAGTGATGATAAGTGCGCTGAATAAAATCTATCGCATTCATAAAAAGTCGAACTATGCTGGTAGCACCTAGCACCTAGCACCTAGCACCTAGCACCTAGTAACTAGTAACTAAACTAGACAACTATTTGGTTACCCATTTATTTTTCATGCATATGATTGGTAACAAGTAGTTAAATAAAACCATTGGGGTTAAGCTAAATTATTTTCTGATGCCATGGGCGAGGTAGTGGCAAAAAGAAAGACCTGACACTATGAGCTCTGGAGTAAAATGATATGACTAATATGCTGAACGTTTATATGGATGATATAGAAGTTATTAGTGATGAAACCCCACAATCATTTGATAAGCTTAAAAAAGGTGTATTATCTGATGATAGTGAAATAAGACAAAGATCATTTTCTAAATTGGCATGCTTTGAGTATACCGAAGAAATTAAAAATATTTTTAACAGAGGATTATTAGATAGCGATGAACTTATTCGCTCTGATTGTATAGAATTTCTCGCTGAACTTGATTTACTTGATAATTTAGAAAAGATTTGCGAATTATTAGATGACCCAAGCCATTATGTCGTTGATTCATGTGTAATTAGTCTAGCTGAGCTAAATTCTAAAAATGAAAAAGTTATTAAACTTTTGATTAATAAGTTAAAAGATAAGCAGCTTAAGAGTGGAACAGTTTTAAGTATTCACTATGCGTTATATAAACTTGATCCAACATACTCAATTGGGAACCTATTAGTTTGCTATTCTGATTCCAGAGATTATCGAGATAGGTGCGCTATTTTAAACTTATTAGCAGAGGGAATCCGAGAAGAGGATATCCCTGTGATAAAAGAGAAACTAGATAAAATTGTAAATCCTAATGATTTTAGATCTGTTCTATCTAAATATGATGAACTTTTAGCTTCATTAGGTTGATCAGAGATTTAAATCCAAAGCCTCGCACTAGCGGGGCTTTGTTTTTTCTAGCTGTGGTGGCTTGGATTTTGTTTTCAAGACTGGCTAAGCTGCTCAATGAAAAGAACCGCTTGCTGGCATGGGTGAGGTAGTGACAAAAAGCAAAACCTGCTCCCATGTGTTTGAAGCGCAGTAAAAGGAGCATGATTTATAATGACTGAAATTACAAAAACTCAAAGATTGGTCTGTAATGAATTTAATGCTGACTTTGTATCATCTCCCGAATATATGAAAGTTGGGATTTCTCGTAACGTCAAGCAAGGGGTTATTCCTATTAATGGACTAAGACACTCCCCTGAAGGAGATACAACAGGTTGGTACATTTGGGGTGGAGAAGAGTTTTCTGAAGAACCTGATTTTTTCGTTCCTCTTCATGTTGCTCATTTAGGTGAGTGGTGTCCTGATATCAAAAAATTTCTTGCGCTACCTCCGGGTTATAGGTTTTTAATCGCAGGAGATTATGTTGATGTTTGGTTTGATGAGTCTTTATTAAATATTTGACGACATAGTTTGAATTCTAAGCTTCACACTCGCGGGGGGTTTTTGTTGTTTTCAACTTTGATGATATTCTCGATAGATTAATTAATTGTGTGGTATCCAATTTAAGATGAAAGGAATAACTCATCTGCTAGAAGTTCAACAGAAGTGTTGTGAACACTATAGTGCACAATATACACCAGTTGACGAGGAGCAAATGGTAGTAATATCTGACGGTGTATATGAGGGGCTGCCTTTAGAAGGAGTTCGTTACCCTTCACCGGACCATATGAGCGGTTGGTGGTTAACCACTGACGAATATAATGGAGATATTTCGAGTTTAAAAACGGTTCACTTTACTCATATTGTAAAATATAGACCTGAAGTAGCTATTTATATGGCTTTGCCACCTGGTTATCGATTCATGCTGGGTGGAGAGCAAGAACAGGTTTGGTTTGATGAAGAAGTAGCAAACGACGAATAGATAATATCTTTTTAATTCAGAGCTTCGCACTCTAGGGTTTCGTTCTTAATAAACAGTGACTCAAAGAAGAAACTCGATATCTTATATTTGCACCTAGCTCCTAGCTCCTAGCCCCTAGCCCCTAAACTAGACAACTATAAGGTTACCCATTTATTTTTCATGCATATGATAGGTGATAAGTAGTTAAATAAAACTATTGGGGTTAAGCTAAATTATTTTCTGACGCCATGGGCGAGGTAGTGGCAAAAAGCAAAAGCCCATGTGTATGTAAACACCTAGATCAGTAAGTATAAAGCTTGAAGAAAATGATTATTGAAATTACGAAGTGGTCCACGGGCTTTAGAAAAATATCTTTTAATAAGGTATTGCGTCGAGAGTTGAAAATGACGATTGCAGAGGCAAAGACCACTGTGAATGAAATTCTTGTGGGAAATACTGTAAGGCTGCCATATACAAAAGAGTTGGAACTTGAGGTTAAGAAAGCAGAATTATCTTACGATCTTATTGATGATTAAAAATTAAGAGGATTCTACCTTAGTTTGAATCCAAATATTTTCTAACAGGAATCTGGGTTTGTTTTCAAAAAACAGCGACTCAAAGAAGTTACTGGATATCTTATATTTGCACCTAAAACCTAGCACTTAGACTTGCCACCATAAATAGCAACCAACATTATCGAACTTATAGCTAACATCTAATGTTACTGTGGCTTCATGCTATTGAGTAATGAGCTGAACTCGAGTGCCTGTAAATCTTAAAGTGCTCTGATAACTCGATTTGAAATAAAAAAGCCGCTAACTTAGCGGCTTTGTTGGTTGCGAAAATATGATACCAATCGACTTAACACGATTGATATAGGGTTAACGTAGGTCGAAGCGATCTAGCGTCATTACTTTAGTCCACGCTGCTACGAAGTCTTCAACGAACTTCTGTTTAGCATCGTCAGAGGCATACACTTCAGCAATTGAACGTAGCTCTGAGTTTGAACCGAAGATTAAATCTACTGGTGTTGCTGTCCACTTAAGTTTGCCTGATTGACGGTCACGGCCTTCGTAAACACCTTCCTCAGAAGACTTAGACCACTTCGTTGACATATCTAATAGGTTAACGAAGAAATCGTTACTTAATGTGCCAGGTTTTTTCGTGAATACACCGTGTTTAGTTTGGTCTGTATTCGCGTTAAGGGCACGCATACCACCTAGTAGTGCAGTCATTTCTGGTACTGATAAGCTTAGTAAATCAGCACGTTCAACTAACATTTCAGCCGGTGATTTCCATGCTGAGCTGTAGTAATTACGGAACGCATCTGCCGTCGGCTCAAGTACTTCGAATGATTCAACGTCAGTCATTTCTAATGACGCGTCCATACGGCCTGGTTTGAACGGTACTGCGATAGAGAAACCCGCGTCGCTTGCTGCTTTTTCGATTGCAGCCGCACCACCAAGAACAATCATATCAGCTAGTGAAATCTCTTTACCGCCAGATGCTTTTTTGTTGAACTTAGTTTGGATTTTTTCAAGTTTGCTAAGTACTTTAGCCACTTCTTTCGGGTTGTTTACCGGCCAATCTTTTTGCGGAGCAAAGCGAATACGTGCACCGTTTGCACCACCACGCATATCTGTGTCGCGGTAGCTTGCTGCAGATGCCCAAGCAACTCGAACTAGCTCAGATACAGATAAACCTGAATCTAAGATGCTAGCTTTAAGTGACGCGATATCTTTGCTATCAACTAGTTTGTGATCAACCGCAGGGATGTAGTCTTGCCAAATTAATACTTCTTCTGGCACTAAGTCACCTAGGTAACGAGCACGTGGGCCCATATCGCGGTGGTTTAGTTTGAACCATGCTTTAGCAAATGCCAGTTCGAACTCTTTCGGGTCGTTTAAGAAACGCTCTGAAATCTTACGAAACTCAGGATCTGCTTTTAACGCGATATCAGTTGTGAACATGATAGGCGCATGACGCTTACCTTTAATGTGTGCATCTGGCACTAGGTTAGACGCTTGACCATTTTCAGGGATCCATTGAGTCGCACCTGCAGGGCTCTTAGTTTTAACCCATTCAAAAGCAAATAAGTTTTGTAGGTAGTTGATTGACCAGCGTGTTGGTGTCACTGTCCATGCACCTTCAAGACCTGAAGTGATGGTGTCTTCTGAGTGACCTTTACCACATTTGTTTTTCCAACCTAAACCTTGCTCTTCGATACCGGCTGCTGCAGGCTCTTTGTCTAAGCAGGTCGCTTTTTTCGCACCGTGTGCTTTACCAAAGCTGTGACCACCGGCGATTAGTGCAACGATTTCTTCATCGTTCATTGCCATGCGGCCGAATGATAAACGGATGTCGTCTGCTGCAAGTAGTGGATCAGGGTTACCGTGAGGGCCTTCTGGGTTTACATAGATTAAGCCCATCTCAACTGCCGCTAATGGGCCTTTAAGTTTGCCTTTTTTGTCACGACGTTCGTCAGTTAACATTTTGCCTTCAGGGCCCCAGTATACGTAATCTGGTTCCCAATCGTCTTCACGACCACCGGCATAACCAAAGGTTTTGAAGCCCATTGATTCAAGCGCAACGTTACCTGTTAACGCCATCAAGTCAGCCCAAGAAATGCTGCGACCGTATTTTTGTTTTATAGGCCAAAGTAAACGACGTGCCTTATCAAGGTTTGCGTTATCAGGCCAGCTATTTAGCGGGTCGAAACGTTGTTGACCACCGCCTGCGCCACCACGACCATCAAACGTACGGTAAGTACCTGATGCGTGCCACGCCATACGGATGAAGAATGGACCATAGTGACCGTAGTCAGCAGGCCACCAATCTTGAGAATCAGTCAATACTTTCTCAATATCAGCTTTCACTGCGTTTAGGTCTAACTTTAAGAATTCTTTTTTGTAATCAAAGTAAGGACCCATAGGATCAGACTCTGCACCATGGGCACGAAGTTGGCTAAGATCTAATTGCTCTGGCCACCAGAATTGGTTTGATTTGATGTCGTTTGTAGCTTGTACGCCTGTTGCCACCAACAGTGATACCGCAACAGCTACTTTAGACAAAGCTGACGTTGATTTTTTAAACATTGTGTAGTCTCCAGTTAGAAGTTGGGTGAAATATAGATTTGTTCAGGTTAACTTTCCACTTACAAACTGGGGTTTAAATCGATTGATAAAATCGAAAAAACAGATGGTTTAATTGATTTTATAGAACAAAGCCAGCGAAAATGCTGGCTCTAGGGGAGGTGTGCAGTAAGCTTAAATTCAGCTTGTTGCTTATTCTTCAATAAAGGGTACGCCGTTTTTGATCCACTCAGCGGCTGGTTTGCCTTTTAAGTAGTGATCAAAATATTCCATCATGCGTACTGAGAAATCCACTTGGTTAGGGAATTTCTTCAGGTGATGTGGTTCACCTTCGTATTGTAAGAAGGTGGCATCTTTACCCGCACGACGAAGTGCTAGGTAGTATTGAACACCTTCGTGCCATGGCACAGCATCATCTTTGTCGCCAAACATAATCAGAATTGGGGTATTCACTTTATCAGCGAAGAACACCGGTGAGTTTTCGATGTATAGCTCTGGCGCTTCGAATAACGTTTTACCAATGCGGCTTTGCCCTGTTTCGTATTGGAACTGACGAGCAAGACCTGATTTTAAGCGAATACCGCTGTATGCACTGGTCATGTTAGATACTGGCGCACCCGATACAACCGCCTTAAACATATCTGTCTGCGTGATCATAAAGGCACTTTGGTAGCCTGCCCATGAGTGACCTTGTAAACCAATTTTATTTGGATCAGCAATGCCTAAATCAATCAACTTTTGAGTGGCGTTGATCATCGTTTGGGTTGACGATTTACCCGGATGACCAATTTCAAAACGGATATCAGGTAAGAAAATCGCATAACCATTTGAAGTAAACATCGGGAAGTTAGGACGATGATTTAATTCCATTTTCGGGAAGTCATACATGCGTTGGCTCATATAGCGGTAGAAGTACACAACCACTGGCACCTTATCGCCTTTTTTGTAGCCCGCAGGCTTAATTAATACGCCTTGTAAATCTTCACCATCAAACCCTTTATAGCTAATAAGCTCAGGTTTTTCGCCCCATGCAAAGTTGCTAATTTGTGGGTTGAGGTTGGTAACACGTTGTGGCTTTTTGAAGCTAAAATCAGTTTGGTAGTAATCAGGGAATTGCTGGTATGTTTGTGCAGTAAATAGGTATTTGTCGGCACTTTTCGCCTTTTTCACCACATCATAGCGCTTTTTACCCGAAAGTACTTTACTTACCTTATTGCTTGTTAAATCAAGTTTTGCAATTTCAGTTTGCTTATCTTGCAGATTGGTTGCGCTTAGTAATAATGTTCCGTCTTTGGCAAAGCCCACTTGGTCTTTATCAAGTTTAATAACACGATATTGGGTATTGGTTTCTTTACCTTGAGTTAGGCGCGTTGCTTTTTGTGTTGCGACATCAAAAGCCCAAATATCAAATTTGCTGTAAACCAATACCTGGCTGCTATCGTTTAACCAGCCAGCAAAACCATAACCCGGTTGAGGTGATGGGTAGTCATGTTTATCATCAGCAAAAATAGCGTTAATTGCTTTAGATAAGGTCGAAACCTTGTTGTTACCTAAATCTTTAAGCTGTACTTGGCTGTCTTGGAAAAATGCCGCAAATTGACCATTAGGCGCAAGGCTTGGTCTAAACGGATAGTCGCTGACGATTGCGGTTTGTTTACCGGTTTTAACATCAACACTGAAGTAATCTGCGTAAAAACCACCATACATAATACGTTCTAGGTAAGGTCGGTCTGAATAGCCCAATAGCGCTTCGCGATGAGTATTAAGTGAAACCTCAGGCATATTCGGCGTGCTTAACTGCACAACTTGCTGACCATTTACATGATATACCGCTTGGTAGTGACGAAGCTTATTTGCTTTGTTCCATTGCTGCTCTTCGCGAGGCTTAATTTCAGCGTCTTTGTTGTGCCAAACGTTAAGGCCCTTTTGGGCGCGAATGGTATCGAAATCATATAAAGAGGCTTCATCTTTGTATTCTTTTAGGGCAACTTTTGCAGCGAGTTTAGGGTGGTTTTCAAAGTATAAACGAGCACCATCTTCAGACCATTTTAGCGATGCTGTTTTGCCAATAGTCCAGCTGCTATCTGCAGAATTAATAGTTGAAAGCGCCCCATTTTGTAAAAGCTGTAAGCTGTGGTCACGACGACGAGTATCATCATTCACATAATTACCAATTAACAGCGCTGCGGTATTGCTGTTTGGCTGCCAAGCAATTTTGTTTGCCACAACGCCCGGCTCATCAATCAGTGCACTCGTTTTAAAGTCATTATTAAGCGCAACTAATACAACTTGGTTGTCGGCACCATCACTGTAGCTTTGGCTTGCTAATAACTGCTCACCGGTGCTGCTAATCGCATAGCTGAATACGTTGTTGAGAGTGTGAGTGGTTTTGTCTTGAAGGTTAACAAGCACTAAATCAAAGCTTTTATCTTTTTTGTCTGGCTTGATTTCGCTGCTGTTTTCGTCTTTTTCTTCGCTGTCTTTTTTATCTGCTTTTTTATCGAGTCGGTAAGTAAGCCATATACCATCATCCGATAATGCATAGTCTTTTACATCGTTAAAGGTCTGTTGCTCACCACTTTTAGTATTCACTAAAACAAGGTTGTTCTTTAGCTCATCTTTTTTCTTGGTGGTTTCTTTTTCAAGTAGGGTTGGTACCTGAGTAAAAGCCACCCAGTTTGCTGCTTTATTAATAGTTGGGCGAGTACCGCGCTCAACGCTAGTTAGTAGGGTGTTGTTGTTTAATGTATAAACCTGACCTAGTGCATTACCGCGATAAGGGTCGGCACTAAAGCTAAGAATTTGGCCATCTTCAGAAAGTTGGGTGCCTTTTGCGTATTTAAAATCAAACACGTCTTTAAATTGCAGAGCTTCTTTCGCACTAACCTGTGCACTACCAAGGCTTGTCACCAAGGCTAAACTCAAAAGTGATAATTGCGCTTTCATTCATCTTTCTCGTTGTTTTAAATTGACGCACCCAGTGTAGCGTTTTTAATAAACAATTCGAGTAGAAACGATAAATCGCATATTTATCACGTTGGTTACGTAACTCTAATACATGAAGTTAAAAAGATACTTTAATAGCGAAGCCATCCTGCGTGTCAAAACTACACTTACCACCTAAAGCAAGCACTCGCTCTTCAATAAATAAAAGGCCATAGCCACCAGATTCTGCGTTGTTACGCACTTGCTCACCATTATCTTTAATTATGAGATCTATGGCTTGTTTATTTACACTCAACTGAACAAATAATTGTGAGGCGCTGCTGTGTTTAATGCAATTGGTAACAGCTTCTTGGCAGATTCTGTAAATAGCCGTTTGGTGTTCATCAGCCAAGGTACTGTTGATATCTAAGTTCGTTTGATACTCGATATCAGCTTTATTTAATAGGGATTTTAATTTGCCATTTTTTAGAGCGTGTTCAAGGCCTAACTCGTCAAGCTCTCTCGGTCTCAAATGATGCATAATTTGATATACAGAGTCATACATAGCTTTGGCATTTTCTCTAAGGGTAGCAATGATTGAATTATTGCTGTTTTGTTGTGAGAGTGATAATACTGCTAAATCTGTTTTTAGCGCTGTGAGATTTTGCCCTAATTCGTCATGTAATTCTTGAGACAGATATTTGCGCTCGTCTTCTTGGATTGTAACCATCCGTTTTGCAAGTTGTTTGTTTTTAGCAAGTAATTGAGAAAGTTGTTCATTGCTTTGTTGTAATTCAGCGTTTTTTAATTTGAGTTCATTTGTTGCAGTACCAATTAAAAGCCCAGTAATTGAGTTTGCTAAGATAAATAACTGACTTATATAAGTATTCGTTGCATCTTGTTGGATGCCTGCTTGTACAACAATTAGACTATTGCTGAGTAAAGCACTCAAAATAGCACCTGTTGTAGCAAACTTATAAGAAAACCAAAGAATAGGCAGTAAAGAGAACAAGCGTAGCAGAGAATATAGGTCAGGCCTATGTATATAGGCTGCAAGGTAAACTATGGTCAGGGCTAACAGCGCAATTACGAGTAAATAGTTGTTTAGCGTAATTTTATGTTTATAGCTTGCCTTAATACTTAGCAATATTGGCGCAACGAGTAGTGTCCCCGTTAAATCACCTAGGGTCATATTGAGTTGGTATTGTAATAACTGCTTACCAGCTAACCATGTAGTGAACTCAAAAGCACTAGCAAACAAAAACCACTTGATAGCGGCTGTTGAAGTAGCCAACAAAACGATTGAGATAATGCCGGTATTAGCATCGATCTTGGGTGGCCAACGACTTTCTTTAAAGCAGTGTACTATTATCATGTAGGTAGCTTCTTGCCAAAAGCCATGTAATAAATCGAAGTGCCAAGCATCGTTATAAAACATGCCGATATAAGCAGCGTAAAGCCTTGAGCTAAACCAAAGAATTGGCCAAAACCTAATTGGGAAGATAATAAAAAAAGCGAGCTTAACTCCCGCAGGCAAGAATATGGCGCTACTTTGCGCCACCGTTTCTAAATGATTACTTACCCAAGAAGAAAAGCATAAGGTAACAAAGTAAATAACAGCGACTAGAGCTTGTTTTGTAAACTCAGCAAAAGCTTGGTTCACAGATACATTCACGAAAGGGAAATTATGCCAGTTCATCAAGCGCAATGAGTCCATTATCTATTGCAATTTTGAGTAAATCGAACGAGTTAGATACTTTTAGTTTTTGGTAAATATTAGCCTTATGCACATGAGCAGTTTTAGGCATCATGTCTAACTGTTGCGCCACTTGTTTTGCGTTAAGCCCTTTTGCAAATAGAGGTAAAGCTTCCTTTTCTCTTGGTGTTAGTAAAGCGAGTTTATTAGAAGGGTCTTTAAAGTTAAACTTCACATCTTCACTTATATACCTGCCGCCCTTAATTACAGAATTGACAGCGTCGATTAAGGCTTCTGATGCTGAACGTTTAGAGACGTAACCTTGCGCGCCCAAGCTAAGAGCGTTGCTTACATAAGGCTCGTAGTCATACATGGAGGCAACAATTGTTTTAATTTCAGGGTAGTAACTATTTAAGTAGCTTAAAAATGCTAGGCCAGTTTCTCCTTCATGCATTGAAATATCAACTATAAAAATATCAGGTTGTTCAATTTCAACGGCAAGTTTAGCCTCGCTAACCGTGCAGGCTTCAATAATTACCTGCCACTCCTGTTGTAGTTCTAGTAACTTTTTAAAGCTATCCCTTACTAGTTGGTGATCTTCAATAATACCAATACGCATGTTTCCCTCCATCAAATTTGATTATATCTCTAATTCAAATGGTTATGTCTAGGAATAATTCTTAGAATTTTGTGCGAACTACATCTTCTTTGTTGCTTACTCCATGAGTTTCAGAAACTTGTATGAATCGCTGTATTATTGATCTTGGACAAGGTTGCGACATTGACTCTGTATGTTAGGGTGATACATTGAAATTGAACTGAAATTCTAGCCAAAGGAGTTGCCCATGTTAGGTGAGAAACACTCGTTATTGAATGAATTCCCTGAGTTTAATGAACTAATCCACAGCCTTGCGAAACACGATGCTCATTTCAAGAAAACCATGCAGCGTTATGATGATATGGATAAAGAAATTCGTGAGCTTGAATTGCAAAACTCGCCGATTGAAGATGCGGATATGCATGAAAAAAAGCATCAACGCGCCGTGCTTAAAGATGAACTTTATGACCTTTTAAAAGCCAATGCTTAATAATTGAATCGAAGCTAATGCTCCTGCTTACTGCATTCTTACGGTAGGAGCTTTTTCTCCCCTCTATTTTTACTCTCCAATTGTATTTAATCGCAATATGTCTTGAGTCAATCAAGGTTATGGTAGTCTTAGCGCGATTTTCTAAGGCAACAATGGAATAGTGCTTTGCACTGACTAGGATTAACATGATTAAAAAAAATATGATTACAACTTCATTAGCACTCATGGGTGTTGTCGCTGTCGGTAGCGCGCACGCTGATGAAGGGCAGTGGCAACCGCATCAATTAAAACAATTACAAAGCGAGTTTGACCGCGTTGGTATTGAATTACCGGCATCACAAGTGGCAGATCTTAACCAATACCCACTCAATGCAGTGGTTGGTTTAGGCTATTGTTCAGCGTCATTTGTGTCACCAAAAGGCTTAGCGGTAACTAATCATCACTGTGCTTATGGCGCGATTCAAAATAACAGCACACCAGAAAACAACTTAATTGAAAAAGGTTTTTTAGCAGCTGATTTATCAAAAGAGCTACCTGCAGGCCCGCAAGAGCGTTTGTATGTAACTGAACAAGTGGATGATGTTACTGAGCGCGTACTGGGTAACTTACCTGCAGAACTACACGGCAAAGCGCGTTATGAAGCAATTCAAGCAAATCGCAAAGCTTTGATCAGCGAGTGTGAGTCAGATCCTAACTACCGTTGTACCGTGCGTGATTTTCACCATGGCTTAGAGTACTTCATGATCAAACAACTGATGATCAAAGATGTGCGCTTAGTGTATGCTCCGGCAGAAGCGCTGGGTAACTTTGGTGGCGACATTGATAACTTTGAATACCCACGTCACACGGCGGATTTTACCTTTGTACGTGGTTACGTTGGTAAAGATGGTAAGCCTGCAGATTACAGCGAAGATAACGTACCTTATGAGCCAAAGTCGTTCTTAAAAGTGAATGCAAGCGGCGTAAGCTTAGGTGATGGTGTGCTGGTGGCCGGTTACCCGGGTCGAACTAGCCGCTATAAGCTTGCAGACGAAGTAAATTATTCTGCGAGTTGGTATTACCCAACATTGCTTAATACTTATAACATGACCCTAGACGTAATCGCCAAGCAGAGTAAAGGCGATGAGCAAGCACAAGTTAAATATGCCTCTCGTGTAAAAAGCACTAACAACCGTTTAAAGAAACTGGAAGGCTTACAAGATGGCTTTAAAGTAACGGATATTCCGGGTATTAAAGCTGCGCAAGAGCAAGAGTACCTCGCTTGGTTTGCGCTAAGTGCTGAACGTAAAGCGTACGCAGATTCATATCACGCATTAAAGTCATTATTAGTAGAAGCGCACGCACAGCAACAAAGCCATTTTTACTTTGATTATGCAAAACAGGCGGATCTACTAAGCACCGCGATTCGTTTATATCGCTTAGCAAAAGAGGGCGAAAAACCTAATGCAGAGCGCGAAATGGGTTACCAAGAGCGTGACCTTCCTATGCTTAAAGCGCGTTTAGAGCGCTTACAAAAACAGTTTACGCCTGAGGTTGATAAAGCCTTATGGTTAAGTTACTTAGGTAACTATTTAGCGCAAGACAAAGCAGCGCAAGTTGCGGCATTAAACGACGGCTTAGGTATCACTGATACCACTACACAGGCTGAGCTTGATGCGATTATTGCTTCTTTTTACGCTAAAACAGAACTTACAGATACAGCAACGCGCGTTGGCTGGATAGGTAAATCTGTTGCAGAGTTTGAAGCATCAAACGACCCATTCATAAAGCTTGCTGTTGCTCTATACGAGACCAACATGGCACAAGAAGCTGATGAAAAAGAAATGGCGGGGCGTTTAGCTGAAATTCGTCCGCAATATATGCAAGCCGTGATCGCCTTTAATACAGCCAAAGGTAAGCCAGTTTACCCAGATGCAAATGGCACATTACGCGTAAGCTATGCACAAGTTGATGGTTACCCAGCAGCAGATGCTGTGTATAAAACGCCATTTACATCACTACGTGGTTTAGTGGCTAAACACACAGGTGAAAAGCCATTTGTTGTTACCGATAAAGTACTTGAAGCATACAAAAAGCAAGCGTTTGGCGCCTACTACCGCGGTGACTTAGGTTTGCCAGGTGTAAGCTGTAGCTTATTTAGTTTTGGTTGTGAGCCACAAGCGGCTAAACCTCTTGAAGTAAACTCAGTTCCAGTCAACTTTTTGAGCAGTGCTGATACCACAGGGGGTAACTCAGGTTCGCCAGTCATGAATGGTAAAGGTGAATTAGTGGGTCTTAATTTTGACTCGACTTATGAATCAATCACCAAAGATTGGTACTTTAACGCCAAGATCACCCGTGCTATTCACGTTGATATTCGATACATGCTTTGGTTAATGGAAGAAGTTGATAACGCAGGTTACCTACTTGATGAAATGACCTTAGTTAAATAGCCCTGCTATTTTGAAAATAACCGCAGCAATTGCTGCGGTTTTTTTATGTCTTTAATTTTTGCCAATCTAACGTTTTTAATTTGTTTATTTTCAATACTTTTGTAATGTACAAAACAGATACTTTTACTTGGGAAAAATAATGAGCGCCAAACAAATAATAAAAGCCATTTCAGTGAGTGTTGTGGCAATAACGGCAAGCTTTAATGCCAGTGCAGCGAATACCGAAGCAATGTGGCCGGGCACGGCTTATAATCAGCAAATACCAACATTTAAACAAGTACTCGGATACGATGTAGGTGAGCGTATCACCAATTACAACGATATGCGTCGTTATCTTAGCGCTTTAGAGCAAGCTGCGCCTGATCGTATTAAAGTGTTTAAGTACGCAAACAGCTGGGAAGGTCGTGAACTGGTTTATGCGGTGGTTGGAACTGCGGAGCATATTCGCTCATTAGAAACTCTCGCCGATAACACCCAAGCCTTGGCTGATCCGCGTACCACCTCTGAAAAAGAAGCTAAATCGCTAATTAAAAATTTACCGACGTCTGTGTGGCTTCAGTATGCCGTGCACGGTAATGAAATTAGCTCAACCGATGCTGCATTATTTACTGCATATCACTTGCTAGCAGCCCCGAATGATGCCGTTAACAGCAAAATTTTAGATAACACAGTGGTGTTTATCGACCCATTACAAAACCCTGATGGTCGTGAGCGCTTTGTTACTCGTTATTATGCAACTGTGGGTCTTGAGCACAGTGCAGATAGGTTAAGTGCAGAGCATAATGAGCCGTGGCCAAGAGGCCGAACAAATCATTATTTGTTTGATATGAACCGTGATTGGTTAGCGCTTACTCAACCTGAAAGTAAAGGCAGAGTGGCTGCAATCAATAAATATAAACCACAAGTGGTGGTTGATATTCATGAAATGGGCGGCGACCAATCTTACTACTTTGCACCAGCTGCTCAGCCATTTAATCCGCATATGACGAAAACCCAAATCGCCAACATGGATGCGATTGGGCAAAATCATGCGAAGTATTTTGATGAATTTGGCTTTGATTACTTTACCCGTGAAATTTTTGATGCCTTTTACCCTGGCTACGGTGATAGCTGGCCTGTTTTTTATGGTGCATCAGCATCAACTTACGAAGTAGGCTCTGCGCGAGGCCATGTTTTTGAGAAAAATACCGGTGAACTACTGACGTATTTTAATACTGTAAAGCGTCAGTTTGTGGCCTCAATTTCGACCGCCGAAGGGGCTGCCAACCAACGTGAAAAACTACTAGGTGACTTTTATCAATATCAAGTTGATGCAATTGATTCGGGTAAAGATAGCAAAGAGCGAGTTTATATCTTACCTAATCAAAGCAATCGTGAGGGCACGCACAAGCTTGCTACCCTAATGGCTGAGCATGGTGTTGAAGTTAAACAAGCAACTGAAGACTTCAAAGCCTGTGGCGTTAAGTATAAAGCGGGTAGCTATTTTATTGATACTGCACAGCCACGCGGGGTATTTGTACGTACCACATTTACAGACCAAGTAGATATGGCTGAAGCATTTGTAAAAGAGCAAGAAAGACGTCGTGCTCGTAACCTAGGTGATGAAATTTACGATGTCACAGGTTGGTCACTGCCGATGATGTTTAATGTAGATAGCGATAGTTGTGGTCGCGCAGTTAGCGCAGATAGCAAAGCCGTTCAGGCCGACGACACATTGCTTGGCAAAGTGAATAATCCAGAAGCCTCAGTAGCTTATATTGTTGCTTGGGGTGATACGGCCGCAGCACGCTTTTTAACAGCAGCACTGCAAGCTGGCATTAAACTGAAAAGTGCTGACCAAGCATTTGTATTAGGTGATAAAACTAACTATCCAGCGGGTAGCTTAGTAATCGAAAAGCGCCTAAACGATAAAAACTTACTGACTAAAATTAGCCAAATTGCCGAGCAAACAGGTGCAATAGTTGATGGTGTTGACTCAAGTTGGGTGATTGAAGGCCCAAGCTTTGGTAGTAACAAAACAGTGCCTATGCTGGCACCTAAAGTGGCGATTGCATGGGATGCAGCTACTCGTGAGCTAAGCGCCGGTAACACTCGTTTTGTTATCGAAAGACAGCTTGGCTACCCAGTCACGGCGATTCGCACGCCAATGCTTGCATGGGCTGATTTAAGTGACTATCAAGTGGTAATTTTACCAGAAGGTAATTACGAGCAAGCATTAGGTAAATCGGGCGCAGCTAATTTAAAAAGCTGGGTTGAGGCAGGCGGCGTATTGATTGCCTTAGGTAATGCTAACCGCTTTACTACTAATGCTGATTACGGTTTGTTAGATGTGAAGCGCGAGCAAGCTTACCGAGAAGATAAAGCAAGCAGCAGCGATGATAAAAGTAGTAAAGTGGCAGGGCAGTTATTCGCTTCTCGCGATGATTTAAAAGCAGCGAGCATTGAGCCACATACATCGCCAGACTATGTAGCCGGTGTACTTGCTAATGTTGAAGTAGACCAAGAGCATTGGTTAACCGCTGGGGTTGATAAAGATCTTGTTGCAGTGGCTTACGGTAATGATATTTACACGCCTATAAAACTGAACTCAGGTAAAAACCTAGCGTGGTTTACAGGTAAGGATGATGTGCTAGCAAGTGGTTATCTATGGCAGCAAAATAAAGCACAGCTTGCATATAAGCCATTGCTTGTTCATCAACCGCAAGGCAAAGGCATGGTGATAGGCTTTACACAATCACCAACCTACCGTGCCTACCTTGAAGGCATGAATGTACTGTTAACTAACACGATTTTCCGCGCTGCAGCACATGCTCAGTAAGGTTAAAGTCTAATCAAAAAGCCCGCCGACGTTGCGGGCTTTTTTGTGGGTAAAGTTTTATAGAGTAAAGCTCTAAAGGGAGTGAACAATGAAATAAAAAAGCCCGCAGGGCAAAGGGCGGGCTTTTAGTTTTTCAGGAGAGAAAGTGTTAAGACACAATTCCTAGAGGCTTACCTGTTTGCCAAGCGCCACGGGTAAAGTCTGGAATTGTTTTACTGTTACTTCTATCAGCAACCGATGCCATACTTTGCGGGAAGATTGATGACCATGCTGCGGCATCGTATACATCTTGATCGAGTGGCTCATTATTGCGTAAGCAGTAGATCATGCGCCAAAGCATAATGAAGTCCATACCGCCGTGGCCACCGTTACGTACTGCTTCTTCACCCATGCGTTTCCACAGTGGATGATCAAACTCAGCACGCCATTTTTCCATATCTTGATCCCAGCTATGGAAGTTTTGCATATGTGGCTTACGCCCCTGTGAACCTGCTTTCTCCCAGGCAGCGAGCTCTGCTTCATATTGCTGTTGGTAAATTTTCGCGATGGCTGGTGGCACATCTTCAAGAGCAATACGATTAGGGAATCCTGCAAATGTGCCATTAGTACCTTGAATTAGGTTATGGCGACTATACGGGCGAGGGCTTGTGGTGTCGTGCTGAACCATAATGCTACGACCTTTCACTGTTTTAATAATGCTGGTATTCATGTCGCCAGCAGTAAATTTCAGTGAACGGCGTTCGTGGCCTGCAGGGAATTCACGTTCTGCGTAAGCTGCACGGCCAAGTGCAGGTGAGCTGACTGAGGTAACAAAGTCAAAGCGGTCACCACGGTTGATATTCATATATTGAGAAACCGGCCCTAAACCATGGGTTGGGTATAAGTTACCGTTTACTTTGGTATGCCAATAAGTACGCCATGAGCCTGTGCTGCGGTCAATTTCTTTCATTTGCCAACGCAGGTCATGAATATAAGCAGCTTCACCATGCAGTAACTCACCAAATACGCCTTTACGAACCATGTTTAAAACCATTAACTCGTCACGGCCATAGTTAACGTTTTCCATCATCATGCAGTTCTTTTGCGTGCGCTCTGCGGTGTTTACTAGTTGCCAACACTCTTCCATCGTGGTTGCTGCAGGTACTTCAACAAAGGCATGTTTACCACTTTCCATGGTCTCAACACTCATCGGTGTGTGCCATTTCCAAGGCGTTGAAATGATCACAATGTCGATGTCATCGCGAGCGAGCATATCTAAATAGGCTTTATCTGAACCCGTATAAGCAGTTGGTTTAGGTAAGCCTTTTTCAACAACATAATTAACAGACTTATCTAGCATTAGCTTATCTGTGTCGCAAATAGCTTTGATTTCAACACCTTCAATATGGCAAAGATGTTTCACATGGCCGCTACCACGTTGACCAACCCCAATAAAACCAACACGCACCACATCCATTGCAGGCACAGCTAAGCCCATTACGCTTTTACCTTGTGCTGCAAGAGGTGTGTTTTGATTATCACCTTGTTGGCTTTTCGCACAGCCAGTCACGACTGTCGCGGCGGTAATGGCTGCGGCAGATTTTAAAAAACTACGTCTATCTATTGTCATAACGATACCTAAATCACTGAGATTATTTTAATAGTGGGTTTCAGTTGTTTCTGTTATATCGCAACTAAAAGTTAATTACAATTAAATGCTTTCAAAATCTTTCAAATTGGTAGCTGTATTACCATTAATGCCTTTTTATGGTTTTTTAGGTCAAATTTCAGCTTTGATTTGCACTTTCGTTTTCTTTCATTTTGTTGCGCGGTGTTTCGCTGTGTGCTACTGTAATTTCAAATCACGTATCTAACCTTTGATGTAAGCTGCTTGGAGAGAACCATGAATGCATTAAAAACGATTATTAATAACAATCGAGTAGGGCAAGCGCAGGGAATTTACTCTGTATGCTGCGCGCATCCACTCGTTATCGAAGCAGCGATGTTGCAAGCTCTTAATGATGACACTGAAATTTTAATTGAAGCTACGGCAAACCAAGTTAATCAGTTTGGTGGCTACACGGGTATGAAGCCTCATGACTTTGTTGAATTTGTTTATGCAATAGCCGAAAAAGTGGGTTTAGATACCCAGCGCATTATTTTAGGTGGTGATCACCTAGGTCCTGTGTGTTGGGTGAATGAGCCTGCAGAGGTTGCGATGGTAAAAGCTGTTGAACTTGTTAAAGCCTATGCGAGTGCGGGTTTTAAAAAAATTCATCTAGATGCCAGCATGCCATGCGCTGACGATGGAGAACGTTTAGCTGATGCAGAAATTGCCAAGCGTGCAGCATTGATGTGCCAAGCTGCCGAGTCGGTCTCAAAAGATAACGATATTCTTTATGTGGTTGGTACTGAAGTTCCCCCTCCGGGTGGGGCAACAGAAGAGCATGAAATTATTGAGGTATCCCATGTTGAAGGGGTACAGCAAACAATCGAATTACATCAGGCAGCATTTGCTAGCTTAAACATAAGTGACGTGTGGTCGCGTGTTATTGCTGTTGTTGTGCAGCCGGGGGTTGAGTTTGATAATCATCAAGTTTTTAATTACCAACGTAATGAAGCGCAAAAACTGAAAGAGTTTATCACTACTGTCGATAATCTTGTGTATGAAGCTCACTCTACTGATTACCAGCCAGATCATTGCTATCGCGAGTTAGTACAAGATCACTTTGCCATATTAAAAGTGGGGCCACAGCTTACCTATGCACTACGCGAAGGTTTATTTGCTTTAACTTATATTGAAGATCAGTTAGTTGAACCTGCTAAGCGTTCTAATTTACGTGATGTCTGTGAGCGCATCATGCTAGAAAAACCACATTATTGGAATAAGTTTTACCCATCGCAGGGTGCTGAAGCTAAGCTGTTTAGGGCTTATAGTTATAGCGATCGCATCCGTTATTACTGGCCTGAAGATGAGATAAAACAAACAGTAGAAACGCTGTTTGAGAACTTAGAAGGGCAAATTATTCCACAGACCTTACTTAGCCAATTTATGCCAATGCAGTACAAAGCATTAACTAAGGGCCAAATTAACTCATCACCGCGTGAGTTAGTACTTAACAAAATAATGGAAGTGACGAATAGCTATTCGCTTGCTTGTAATCAATAAGTGGTGTTGAGAGAGAATTTAATATGACACAGTTTTTATCCTTAAACGAAACAGAACTTAAGCAACAGAACGCTTATTGGACCGCAAGAGAAATCACACAACAACCCAAATCATGGTGTAATACGGCAACAGTGATTGATAACAAGCGAGCTGAGATTAATGATTTTTTAGCGCCGATTTTAGCACTTAATAACTTAAAAGTTGTTTTAACAGGCGCTGGTACATCAGCTTATGTGGGCGAGGCTTTAACACCTCATTTAACTGCGAAAACCGATTTGGACGTATGTGCTGTCAGCACCACTGATATTGTCTCAAACCCATATGGTTTTTTACAAAAGGGCACGCCAACCTTACTTATTTCTTATGCGCGCTCTGGAAATAGCCCTGAAAGTGTCGCAGCGGTCGATATTGCAGAGCAAGTCGTTGATAAATGTTATCACTTGGTTATTACCTGTAATGAAAACGGTGAGTTAGCTAAAAGCGCATCAGTTAAAAGCAATAGCTTAAGTGTGATAATGCCAAAAGAAACACTTGATGAGAGCTTTGCAATGACAAGTAGCTTTACCTCAATGCTGATTTCAACACTGTGTATTTTTACTCCAGATAGCGTTCAATTAGAAAAAGTTGTGGCGCATACTAATCAGCTACTCGATACGCAAATTGATGACATTAAGCGTTTTGCACAAAGTAACGTTGAGCGCTTAGTGTTTTTAGGAGCCGGGTCTTTACTTGGCTACGCCAAAGAAGCTGCATTAAAGTGTTTAGAGTTAACAAATGGTGAATTAATTAGTTATTTTGAAACGCCTTTGGGTTTTAGGCATGGCCCGAAAACCATTATTAATACCAAAACTGCCGTACTATTGATGTCATCAGGAAATCTATACAGCAGTTTATATGACACTGATTTATATAATGAATTAGTCAATGAACAGCAATGCCTGCGAATAGAAAAATTATCGGTAGGTACAAAGCAGCAACCGCTGGATGATGTGTGGCAAGGTCTGTATTATATTGTTTATTGTCAGATTTTTGCATTTTTTAAATCAATCTCACTCGGTTTAACACCTGACAATCCTTGCCCAACGGGCGAAGTTAACCGTGTTGTACAAGGGGTAACTATTTACCCGTTAGCTTCTTGTTAGAAAGTGTTAGGTAGAGTATGGCTGTTTATGGACTCGATATTGGTGGAACAAAAATAGAAACCGCCATTTTTAATAATAATTTAGAGCAACAGCAGAGTTGGCGTATTAATACGCCAACTGATGATTATCAGCAATTTTTGCAGGCAATATATCAGCAGGTGCTAAAGGCCGATGAATTAACAAGTAGCCAAGGTGCGGTGGGCATCGGTATGCCAGGTATCATTAATGATGAAGGTAAAGTGCTGTCGGCTAATGTGCCGTGTGCCACAGGCAAAGTGATTGCCAACGATCTTCAAGCATTATTAAAACGCCCTGTTGCGATATTAAATGACACCCGATGTTTCGCTTTATCAGAAGCAAATGGCGGAGCTGGTGAAGGTTATAGCCGAGTATTTGGTGCCATTGTTGGTACGGGGGCTGCGGGTGGTATGTGTATTGATGGCACTTTGTTTAACCAGGGTTTAGGTATGTCGGGAGAATATGGTCATTTACCGCTTTCTGCGTATCTGCAACAAAAATATCAGCTGCCCGTTTTAAAATGCGGCTGTGGTTTAAATGGCTGCGTAGAAAGCTATATTGCAGGGCCTGGCGTACAAACTCTGTATCAACATATTACGCAATCCCCTAAATCAGCGATTGAATGGGCAAACGATATCAAGCGCTCTGATGAGCAAGCTTTAAAGGTGCTCGCTTGTTACTTAGATATTCTTGGCGAAACCTTTGCTGCCATTAGTAAAAGTTTGCATCCAGAAGTTATCGTACTTGGCGGGGGGTTGTCGCTCATTGATGCAATAGTAGAAGAGCTCCCTGATGCGATTCAAACTCATTTATTTTCAGGTTTTGCCGTGCCCGACGTGAAGCGTGCAAAGTTTGGTGATTCTAGCGGCGTAAGAGGCGCTGCAATAATAGGAAGTGTTCATGCTAATTCCAACGCACCTTAATCGTTATTACTTAAAAGCCGCAAAAGTGGTAACTGCTGAGACGGTTTTACTCGATCATGCGGTCTTGGTCGAGCAAGGTAAAATTAGTGCTATTACCACACAAATTGAGCCAGAGATTAAAGTAATCGATTTAGGTGAGCATAGCTTATTTCCGGGCTTTATCGATTTGCATATTCATGGTCGTGAAGGCTGCGATATTATGGACGGCACCCCAGAATCACTAGAGACTATTTCTCGGTCTTTAGCAAAGCACGGCGTAACGGGGTTTGTTGGCACAACGGTGACTGCAGACTGGGACGTCTCAATTCAAGCTTATAAAAATATGGCGAGTGCCTATAAAAAAGGCTTGGCTGGGGCGCAGTTGCTAGGGGCTTATAACGAAGGTTTATTCTTTGCAGAAGCACATAAAGGCGCACATAACGAGTCATTTTTTTTAGAGCTTACTAAACAGCGATTTGATGAAATTTATGCCGCATGTGAAGGTTGCTTAAGCTCATTTGCGTTGGCGCCAGAACTACTTAAATCCCCCGACATGATCCGCTATATCACCGATAAAGGTGTGCGTGTGATGCTGGGTCATACAGATGCTAATTTTGAGCAAACAACACAAGCTCTTGCTCATGGTGCCTGCGGTGGTGTGCATATTTTTAATGGTATGCGCGGTATTCATCATCGTGATCCCGGTTGTACTGGCGCACTGTTGATGGACAGCGATGCCATGGTTGAGCTTATTCCTGATGGTATTCATTTGCACCCGAGCATCATGAACATGGTTTACCGTTTAAAAGGGGCTGATAAAATTGCTCTGATCACAGACTGCGTAAGCGCCGGAGGCTTACAAGATGGTCGCTACCGCTTAGGTGAGCTTCCTATTGTGGTTGAGCAAGGTGTTGCACGAACTGAGAGCGGCTCTTTAGCGGGCAGTACATTAACCATGGAAGTTGGCGTTGAACGCTTTTATAACCTAACCGATGCAAGCCTAGTTGAAGCAACTAAAATGGCCAGTTTAGTACCTGCTGAGTTTTTAAATAAAGCGGAGCAAATAGGCAGTATTGCGGTAGGTAAACAGGCTAATTTTGCCCTGCTCGATAAAGACTTTTCTGTTCAAGCAACGATCTGTGCGGGTAAGCAAATCTTTTAAAAGTTAAGTGAGAATGCAGGCAAAAGTATTCGATGCCATTGTTATTGGCAGTGGCATTACTGGCGGCTGGGCTGCTAAAGAACTGACCGAAAAAGGACTCAATGTACTGCTACTAGAACGTGGCAGACAGGTTGTGCACGGTACAGACTATATCACTGCGTTTAAAGAAGATTGGCAACTGCCTTTTCGTGACAGGCCCAGCCTTCTAGAAAAGCAGAATCAAGCTAAACAAGCACGCACTGGCTATGCCACCAAACAATCAATAAAACACTGGTTTGTGAATGATTTGCAGCACCCTTATCAAGAATCGCAACGTTTTGATTGGATCCGAGGATATCATCTTGGTGGGCGCTCATTAACTTGGGGGCGGCAATGCTTGCGCCTCAGTGATATAGATTTTGCAGCCAACAAACAAGATGGTCACGGCGTTGATTGGCCTGTGCGCTATCAAGATATTGCGCCTTGGTACGATAAAGTCGAAGCCTACATCGGGGTTATTGGCGAAGCGCTGAACTTACCTCAGCTACCAGATGGACCTTACTTGCCTCCTTTTGCGCTTAATGCCGTAGAGCAGCAGCTTAAACAAAGTTTATTAACTCACTACACTAATCGTCACCTCACCATCGGGCGAGTTGCACATTTAACCAAGGCAAAGCCTGAGCAAGGTCGTGCCCCATGCAGCAAGCGCAACCGCTGTATGCGAGGCTGCCCAGCAGGGAGTTATTTTAGTAGTTTAGCCTCGACCTTACCTGCAGCGATGCGTACTGGGCGACTCACTATCCAGACTCACTCCATTGCCAAAGAGATTATTTACAATCCAGATAGCGGACTAGCTACGGGCGTGAAAGTAATTGATGCTGAATCTAAAAAGGAGCGTATCGCGCAAGCGAAGATTATTTTTTGCTGTGCATCAACGGTGGCAACAACAGCCTTGTTATTAAATTCAACTTCTGCACGTTTTCCTAATGGCTTAGGGAACGATAGTGGAGAGCTTGGTCATAACCTCATGGATCACCATTTTAGGGTTGGCGCCACTGGCGAGCCTAGGGGCTTTGCTGATGACTTTAATGATGGCGACAGACCCGTTGGCTTTCATATTCCGCGTTTTCGAAATCTTAATGATGCCGAGCAGCATAGCTTTATTCGCGGCTATGGCTATCAAGGATACGCAACACGCAAAGATTGGCGACGGGGCTTTAAAGAACTTAGCTTTGGTAAGGCTTTTCGAGAAGGGCTTGCCAAACCTGGGCCTTGGCAAGTTGCATTAATAGGCTTTGGTGAATGCCTGCCTTATCATCGTAATAAAATGAGCTTAGATCCGGTATTAAAAGATCAATGGGGATTACCTTTAGTTAATTTTGATTGCCAATTTGCTGAAAACGAGCAACGCATGCGCGAGGATATGAAAACGCAAGCCGTCGAGATGCTAAGCAAAGCAGGTTATCAAAATGTACAAGCATACGATAAAGGCTCAGCGCCGGGGCAAGCCATCCACGAAATGGGAACTGCGCGTATGGGGCATGATGCTACAACCTCAGTGCTTAATCGTTACAACCAAATTCATAGTGTGCGAAACGTCTATGTCACTGATGGCTCGTTTATGTGCTCGTCGGGTTATCAGAACCCTTCGTTAACCTATATGGCATTTACTGCAAGAGCCGCGGATCACGCTGTACGGCATTATCAAAACGGGGTGTTTCATGGCTGATCTACAAAGGCGAAATGCGATTAAATATTTAGCTGCATTATTCGGTGCGGCTATTACGCCAGTGGCTGCGACTCAGTTATTTGATAAAACGGATGGCAATCATTTTGAGGTGCTTAAAGCAGCGGCGCATCGGGATGTGGTCACGCAAATGCAGGCTGTTATTTTAGAACTGGAGCCAAATGAGCAGCTGTATTTTAATTTAGTCGCTTTCACAGATTTAATGCTAGCAAATACACTAACTCTGACTGAACGTACGGCATGTGTAAAAGGCGCTGAGCTGATTGCAGAAGGTGTTCTTTCATCGTCGCAATTAGCAAATAAACTCACAAGTTTATTTACTATCTCTTCGCAGCAGCAACAGCGTATAATAGCGCAGCAAGCCTTACCTTTTTCAGAAGTGAGCCTTGATAAGCGTGACGAGTATTTAATTTATAAGTGTATTTTTGCCGTGCGTGAATTTTTGCTACTGGGCTATTTCACATCAGAAAAATTGCAGGCTAGTTAAAAATTAAAATAACTAAGCCTGCCTATCTCGTTACTTTCGCCAACTTGTTAGTTTGTGACCAATTAGTGCGTAATAAAGAATAAACGCATAGCAAGGGATCAACAGATAGTAAGCTTGTTGTGCATTGCCTGTATATTCTGCAAATACACCGTATACCAAAGGCAATAGAGCGCCACCAGAAATCCCCATAATCAGTAATGCCGCGCCGGTTTGAGTTTTATCGCCGAGATTTGCAAGGGCCATAGGCCAAATGGTCGGCCAAACTAGCGCATTCGATAAGCCAAGTAATGCAACAAATAACACGGTATCTGGAAAACTGTTATCAGCAAGCCAAAAGAGCACTACGTTTGCAATCGCAGTTTGTTGCGGATCAATCAAAATGATGCCAAGTGAAAACACACAACCACTTAACGCGGAAAATATCAGCGCCTGTTGCTGACTAAAAAAACGAGGAATTAACACGATACCTAACACATAACCTAGCACCATAAAGCCCATGGTGTAAGAGGTGAGTTCAGCGAACTGTAATACCCCTTGTTCTTTGCCGTAAAGGCCAATGGTGTCGCCGGCAATGACTTCTGCACCTATGTAAAAGAATAGGGCGATTACACCTAAAACTAAGTGTGGGAATTGCAGTACTGATTTACTCTCGCTGTTGTTGCTAGTTTTTGGTTGCTCAATATCAGGTAATGGAGCCAGCATAATCAACGCAGCTAATATCGCTAACGCAATTGCCATTACAAAGTAAGGCGTTATTAAACGATTAGCCAATTCTTGCAACTGTAATTGCTTTTGAATGCTGTTCAATTGGGCGAGAGCTTCAGGGCTAAAGCTGGCAATGTCGCTAAATACAATCGCAGAGAAGAGCAATGGAGCAACCACACCTGCGCTCTTATTGAGAATACCCATGATGCTAATGCGTACGGCTGCCGTGTCTTTAGAACCAATTAGCACGATGTAAGGATTCGCAGCGGTTTGTAATAAGGTGAGGCCGCTTCCTAAAGTAAATAAGGCAACCAAAAATAACCAATAAGCCTGAATTTGTGCGGCAGGAATAAACAACAACGCGCCAAATGCCATGGTGCCTAAACCAAATGACATACCATGCTTATAACTAAATAATTTCAATATCTTAGCGCTCGGCAGTGCCATGACGGTATAGGCGATATAAAACACCAATGTCACCATGTAAGCTTCAATATGGTTGAGATCACAGACCATTTGTAGAAATGGAATCAAAGATCCATTGAGCCAAGTTATAAAGCCAAATAAGAAAAACAAGCCACCTATGATCAACATAGGTAGTAATTGTGTACGGTTGGTGTGTTCTGTTTGCTCTAATAGTGAGCTTTGTGTTGTCATTTTTGTCACCAATAAGTTAACGGTAGATTAATGATAAAACATTTTTCGTAAGTTTTGAAAGTTTTATTTTATTTCGAAACTAAGCTTGGCTTTGAAACTGTAAATTGTGTAATATTGAACTACGAATTTGAAAGCAGCTATATAAACAACAGGCCAGCTATGCTAACCACAATAGAAAGAAGACAAAAAATCGTTCTGATGACCGAGGAAAATGGCAAAGTAAATGTTAAAGATCTTGCGAAAACTTTTGATATTTCTGAGGTTAGTATTCGCCATGATCTTAACGAACTGGGTAAGCGTGGTCTGGTTGTTCGTTCTCGCGGCGGCGCAATTGCTTGTGATAAATTGGTCAAAGAGTTATCAGTTAAAGATAAGCATAACGAAAATTATGCTGTGAAAGTTCTACTGGCAAAAGCTGTTGCAAATTTAGTTGATGATGGCGATTCACTAATTATTGATTCGGGCACCACAACCGAAGAAGTCGCGAAAGCATTGACCAACAAACAAGACTTAACCGTGATGACAAACGGCCTCAATATCGCACATGTACTAGCTGATATAGACGATGCCAATGTATTTATGCTGGGTGGGCAATTGCGCAAGAAATCAATGTCTTTTTACTCAAATGAAGTTGAACAAGCACTCAGTAAATATAATTTCAAAAAGGTTATTTTAGGAGTGGATGGCATAGATCCTGAAGCGGGGATCACCACCCATTATGAGCCTGAAGCAATGTTAAACCGAACAATGTGCACACGTGCAGATCAAGTGATTGCTGTAACTGATTCAAGTAAATTTGGTAAACGGGCTTTGTATAATGTATTACCACTAAAATCAATCGATGTGCTAGTAACCGATAAAAACATGCCAGCTGAATTTGTTGAGTCATTGGTTGCTTTGGGGATCGACGTAATCACTGTTTAGAGCTAGTAGCATACTGACAAATTACCTAAACCTTAAGGAGGTTATTATGGCAGGAATAAGTGTTTGGCAATTAGCTATTATTGCCGCAATTGTGGTGCTTTTATTTGGCACAAAAAAACTGTCACGGATCGGTGGTGACTTAGGGACATCAATTAAAGGGTTTAAACGTGCAATGCAAGATAAACCCAAAGACGAAGCCTGATAATCTTTGTCTCAAATAATGTTATTACCTTGCTCTGGGTCGCGAGATTGATCTGCTTGTTCGCGGATATCATCGGCATCACTGCTAACATCATCAAGGCTATGGTCGTCGAGTGATTTTGCTGTTTTTAGCTCTGCGCTTACATTATTGTTTGGCTGTTCGGTATCGTTTTCGCTATTTAAAATAATTCGCTCGCGAGCATCATCCGGCATGCTTATTTGCTCTGCTAAATAGGTATTGACCAGCTCTCGCATTAATTGTGAGGCCACTTTGATAGTACTGTGTTCGTTACTATTTACCCAAAAATAAATGGTTAGATTAAGAGTCGCTGAGCCTAATGAATTAATAAGTACTTGGCTTGGCGGATCATTAATAACAGCAGGGTTTTGATTAACCACTTTCATTGCTAATTGTTGGGCATAGCGAATGTCATTATCGTAGCCAATGCCAACATTAAAGTGGCCCCGCATTTTTGGGTTTGCGGTGAGGTTTTTAATAACGCTTTTATATACGGTCGCATTGGGAATTTGAATATGATTACCGTCAAAGTCAACCAAGGTGGTGGCGCGCGCCGTAACCTTTTTAACTACTCCTAAACGACCATCTACTTCAATAACATCATCAATACGAAAAGGGCGCTGCACGCTAAGTAGCATACTTGAGATAAAGTTTTCGGCGATATCGCGAAAAGCAAAACCTAAAATAAGCCCAACTAAGCCAGTGCCACTCATAATAGCCACAGCAAAGCTGGTTAGCCCTGCAAGACGTAAAAATAAGTACACGCCAAACAAGATAATAATAATGCTAAAAAAGCGCCTAGTCACCACATGTAAAAGTTTGCTTTCGCTCACAAAGCCAAGTGGTTTTATTAATAGATAAGATAAAGGGCGGGCCAACAAGTAACAGATAATGATGGCCGCAATACCAAGTGTCAGTGCAGGTAACATTTGCCATGCAGTATGTAAAAACTGCGTAATTTGAAAGTTTAAGTCTTGCCAAGATAAGCTTTCAGAAACTGTTTGAGATGCTATGGAAATTGATGCTTTTAAAACGTTAGCTAGTTGATTTTCAGTAAGTAAATAATAACTCATTGCACCGCTCCATGGATCTTTAAGTTGCTTCAATAAGTTTAGTTCAATGCAATTCAGGCGCCATAATTACTGGCAAGTTGTTTGCAGCATTGTACTTTTCACAGTCATTCTTTGGGTCACTTATGGCGAATGGTAACCGCGGTTTTCAAGCTCGTTCACCGATGGAAATCCCAATTCGAGGTTGGTGGGATATCTGTAAACGGGTTTATCACAACCTATCACAAGACAATTTATCTTTTGTAGCAGCAGGCGTGGCATTTTATGCTCTTTTAGCTATTTTTCCTGCTTTGGCAGCTATTGTATCCGTATATGCCTATTTTGCTTCTCCCACAGATATCCATGATCAGTTAGATAAGGTGATTGCGATATTACCTGCAAGTAGTCGTGACATCATTTTGCTTCAAGTTAGCGATATCACTCAGCAGTCAAATAAGGTATTGAGTGCAAGTGCCATAGGTACCTTGCTATTAACTATTTGGAGTAGCAGTAAAGGCTGCCAAGCACTTATTACCGCCTGTAATATTACTTATCATCAGCGTAATAAGCGTCAGTTCTTTATGGCATTAGTGGTGCGTTTTTTATTTTCTTTGGGTGCTATTGTAGTTGCGCTGGTGGCATTATTGATCATTGGTGTCTTACCGATTGTACTCAACTTAGTTGGCTTAACAGAGCTTATCGACTTAATGATTCAGCTCATTACTTGGCCATTGTTAGCCATTATTTTTAATCTCGCTTTAGCGTTTTTATATCGTTATGCGCCTCATCGAACTCCAGCTAAATGGCGCTGGATCACGCCGGGCTCAATACTTGCTACGTTAATGTGGATCATCGCATCAATTGGTTTTTCATATTATGTATCTCAATTTGCTAGTTATAACGAAACCTATGGATCGCTAGGTGGTGTGGTGATCATGTTGATGTGGCTTTATATCAGCGCATATATCATCATTTTTGGTGCGGCTATCAATGCCAGTACAGAGCAACAAACTCTAGTTGATAGCACTATTGGGCCAGAAAAAGCTGTAGGGAAACGCGGCGCGATCGTGGCCGATAGATTGACAATTAAACAACGAGAAAATGAGCAATAAGACGCAGTCGAGTTACTCCTAGACTTAAGGTAACCCCTAGGCCCTAATTGACATTTTTAGAATTGACTTCTATTAAATATTTAATCCTAAAGTTCGATTTTGGTTTTTATGACTCGTACTGTGATTTTACGTATCAGTAGGTCAGAAAGTTAAATCTGCGATCTCTAGCTGTAATCATATTTATAGGTCATGAAATGCAAAAAGAGCTCCAACTTAATATTAAGCGTTTATCTTTACTTAATTTGGTTGCTGTAATTCTAGCTGGGTTAACGGCTTTGTCAGTTTATTTAATGTATGGCAGTTTAAAAACCATAGAGGCTGAAACTAAAGTTAGATATCAGTCTTATATTTTGGCTGAGCAAGTCAGACAAAGTTCAGATCAATTAAGTTTAATGGCAAGGGCTTATACGGTAACAGGCAATACTAAATTTTTAGACTTTTTTAACCAAATTCTAGCTATTCGCAATGGTGAAGCTCCACGTCCAGAAGATTATCACCGTGTTTATTGGGATATGTTAATGCCTCATAATGGTAAGGCTCCATTTCCTGACGGTGAAAAAAAATCACTCCAAGCTATGCTAAATTCCATTGGTATAACAGATGAGGAGATGCAACAAATCCGGCTTGCAGAAAAAGCATCAAATGATTTAACAAAAATTGAGTACGCTGCTTTTCAAACTTTAGCAAATAAACCTGACGAGAATATGGAAAAGGAGCAAATTGACGCGATTCTGAGTTTGTATAGTGATGATTACTTTTTGGCAAAGTCAGAAATAATGAGTCACATTAATAACTTTTTGTTTATGTTAGATTATCGAACCGAACAAAACCTTGATATCGCGACGCGAGATCACTACTTGATGTCGCTTTTCTCTTTTTGCTGCTTTATTACCATTTTAATTGTGCTGTATTTTATCGGCCGTTTGCGCAAATCACTTAATCATTTATATGTGTCTTCACTTGAAGCTGAAGTGGCAGAAAAAACATCTTCTTTGACTGAGAAAAACGTGCAGCTTAAAGAATCTATGGATTTAATGGCAAAGACTCAAAAATACTTAATGGAAGCAGAAAAAACAGCAGCACTAGGTCGTCTAGTTGTTGGGGTAGCACATGAAGTCAACACGCCTGTAGGTATATGTATAACAGCTGTCAGTTACCTTGAAGATGAAAATAAAAAGATGGGAAAAGTGCTAGCTGATAAACGCGTTAGTAAAGGCTCACTTGAAAAATATGTACATACTTCAGAAGAAATTAGCTTATTACTTCATTCTAATTTAGATCGATTAGTTGAATTGATAACAAGCTTTAAACAAATTGCCGCTGATCAGCATTGTGATGAATTAAGGGTAATTAACTTGAATCCGCATCTGCATGATATTGTGATGTCGTTTAAGTCAGATTCTAAAAATAAAAATGTTGAGGTGATTTTTAACATACCCGATGATTTAAAAATTCAAAGTTACCCAGGAACATTTAATCACGTTATGACAAACTTGTTTTCAAATGTTTTTTTTCATGCGTTTGATGGGCAGATTGAAGGCGCAAAAATAGAAGTTTCAGCAAGTTTTAAACATAATAATGTTTTTATAAGTGTTAAAGACAATGGCTGCGGCATAAGCGAAGATATTCAAGATAAAATATTTGATCCTTTTTTTACTACTAAGCGTGTCCAAAAAAATACTGGTCTAGGGCTTTATGCTGTTATGAATTTAGTTACGCAAAAATTAAAGGGCTCGATTAGTTTCGAATCTGAAGAACAGACAGGCACCACTTTTTATTTAACTTTGCCAAATCTTCCAAACTGAGCATGAAATAACGCAGAGCGATGATAAAGAACCTCTTTAGTATTCGCTTTTACAGAACGTTATATGCTTATTTTACTCATGGTTGTTAGTTAAAATAGCGCCTAAAATCACTTCATACAATTTACGGGAGTAAAGTTATGAAAGTGATTCAACAATTAAATAGCCATGCCACACAAGATGGTGATGGCGTAAACATCAGCCGTATTCCAGGTTTTGATGGCAAGTACTTAGACCCTTTCTTAATGATCGATGAGCTTAAATCCGATGATCATAGTGATTTTATGGGCGGCTTTCCTGCGCACCCTCACCGTGGTATCGAAACCTTTACTTATATCATTAAAGGTGGCTTTGAGCACCAAGATCAAATGGGTAACAAAAAAGCAATTCGTGCTGGCGATGTGCAGTGGATGAGTACCGGTTTTGGTGTGATCCACAGTGAAATGCCATTAGCAGATGCTAAAGAAGGTATGCATGGCTTTCAGATTTGGTTAAATATGCCAAGTGCCGAGAAGCTAAGAGCGCCGCGATATCAAGATACCACTGAAGCGCCAGCACCAACGACTCAAAATGAGCAAGGTGTTGAGCTAAAAGCATTAGCTGGAAGCTGGCAATTTGCCGGTGAAAAGCAGGACTCTAGCCTACAAGATCTCGCCGCTGATGGCATGCTTGCTGATGTGACTTTACCGGCTGGCACGCAGTTTTACCATACACCGCTTACACAAACGAAGGTGATGATCTATATCCATACCGGAGAAATTCATACTGAACAGGGCGGACCAGTTAAAGCAGGTAGCTTATTGATTTTAGAGCCTGGCAGTGACATTGAGTTTAACTCGCAAACGGGTGCAGGGGCGTTAATTCTAGCCGGTGAGCCGCTTAAGCAACCAATCGCTCATATGGGCCCGTTTGTAATGACAACCCAAGCTGAGTTACAACAAGCAGTACGTGACTATCAGCTAGGTAAATTTGGCACACTATAGGAGGTTATTGTGGGATTACTAGTAAATGGCCAATGGCAAGATAAATGGTACGACACCGATAACAATCAAGGTGAGTTCAAACGTGAGGCAGCCCAGTTACGCAACTGGGTTACAGCAGATGGTAGTGCAGGGCAAAGCGGTGATGCGGGCTTTAAAGCTGAGAAAGATCGTTACCACCTTTATGTCTCTTTAGCTTGCCCGTGGGCTCATCGCACTTTGATTTTTCGCCATTTAAAAGGTCTTGAAGATTATATCAGTGTGTCGATTGTAAGCCCTGACATGTTAGAGCATGGCTGGACCTTTGATAAAGACAATCACAGCACCGGTGATGCACTTTTCGATAGCGACTTTATGCATCAAATTTATACGCGTAACAAAGCCGATTACTCTGGTCGTGTTACGGTTCCCGTGCTTTGGGATAAAAAAACGCAGCGTATTGTTAGCAACGAATCTGCTGAAATTATCAGAATGTTTAATTGCGCGTTTAATTCCCTAACAGGTAATGAACGCGACTTTTATCCGCAATCGTTACGTTCTGAAATTGATGAAGTTAATGAGTTTGTTTATCACAACATTAATAATGGGGTGTATCGTGCAGGCTTTGCGACAACGCAAGAAGCTTACACGGAAGCCTTTGATAATCTCTTTGCCGCTCTAGATAAAATTGAGCAACGATTATCAGCTAATCGTTATTTAGTGGGGGACACACCGACTGAGGCCGACTGGCGTTTATTTACTACTTTAATTCGCTTCGACAGTGTTTATGTGGGCCACTTTAAATGTAATTTGCGTACTATCGAAAGCTATCCGGCGATCAGCAACTATTTACGTGAGTTATATCAAATTGAAGGTGTAAGTAAGACCGTTGATTTTTATCATATAAAACGTCATTACTATTTTAGCCACACCATGATCAACCCAACTCAAGTTGTGCCAAAAGGGCCTGATATAGACTACGCTCGGCCTCATAACCGTGGTTAATAAACCTTGATAACTAACAGTTTAATGACTTGATTGAACTGTTAGTTATAACTATCCATGACCTTGCGGATAGTGTCGATGCCAAACATCACCTTTTGAATAAATGACTCAGAACTTTTCACTAAATTAAAATTAGGGTGCTGAGACCAAACTGCTTGCAGTTTGTCATCAAGCAATATGGCTTGCTGATCAGACTCGTTTCTGACTGGGTTATTAGAATGAATACTTTGCCCAGACTTCGCTGCTGTTTCAAAAAAGATCACTGCATCATATTGATTAAGCTCGGTATGTAGGTTGGTATTCAGATACTCAAAAAACTCATCTTGCTCACCGGGCCAGTAGGCAAGTCCATCTAAGCTACCACGATCGCAAAGCATTAAACGATCTGGGTGCATGGTTCGTTGAATATGTTCAAGGTGTTTTTGTAAGCTGAAGATAGCTTGTTGGTGAGCTTTGATCAGGTGAGTTGCATCACCACGTTCTATACCACCGCTGAACAGCATGGTCGCAGATTCTGGTACAACAACAATTTGATTAGAGAATTCACGTCTTAATAGATCGATGGCTGTTGTTTTACCACCGCCAGGGCCACCAGTTAGTACAATCCTTTTCTTCACCTTACATCCTCACAAATTGCTCGTTTGTGTTTAAGGTAATGAAAATAGGTGGCAAAGAGAAGTAAAAAGCAAACATTACATGATAATGATCACAACAAACGCAGTAACCAGCTGAAGCGGCTGACTTGTTTTAGTTTACTGTCCTTGTGGTCTGAGTTATTAAGTGCTTCATAACCCATACCCGCAGTGAAGGCACTGGCAACACCCACTTTACTTACCGCAAAGCGTTTTAAACGGTATTTGAACGCTTGATGGTGTTGACGTTTAAGCTCATCTTGTAAATCCATTTGCTGGCTTAGCTTAGTTACTCTGTGTTGCGGTTTATTAATAAAATAATCAATTAACATCATTCATCCTTACTAATATTCAATAATTGACGAATACTTTTTAGCGTATGATCAAAACCTATTTTACTGCTGACATAACCAATGTTCTTCCAAAGCCATGCAAGACAAAGCAATTGTAATGCAATCAGTGAAATAGCGGCTAACCACAATGATTGGCTAAAGCTGAATATCGCGATACCGACAGTAGCAAGTAAACCAGCCCAAAGTAACACTAAACCACCGGCAAAACAGACAAGTAATATAATAGTTAAGGCGAGTGAACGTGTTGATAAGCGCCACTCAGCAGCTGCAAGCTTTTTGCAAGTCCCAGTTTGTTTGCGATAGTCAATGTATAGCTGTTTGCCGTAGTCAGATAATTTAGCAAGGTGATCTTGCCACTGATCAGCGTTTAATGGCTGATCAGTGGCATCTTGCGTTTTCTCATCTGTAGATTGAGAAGTTTGCATAACAATTACTTACGACGAATAAGTGCAGTTACTAACATGCCTGCAGCAAATGCAATACCTGCTGTTGCAAGTGGGTTTTCTGATGCAAGTTTACGAGTTTTACCACTGTATTCATTAATTTTAGCGCGTGCTATTGCTTGCTTTTCCGAAAGCGTTTGAGCAGAGCTAGATGCACCCTGACGTACACTATGTTCAGCACTAGCTGCGCGTGTTGATAATGCATCTACTGCGTGGTGAGCTGCCTCTGTCGCTTTTTCTGTGAATGGCGCCTCTACTTGAGCCGCGTTCGAGTTTGCACTGTTACTTGCTGCCGTGCTTGAATTCGATTTTGAAGTTGCGGTAGTCATAATCATTCCTTAAAAATTGCCATTTAATTGGTGATTAACTCATCGCAACCTTCATACCAAAATATAAAATCAATAATTTTCAGTTGTTTATTCTTTTTATTGCGTTCTTGGTTAGTGGTTTTTCGTAACTCTTGCAGGGTGATTAAGTAAAAATTACAGAATAAGATAATTTTGTAATTGTTCATTGGTTATTCATTAACCATTTTTCCCCATTAGATTGCCAATAAAATTGGAAAAAAAATTTTTTTCTATGTTTTCCACTTTTTCCCACGTAATTCAGAGGCTTTGCTTGAGGCCTTATTTTTTCTGGCTTTAGAAGGCACTGAAGATGATCTAGTTACTTGACAAAATAGCTTGTCAAGCCCTAAACTGGAGCACTGTGGTAAAAAGTGGTTTTTAGTGGATCAAATTGGATCAGAGATAGTCAGTTACAATAAATAACCTAATTTAAGGCATGTTATGTTTCGGGGTGCGAGCTCACTGAGTTTGGATGATAAAGGACGTTTTGCGGTACCAACTAAGTACCGAGATGCGATCTTGTCTGAAGATCAGGGAACGGTTATTTGCACTGTTGCTTTAAACGAGCCCTGCTTGTGGTTATACCCGTTAGCCGAGTGGCTTGAAATAGAAGAGCGACTATTAAAAATTTCAAATATGAATCCACGCGCTCGCCGCATGCAACGAATGTTGCTCGGCAATGCCACTGAATATCAATTAGATAAAAATGGCCGAATTTTGCTGGCACCTTCGTTAAGAGCCCATGCAGAACTAGGAAAAAAAATCATGTTGGTTGGCTTGATGAACAAGTTCGAAATTTGGGATGAAGATCGTTGGCATGAACAAATGCGCCAAGATACTGAAATTGAACGCCTAGGCGATTTTGAGGCGAATCCTGAGTTCGATAACTTCTCACTCTAACGACACAAAGAAAAAGGCAAATAATAGCTAATGACAGCGCAATTTGAACATGTCTCTGTACTGATGGACGAAACCATAGATGCTTTGGATATTAAACCTGAAGGCATTTACATGGATGGCACATTTGGTCGCGGTGGGCACTCGGGGCAAATTCTTGCGCGTTTAAGTGAACAAGGTCGCTTACAGGCGATTGATCAGGATCCACAAGCTATTAAAGCCGCCGAAAAATTTGCCGATGATGCGCGTTTTTCAATTGCTCACACTCGTTTTTCAAACTTAAAAGCGGTTGCTGAAGATAACGATTTAATCGGTAAAGTTGACGGTATTTTGTTGGATATCGGTGTTTCTTCACCACAGCTTGATGATGCTGAACGCGGTTTTAGTTTTATGAAAGATGGCCCACTTGATATGCGTATGGATCCAACCAGTGGTCGCAGTGCTGCACAATGGCTAGCTGAAGCTGAACTAGAAGATATCACGCATGTGATTAAAACCTATGGCGAAGAAAAATTTGGTCGTCGAATTGCTCATAAGATCATTGAAACACGTGAGCACACTGCAATCACAAGTACTAAGCAGCTTGCTGATTTAGTCGATGAAGCTGTGCCAGTTAAAGATAAGCACAAACACCCAGCTACACGCACATTCCAAGCGATCCGTATTTATATCAATAGTGAGCTTGAAGAAATTCAAACTGCATTGCAAGCCGCTGTTGAGGTTTTAAAACCAGGGGGACGTTTAGTGGTTATTTCGTTCCACTCGTTAGAAGATCGCATTGTTAAGCAGTTTATTAAAAAACAGAGTAAGGGAGAGGCGATACCCAGAGGTCTGCCTTTGACGGACGCACAAATAAACAAAAACCTGACGTTAAAGGCAGTGGGTAAAGCCATTAAGCCGAGTAAGGCGGAGATTGAAGCAAATCCGCGTTCACGTAGTTCAGTGTTAAGGGTTGCGCAGAGGTTGTAATGAAAGCTAAAGCGACACATCGCCAACCAAATTTATTTACAGAAATTTTCAAAGGCCTAGGAGCTAATAAGCTGATCTTGGCCTTGTTGGTTGTGATCCTCGCATCTAGTTTGAGTGTGGTTCAGGTGACGCATCTAGCGCGTCAGCAATTGATTGAACAAGACAAATTATTGCAAGAGCGTGATGAGCTCGATCTTGAGTGGCGTTACTTGCTCGTAGAAGAAGAGTTTTATTCACAGCATGCGCGCATTGAAGAAGTCGCGACTATGCAATTAGAAATGAAACGGCCAACTAGCCAAGACGAACAGGTGGTAATACTGCGATGAGAAGCAGAGGGAAAAAGCCAACAAATACCTTAATCACATGGCGTTTTTTGCTGGTGTGCTCAGTGGTGTTTTTAGTCTTTATGACGCTGGTTGCGCGTGCCGCTTTTTTACAGGTTATTGAACCAGATAAAGCGCGTTCTGAAAGTGATAAACGAACTGTGCGTGTTGAAAAACAACATGTGCAACGTGGCATGATCTTCGATCGCAATGGCAAAGAGTTGGCGGTCAGCGTACCTGTGGTAAGTGTGTATGCGGATCCGAAAGCGCTGCATAAATCACTGATCAGTAAGGTACTGCGTCAAGCTAGAAAAAATGGTGAAGATCAACAAGCACTGGCTGAAAATACGGTTGAGTTAGATAAACGTATTGCCGCTTATTACAATAATGATATTCGCTGGCGTGAACTTGCGGATGTATTACGTATTGACCCAAGTAAAGTTAACTCTCGCCTTCGTGATAATCCAAAGCGTCGTTTTGTCTACTTAAAACGTCAGGTTACCCCTGCTGTTGCTAACTATATTGGTGATCTTCGTTTACCAGGTATCCACTTACTTGATGAGTCAAAACGTTATTACCCTGCCGGTGAAGTAACAGCCCATGTTATTGGATTTACTAACATTGATGGTCATGGTATTGAGGGAATCGAAAAGCTTTACGAAAAGGCGTTAACGGGTGTTGAAGGTCAGCGCACCATTCGTAAAGATGCCCAAGGCCGTGAAGTAGAAGTGCTTGATGAGCGTGAACGTGTTGAGCCTGAAAACATTCATTTAAGTATTGATCAGCGCATTCAAGCGATTGCTTATAAAGCAGTAAAATCAGCAGTTCTAACCTATAAAGCTACTTCGGGTTCAGCCATGGTTGTTGATGTAAAAACCGGCGAAGTATTAGCTATGGTGAATAGCCCATCGTTTAACCCTAATAACTTGAATGATGCCGCACCGCATAAGCGTCGTAACCGTGCTATCACCGATTTGTTTGAGCCAGGCTCTACTGTTAAGCCACTAGCCATTTTAGCTGGTTTAGACTACGGCGCAATTCAACCGGATTCAATTATTGATACTTATCCTGGCTGGATGCGTGTGGGTGGCAGCCTTGTGCAAGATACCCGTAACCATGGTGAGATGACCTTAAGAGAAATCTTAAAGTATTCAAGTAATATGGGTGTAACTAAGGTCAGTCAAGAAGTACCAAAAGACTATTTTGTAGGGCTTTACCAAAAGGTGGGGTTTGGCAGTGATAGTGGTACAGGCATGGTTGGTGAAAGCAGCGGTTTATTTTACCCAAATCGACGCTGGTCAGATCATGAAATTGCTGCATTATCATTTGGTTATAACTTAGCTGTAAGTACCGCCCAAATGGCTCGTTTTTATGCCATGTTAGGCTCTGGTGGCGTTATGCGCCCGCTAACAGTTCTTAAACAAGAGTCAGTACCAGAGGGTGAACGTATTTTCCAACAAAAAGACGTTGAAGCGGTTGTTCACATGATGGAAAGCGTATTCGAAAAAGGTGGTACTGCACAAAAAGTTCATGTTGATGGCTATCGTGCTGCTGCCAAAACAGGTACCTCTAAAAAAGCCGCTGTGGGCGGGTATGGTGACGAATATGTTGGCTATTTTGCTGGTATTGCGCCAGCGAGTAACCCACGTTTAGCGGTAGTAGTAATGATTAATGAACCGGGTGGAGATGTTTATTACGGCGGTGCGACGGCAGGCCCTGCATTTGCAGAGATTGTCTCCAATGCCTTAAGAATTCTAAACGTTGCACCGGACAAAGATGCGGTTGCGTACGTAGAAGGCAAAGATAACGATGCGTGATTTAAAACCGATTCTTAATCAAATTGATGTTGAGGCCAATAGTTTATTGGTTAACCAACTACGTCTTGATAGTCGAGATGTAAAAGCTGGCGATGTGTTTGTCGCCATTAAAGGCCATCAGCTTGATGGCGGACAGTTTATTGACAAAGCCATTGAAAATGGTGCGGTGGCAGTTATTGCTGACCGTTTATGTGAGTTCGAAAGTGAGTTTGAACCACTTTACTTAGTTACCGATTTAGCGAAAAAGCTGCCAGCACTTGCAGCAGCTTTTTACCAGCAACCATCAAAGCAGCTTGATTTAGTGGGTGTGACGGGCACCAATGGCAAGTCAACAACCACAGCAATGATTGCGCACTTAGCACAGCACTGTCATAAACGCGCAGCAGTGATAGGTACGCTCGGTTATGGGCATCCTGATAATCTAACTGAGCTTGCAAACACCACGCCATCGAGCGTTGATTTACAGCGTATTTTATCTGAGCTTGTCGCAGAGCAGAATGATGTTGTGGCCATGGAAGTCTCATCTCATGGTTTAGTGCAGCATCGCGTTGATAATTGTCAGTTTAAAGCAGCAGTATTTACTAATCTTACACGCGATCACTTAGATTATCACGGCACCATGGATGCTTACGCTGATGCCAAGTTAATGTTAATGCGTGACCATATGCCAAAGCTTGTGGTGCTTAATCAAGATGATGCGCAAGTTGAAGCATGGTTAGAAAAATACGACTTCAATAATCTAATTTGTTACGGCCATAAAAACCTCACGCCTGAAAATGCGCGTTTTGTTTATTTTAGCGATGTAACTTATGATAACAGCGGTATTTCGGCGAAGTTTGATACCAGCTGGGGGCTAGCCGAAGTTAATTGCACACTGTTTGGCGAGTTTAACTTATATAATTTAGCCGCTGCTATGGCCACTTTATTAGGTATGGGTTACCCACTTGATTTACTCGTTGAAGGGTGTAAGTCTTTGCAGCCTGTTGCTGGTCGCATGCAGGCATTTAGTGCACCAGGTCAACCGACTTGTATTGTTGATTATGCCCACACTCCTGATGCATTAGCACTGGCATTACAAGCATTGCAAAAGCACGTTCCAGGTGGCGTTAGCTGTGTGTTTGGCTGTGGTGGTGACAGAGACAAAGGCAAACGCCCGATGATGGCAAAAGCTGCTGAAGGTAATGCAGACCGTATTATTGTCACCAGCGATAACCCAAGAAGTGAAGACCCTGACGCTATTATTGCTGATGTAGTTGCGGGGCTTAAGCAGCCTGAACGCGCACATTGTGAAGCAGACCGAGCGCAGGCTATTAGTTATGCCATTTCGCAAGCGAGTGCTGATGATGTCATCCTTATTGCGGGTAAAGGCCACGAAGATTATCAAATTATTGGCGACCAACGAATCGACTTCTGCGATCGTCAATATGTACAACAACAATTAAAAGAAAAATCGCAAGGGGCGCAGTTATGATCCCTATGGATTTTGATTGGCTAGCTAAAGTTCTAGCAACCGATTACCAAGGTGGTAATCAAACGGTAAAAAATATTAACACTGACACCCGTACTTTGTGTGACGGTGAAGTGTTTTTAGCGCTACAAGGGCCTAATTTTGATGGCCATAAATTTGTTGCGCAAGCAAAAGAAAAAGGCGCGATAGCTGCTATTGTAGCGCGCCCTGTTAATGTCGATATTGTGCAGTTTGTGGTTAGTGACACACGTATTGCGCTAGGTCACATCGGCGCAGCTGTGATGGCACAGGTTGCACCGAAAACAATTGCTATTACTGGTAGCGTGGGTAAAACGACCGTAAAAGAAATGTGTGCGGCGATTTTATCTGGTCATGGTGAAGTACTAGCAACAAAAGGCAACTTTAATAATGACATTGGCGTACCACTCACGTTATTACGCCTTGAACCACAACACCAATATGCGGTGATTGAGTTAGGTGCAAACCACATTGGTGAAATTGCTTACACCGTTGCAATGACGAAACCTGATGTTGCTGTGGTATGTAATGTTGCAGCTTCTCACTTAGAGGGCTTTGGCTCATTACAAGGTGTAGCAACGGCCAAAGGCGAAATCTATGATGGCTTAAAGCCTGATGGTGTTGCTATCGTCAATTGCGATAGCGATTATGCCGATTTTTGGCTTGAAAAGTTAACTAATCGCAATGTAAAACGTTTTTCTACTAGCCAACAATTAGATTATTGGGCAGAAGATGTGGTGCTTGATGAACAAGCCCGTGCTTCTTTTGTGCTTTGCAATAAAAATAAAAAAGTACCTGTCACTCTGGCATTACCGGGCAAGCATAATATTGCTAATGCATTAATTGCCACCGCCTTAACAACTGAGCTCGGTGTAAGCCTCGAAAGTGTCGCATCGGCGCTGGCAACCATGGGTGAAGTTAAAGGTCGTGTAAACGTCCTTAAAGTGTCAGACTCATTGACGGTGATTGATGATACCTACAACGCGAATGTGCAATCGGTTAAAGCAGCAATTGATTTATTAAGTGATATGCCGGGGCGTCGTATTTTTGCGTTAGGTGATATGGGGGAGCTGGGTGAAGAAGCACGTTTTTATCATCAACAAGTCGGTGAATATGCACAGCAAAAAGGCATTGATGAACTTTATAGTCTAGGTGTATTAAGTAAATCAGCCAGTGATGTATTTGAAAAGCCAAACCGCCACTTCTCAAGCCGTGAACAATTATTACAACAATTACAAAGTGAACTTGCTCAATCGACGCAAAAAACCACAGTTGTTGTAAAAGGTTCGCGCAGTTCTCGTATGGAGCTCGTGGTCACAGATTTAGTAAATAGCCAGCAAAATGGCAACAATGGAGTATCGTCATGTTAGTTTGGCTGGCCGAGTATTTAACACAGTATTACAGTGGCTTTAATGTTTTTTCTTACCTAACGCTGCGCGCAATTTTAGGTATTTTAACAGCGCTACTTATCTCACTTTATTTTGGTCCTAAGCTAATTCGTGCATTGCAAAAAATGCAGATTGGTCAGGTGGTTCGTCACGATGGTCCAGAATCTCACCTATCTAAAAAAGGTACGCCAACTATGGGCGGCATTTTGATTTTAGGGGCGATTTTTACCAGCACATTACTGTGGGCAGACCTTTCAAATAAATATGTTTGGGCAACCTTATTTGTCGTGGGCTCGTTAGGTGTGGTTGGTTTTATTGATGACTACCGTAAAGTGATCCGCAAAGACCCTAAAGGGTTAATTGCTAAATGGAAATACTTTTGGCAATCAGTGATTGCGTTAGTGGTTGCCAGCGCACTTTATTTTACCTCGCAGCAAGGCAGCGAAACCTCGTTAGTTGTGCCGTTTTTTAAAGACGTGCTACCACAGCTAGGGTTGTTTTATATCGTGATGACTTACTTTGTAATTGTAGGTACGTCGAACGCGGTAAACCTAACAGATGGCCTTGATGGTTTAGCGATTGTGCCAACCATTTTAGTGGCGGCAGCACTTGCTATTATTGCTTATTTAACAGGTAACGTTAATTTCTCAAGCTACCTACATATTCCGCATTTACCGCTCGCCAGTGAGCTTGTGGTTGTGTGTACAGCAATTGTGGGAGCTGGACTTGGTTTCTTATGGTTTAACACCTACCCAGCACAGGTATTTATGGGTGATGTAGGTTCATTAGCACTTGGTGGTGCACTGGGTATTATTGCGGTGCTTGTTCGTCAAGAACTGGTACTTATCATCATGGGTGGTGTGTTTGTAATGGAAGCATTGTCGGTGATTTTACAAGTAGGCTCTTACAAATTACGTGGTCAACGTATTTTTAGAATGGCGCCTATTCACCACCATTATGAATTAAAGGGGTGGCCTGAGCCGCGCGTAATTGTGCGCTTTTGGATTATTTCAATCGTGCTAGTGCTTGCTGGCCTTGCGACATTGAAGATCAGGTAAATGACAGTTATTAACGAGATTAAAAATAAACAAATTTCAGTGCTCGGACTCGGTGTAACCGGTCTGGGCATTGTGCGTTTTTTATTATCTCAGAATATTAAGCCAATTGTTGTTGATAGCCGCACAGCGCCGCCGGGTGCTGATTGGCTAAATGAGCATGCTAGTGAGTTAACGACTCACTTTGGTGATTTAGAACAGGCCGATTTAGCCTGCAATGACATTATTATTATCAGCCCAGGTTTAAGCCTCGCGACACCCGCTGTAGCAAAAGCGATTGATGCTGGTGTTGAAGTGATTGGTGACGTTGAGCTTTTTGCCCGTTTAACCGATAAACCAATTGTCGCGGTGACAGGTTCAAATGGTAAGTCGACAGTGGTCACATTGGCGTTTGAAGTACTGAAAGCGGCCGGTTATAAAGTTGGCCTTGGTGGTAACATTGGTACTGCGGTACTTGATTTACTATCGCAAGAATATGATGTCTATGTACTTGAGCTGTCGAGTTTTCAACTTGATACCACGCATAGCTTAAAAGCGAAAAGTGCCTGTGTGTTGAATGTGAGTGAAGACCACCTCGATCGTTATTCAAGTTATCAAGCATACATAGACTCTAAACAAAGTATTTATAATGGCTCAGAGCTTGCTGTAGTTAATGCCATTGATGTGGCAACACACACTGCAAAGCAGCCCCAAGTAAGCTTTGCGCTCGCCAATGCAGATTTTGCCTTGGTTGAACATCAAGGCGAACAACACTTTGCAGCACACGGTAAACCAGTATTACCAGCAAGCTGCTTAAATGTTGTTGGTTCACACAATCAACAAAACGCTTTAGCGGTGATGGCATTACTGAGCCCGTTTGATATTGCTAAAGAGTATTACCAGCAAGCGTTTAGTGCTTTTACTGGGCTTGCACACCGTTGCCAGTTTGTCGCTGAAATTAATGGAGTGAAATACTTTAACGATTCAAAGGCGACCAATGTAGGTGCAACTATCGCAGCGATTGAAAGCTTAGCTGATCAAGCAAAGCAATTGGTTGTGATTGCCGGTGGTGATGCAAAGGGGGCTGATTTAGATGCCTTAAAACCATACTTAAACAACAAAGTGAAAGCGCTTATTTGTTTTGGTAAGGATGCTAAAGCTCTCGTAGCATTAACCGAAAAAGGCCACCTAACCACCAACATGCATGAAGCTGTGCAACTAGCAAAACAGTTAAGCAGCAGTGGCGATATCGTTTTATTAGCACCCGCATGTGCCAGCATTGATATGTACAACAATTACATGCAACGTGGTGATGATTTTGCGCAGTGCGTATTGGCGGAGGCAGTATGATTGCATTTGCTGACATCCGTGACGCATTAACACCAAAGCAATCGCCACAGCTTTATGATGTGCCGTTATTGTATTGCATGTTGATGTTGATTGGCGTTGGCTTTGTGATGGTAACCAGTGCCTCTATGCCAACAGCAGAGCGATTATTTGATAATCCTTATCACATTATTATTCGCCACGGCATGTTCTTAATTATGGGCTTTTTCTTATTTTGGATTGCCACAAATGTGCCTATGGATTGGTGGAAGCGCAGTAACGCCTATTTATTGTTGCTGGGTTTAGGTTTGCTGGTTTTAGTGCTGATTGTTGGCCGTGAAGTGAACGGTGCAAAGCGTTGGATACCTATTGGCCCAGTTGGCTTTCAGGTTGCTGAAGCCGCCAAGTTGTATTTCTTTAGCTATATTGCCGGTTACTTGGTACGTAAACGTGAAGAAGTACAAGAGAACTTAAAAGGTTTCTTCAAGCCATTAGCTGTATTTGGTGTGTATGCATTTTTGATTTTGATGCAACCAGATTTAGGGACCGTAGTTGTACTGTTTGTGACGACAGTTGGTTTGTTGTTTTTAGCGGGGGCTAAGTTATGGCAGTTTTTTGGCCTTATTTTAACGGGTATTGCTGCCGTGGTAGTGCTAATTATCGCTGAACCATACCGTATGGCTCGTGTCACTGGCTTTTTAGAGCCGTGGGAAGATCCATTCGGTAAAGGTTATCAGTTAGTGCAATCGCTAATGGCATACAGTCAAGGTGGTTGGTTTGGTCAAGGCTTAGGAAATAGCGTGCAAAAACTGCAATATCTTCCTGAAGCACATAATGACTTTATCTTTGCAGTGATTGGTGAAGAGCTTGGCTTTTTTGGCGTATTAAGTATTTTGATTGTGCTTGCTGTGTTTGTATTCAGAGCCCTGTTAATTGGTCAAAAAGCATTGAAATGCGGCAAAGAGTACGAAGGCTATTTTGCTTTTGCTATTGGTATCTGGTTTGCGTTTCAAACCATGGTAAATGTTGGCGCAAGTGCGGGTATTTTGCCAACCAAAGGTTTAACACTGCCGTTTGTTTCTTACGGTGGCTCTAGTTTATTAATTATGACCATAGCAACAGGTGTACTTTTGCGAATAGATTTTGAGACAAAAATGGCAACTAAGCAGGCAACCTCTCGAGGAGGTAAGCGATGAGTAAAAAATTACTTGTTGTTGCAGGCGGTACTGGTGGTCATATTTTCCCGGGTATTGCAGTTGCTGATTTTTTAAAGCAGCAAGGCTGGCAGGTTAGCTGGATTGGCACGCCTGACAGAATGGAAGCAACGGTAGTACCTAAGCACAACATTGAGATTGATTTTATCAATGTGAAAGGTGTGCGTGGCAATGGTATTAAACGTTTGGTCAAGGCACCATTTATGGTGATGAATGCCATTTTTCAAGCACGCAAAATTTTAAAAGCACAAAAGCCCGATGTTGTTTTAGCTATGGGTGGTTATGTGACTGGACCTACGGGCATAGCAGCAAAGAGCTTAGGTATTCCTTTGGTTATTCATGAGCAAAATGCTGTTGCAGGCATGAGTAATCGTTGGCTAGCAAAGTTTGCCAATAAAGTTTTAGCTGCTTTTCCATCGGCTTTTGCAAAAGAACAATGTGAAGTAGTCGGTAACCCAGTCAGAGCAAGTGTCGCTAATGTCACTGTAAAGCAAACAGCGACACCGATTAATGTGCTAGTAGTTGGCGGTTCACTCGGTGCGCAAGTTCTTAATGATACTTTACCAGCTGTATTCAGTGAACTTTCAGCGCTAACAACGCTTAATATATGGCACCAAACAGGTAAAAATAATGAACCGAATGTGACTGCCAGCTATCAACAGTTAGGGTTAACTGAAAATAGTAAAGTCGCTGAATTCATTGATGATATGGATAGCGCATATCAATGGGCTGATTTGGTAATTTGCCGAGCTGGTGCATTAACGGTGAGTGAGATAGCTGCAGCCGGAAGAATGGCCTTATTTGTGCCTTTTCCGCATGCTGTGGATGACCATCAAACTGCCAATGCAAAGTATTTAGTGACTGAGCAAGCTGCGTTAATTATGCAGCAAAGTGAGTTTAACCAAGCGGCGGTTGTTGAGTTATTAACGCCTTACGTAAATGCACCAGAAAAAATTTCAACAATGGCAAGTAAAGCAAAACAGCTTGCTATTTTAGATGCCACAGCCAATGTTGCAAAACGCTGTGAGCAACTAGCAGATAGAAGAGATTAGTAGTGAAAGAAAGCACGATGAAAGAAAACAACACCCGTCCTGCGATGCGTCGTATCGACACCATCCACTTTGTGGGTATTGGTGGCGCAGGCATGGGTGGTATTGCCGAAGTACTTGCTTTTGAAGGCTACCGCATCACAGGTTCAGAC